>NZ_JAIZQG010000017.1:0-138481 GCF_020419965.1 Burkholderia sp. AU39826
CACGAACGCGTTCAAGATCAACGAGGACGTCGTGATCCCGCTGAACCGGATGGGCGAGTACACCGACGGCATCGAGCGGATCAACATCGAGCTGTCGCTGAAGAACAAGCTGCAGCTGGTCGACGCGTTCGAGGCGTTCTTCCGTGGCGGCAACCTGCCGCTCGGCAAGACCGACGACGCGAACGAGATCCCGAGCGCGGAACTGCTGGAAGACCGCGTGCAGCAGGCGCTGGAGCTGCTCAGGCGCGTGCGCGCGCGCTGGGAATTCGTGCGCGACCGGCTCGACCAGCCGCTGCGCGAGGCGCAGCACTACCTGGTGCAGCTCGGCTACGAGGCGCTCGCGGAGAAGTTCGCCGATCGCGCGGACGAGCAGCCGGGCGCGACCGTGTTCCACGTCACGCAGGACCGCACGGTGCGCATCTCGTGGAAGCAGGAGATCCGCGCGGAACTGCGCGCGATCTTCAACGGCGGCGCGTTCAAGCCGATCCTCGACGAAGCGCAGGCGATCCACAAGCGCGTGCTGCGCGCGCGCGTGTTCGTCGCGCTGCACATGCACGCGGGCGACGGCAACGTGCACACGAACATCCCGGTCAACTCCGACAACTACGAGATGCTGCAGGACGCGCACGCGGCCGTCGCGCGGATCATGACGCTCGCGCGCTCGCTCGACGGCGTGATTTCCGGCGAGCACGGGATCGGCATCACGAAGCTCGAGTTCCTGACCGAGGACGAGATCGCCGAATTCCGCGCGTACAAGCAGCGCGTGGACCCGAACGGCCGCTTCAACAAGGGCAAGCTGCTCGAGGGCGCCGATCTGCGCAATGCGTACACGCCGAGCTTCGGGCTGATGGGCTACGAGTCGCTGATCATGCAGCAGTCCGACATCGGCGCGATCGCCGATTCGGTGAAGGACTGCCTGCGCTGCGGCAAGTGCAAGCCGGTGTGCGCGACCCACGTGCCGCGCGCGAACCTGCTGTACAGCCCGCGCAACAAGATCCTCGCGACGTCGCTGCTGGTCGAGGCGTTCCTGTACGAGGAGCAGACGCGCCGCGGCGTGTCGATCAAGCACTGGGACGAGTTCAACGACGTGGCCGACCACTGCACGGTGTGCCACAAGTGCGCGACGCCGTGCCCGGTGAAGATCGACTTCGGCGACGTGACGATGAACATGCGCAACCTGTTGCGCAAGATGGGCAAGAAGAAGTTCAACGCGGGCAACGCGGCGGGCATGTTCTTCCTGAACGCGACCAATCCGCAGACGATCAACGTCGCGCGCGGCGTGATGATGGGGGTGGGCTACAAGGTGCAGCGCTTCGCGAACGACATGCTCAAGAAGGTCGTGACGAAGCAGACGCAGCACCCGCCGGCGACGACGGGCAAGCCGCCGGCGGTCGAGCAGGTGATCCACTTCGTGAACAAGAAGATGCCGGGCAACCTGCCGAAGAAGACGGCGCGCGCGCTGCTGGACATCGAGGACAACAAGATCGTGCCGATCATCCGCAACCCGAAATCGACGACCGTGGATTCGGAAGCGGTGTTCTACTTCCCGGGCTGCGGCTCCGAGCGGCTGTTCTCGCAGGTGGGGCTGGCGACGCAGGCGATGCTGTGGGAGGCGGGCGTGCAGACGGTGCTGCCGCCGGGCTACCTGTGCTGCGGCTATCCGCAGCGCGGCTCGGGCCAGTACGACAAGGCCGAGAAGATCGTCACCGACAACCGCGTGCTGTTCCACCGGGTGGCGAACACGCTGAACTACCTCGACATCAAGACGGTGGTGGTGTCGTGCGGCACGTGCTACGACCAGCTCGCGGGCTACGAATTCGACAAGATCTTCCCGGGCTGCCGGATCATCGACATCCACGAGTTCCTGCTGGAGAAGGGGATGAAGCTCGACGGCGTGACGGGCACGCGCTACATGTACCACGACCCGTGCCACACGCCGATCAAGACGATGGACCCGGTGAAGCTGGTCAACGAGCTGATGGGTTCGGAGAAGGACGGCTACAAGATCGAGAAGAACGATCGCTGCTGCGGCGAATCGGGCACGCTGGCGGTCACGCGGCCGGACATCTCGACGCAGGTGCGCTTCCGCAAGGAAGAGGAGATCCGCAAGGGCGCGGCGAAGCTGCGTGCGATTCCGGTGGTGGCGGGCGATGCGGCGGCGCCGGCGGCCGCGGCCGGCCCGGACGTGAAGATCCTGACGAGCTGCCCGTCGTGCCTGCAGGGGCTGTCGCGCTACAGCGAGGACGCGAACCTCGAAGCGGACTACATCGTGGTCGAGATCGCGCGCCAGGTGCTCGGCGAGAACTGGATGGCCGATTATGTCGCACGGGCCAACCATGGCGGGATCGAGCGCGTGCTGGTCTAATGCGGGCATGACGACCGCCCGTCCACATGGGAGCGACGATGGAATGCGTGTTTTGCCGTGAAGACGGCGGCGAGGTGCTCTGGCAGGACGATGCGCTGCGCGTCGTGCTCGCGACGGGCGAGCACGACTACCCGGGCTTCTGCCGGGTGATCTGGGGCGCGCACGTCGCCGAGTTCTCCGATCTCGGCGAGTCGGAGCGGGCACACTTGATGCGCGTGGTCTACGCGGTCGAGCGGGCCGTGCGCCGCGTGATGCAGCCGAACAAGGTGAATCTCGCGAGCCTCGGCAACATGGTGCCGCACGTGCACTGGCACGTGATTCCGCGTTTTTCCAACGACGCCCATTTCCCGCAGCCCGTATGGGCGCCGCGCCAGCGCAGCGTGTCCGAGGCGCTGCTGCGCTCGCGCGCGGCGCAGGCCTCGCTGCTGCACAATGCGGTGCGCGAGGAAATTCAACGCATGACCGATTCGAGGCAGCCATGAGCGGTTTGACTTCCACGACGCCGATTCCGTCCGGCGTCGTCGTGCACGCGGTGTCGCGCGTGCTCGAATTGCAGTATCCGAACGGCGAGAGTTACCGGATTCCGTTCGAGCTGATGCGCGTGTATTCGCCGTCGGCCGAGGTGCGCGGCCACGGGCCCGGCCAGGAGACGTTGCAGACCGGCAAGCGCGAAGTGACGATCACCGCGCTCGAGGGCGTCGGCAACTACGCGCTGCAGCCGACGTTCTCCGACGGCCATTCGACCGGCATCTACTCGTGGGATCTGCTGTACGAACTGGCGACGCAGCAGGACGCGCTGTGGCGCGACTATTTCGACAAACTGAAGGCGGCGGGCGTCGAGCGCGACGCCCCGATGCAGGCGGCCGGCGCGCCGCACGGCCACTGCCACTGAAATCGACGGCGCCCGCTCGGCGCCGTCTTGCCATTTACTGAGGATCAACGCGATGAGCAAAACCCACTTCGGCTTCGAAAGCGTCGAGGAAAACGAAAAAGCGAAGAAAGTGGCGGGCGTGTTTCATTCGGTCGCGAGCAACTACGATCTGATGAACGACCTGATGTCGGCGGGCATGCACCGCGCGTGGAAGGCGTTCACGATCGCGCAGGCGAACGTGCGCCCCGGCTTCAAGGTGCTCGACATCGCGGCCGGCACCGGCGACCTGACCAAGTCGTTCGCGAAGGCGGCCGGGCCGACGGGCGAGGTCTGGCATACCGACATCAACGAATCGATGCTGCGCGTCGGCCGCGACCGGCTGCTCGACAAGGGCATCGTGACGCCGTCGCTGTTGTGCGACGCCGAGAAAATTCCGTTTCCGGACAACTACTTCGATGTGGTGACGGTCGCGTTCGGGCTGCGCAACATGACGCACAAGGACGCCGCGCTCGCCGAGATGCGCCGCGTGACGAAGCCCGGCGGCCGCGTGATGGTGCTGGAATTCTCGAAAGTCTGGGATCCGCTGAAAAAAGCGTACGATCTGTATTCTTTCAAAGTATTACCGTGGCTTGGCGACAAGTTCGCGAAAGATGCCGAAAGTTATCGGTATCTTGCTGAATCTATCCGGATGCACCCCGATCAGGACACGCTGAAGACGATGATGGAACAAGCGGGCCTCGACGCCGTCAAATATTACAATTTGTCAGGTGGCGTGGTAGCTTTACATATGGGAGCCAAGTACTAAGGGGCTCTTCCCATACATTTGTCTTACATCTGGAGAAACTGATGTTCGAATCGCGTTCGTTGTTCAACCGTGGCAAGCCGTCGAAGCCGTGGGCTCGACGGGTCGGCACCCTGCTGATGGTCGGCCTGCTCACGGCCGGCACGTTCGCATCGCTCGACGCTGAGGCCAAGCGCATGGGCGGCGGGCGCAGCATCGGCCGCCAGAGTTCCACCGTCACGCAGCGTCAGGCCACGCCGCCCGCGCAGCAGCCGATGCAGCAAGCGGCGCCGTCGCAGGCGCAGCGTACGAACCCGGCCGCGCCCACGCCGGCCGCGCAACCCAACCGCTCGCGCTGGCTTGGGCCGATCGCCGGCCTCGCGGCCGGTCTCGGCATCGCGGCGCTGCTGTCGCACTTCGGCCTCGGCGGCGCGTTCGCGAGCATGATGGCGAACGTCATCGTGATCGCGTTGCTCGCGATGGTCGGCATCTGGCTGATCCGCAAGTTCATGAACCGCCGTCGCCCGCAGGAGCCGGCGTATTCGGTCGGCGGCGCGTCGTCGTCGTCGGGCGGCTACGCGCAAAGCCCGTCGTTCCAGCAGGGCAACACCGGCAGCAACTATGCAGGTAGCGGCAGCAGCTATGCGAACGAAGCGCAGGGCGTGTTCGGCGGCGGTGCGGCGGCGGCCGGTGCGGCAGGCGCGATGGCGGCTGCGCCGCTGCAGGTGCCGGCCGGCTTCGATACCGAAGCGTTCCTGCGCAGCGCGAAGGTGTACTTCGTGCGCCTGCAGGCTGCGTGGGACCAGGGCAACCTGGCCGACATCCGCGAGTTCACGACACCCGAAATGTTCGCCGAGATCAAGATCGACCTCGATTCGCGCGGCACCGACGCGAACCAGACCGACGTCGTGCAGCTCGACGCGGAACTGGTCGCGATCGAGGATCGCGGCATCGAGCAGTCGGCGAGCGTACGCTTCCACGGTCTGATCCGCGAATCGGCGAATACGTCGGCCGCGCCGTTCGACGAGGTGTGGAACCTGTCGAAGTCGGGCAGTCAGGGCTGGCTGCTCGCGGGTATCCAGCAGATCAACACGCACTGAGCGTGACCGGCGGCCCGCGCCGCCGGGCATCCGGGCGACGGCCGCCGCACTGCGACCGCTTGCCGCCCGGGTGTACGGTCGGGCACGGTCTGCCGCCGATCCGACGTTACAATAGAAACCCGCGTGGGCGCCCGGCCTGCGCGGGTTTTTTCTTTCCCAGCCCGATGACCTTTGCCGCCAAGCCTTTTGCTGCTGCCGTCAATCACTTGCTCGCGCGCGAATCGTGGGCGCGCGACCGCCTGATTCCCTATGCGGGCAAGACTGCCCGGATCGACGTGCCTCCCGTCACGCTCACGCTGCTCGTGCAGCCCGACGGTTATCTGTCGGCCGTCGACGCGCACGATGCGCAACAGGTCGACGTGTCGATCGCGCTCGCCGGCGACACGGTCGCCGCGTTCCTGCAGGGCGGCCAGGCGGCCGTGATGAAGCACGTGAAGATCGAGGGCGACGCGGAATTCGCGACGCAGATCGCGAAGCTGGCCGAGCATCTGCGCTGGGAACCTGAGGAAGATCTCGCGAAGCTGGTCGGCGACGCGGCCGCGTACCGGATCGCGACGTTCGTGCGCGACGCCGGCGCGCGCGCGCGCCGCACCGGCCGCAACGTGCTCGATTCCGTCGCCGAATACTGGCTCGACGAGAACCCGCAAGTCGTCCGGCGCGCGTCGCTCGGCGGCTTCGACGCGGAACTGGCGCGCGCACGCGATGCGCTCGCGCGGGTCGAAAAGCGGGTCGAGCGACTCGAACAAAAAATCGGCGCGCGCACGGGTTCCGGCCCGCGCGGCGCGCACTGAGGGCCGCAGGGCATGCGCATTTTCCGTTTCATCAAGATTGTCTACACCGTCATCCGCTTTGGCCTCGACGAAGTGATGCTGTCCCGGATCGACGACCGGCGCGTGAAGCTGCTGCTGCGGATCACGACGATCGGCCGCCGCTATTCCGATCCGCCGGCCGTACGGCTGCGTCACGCGCTCGAAAGCCTCGGCCCGATCTTCGTGAAGTTCGGCCAGGTGCTGTCGACGCGCCGCGACCTGCTGTCGGTCGATTTCGCGAACGAACTCGCGAAGCTGCAGGACCAGGTGCCGCCGTTCGATTCGGCCGTCGCGATCGCGATCATCGAGAAATCGCTCGGCGCGCCGGTCGACGAACTGTTCGACGAATTCGAGCGCGAGCCGATCGCGAGCGCGTCGATCGCACAGGTGCATTTCGCGAAGCTGAAGCAGGGCGCGCATGCGGGCAAGGCGGTCGCCGTCAAGGTGCTGCGCCCGAACATGCTGCCGGTGATCGATTCCGACCTCGCGCTGATGCGCGACATCGCGACGTGGACCGAGCGCATGTGGGCCGACGGCCGACGCCTGAAGCCGCGCGAGGTCGTCGCCGAATTCGACAAGTACCTGCACGACGAGCTCGACCTGATGCGCGAGGCCGCGAACGGCAGCCAGCTGCGCCGCAACTTCGCGGGCCTCGACCTGCTGCTCGTGCCGGAGATGTTCTGGGATTTCTCGACGTCGCAGGTGCTCGTGATGGAGCGCATGACCGGCGTGCCGATCAGCCAGGTCGAGACGCTGCGCTCGGCGGGCGTCGACATCAAGAAGCTCGCGCGCGAAGGCGTCGAGATCTTCTTCACGCAGGTGTTCCGCGACGGCTTCTTCCATGCGGACATGCACCCCGGCAACATCCAGGTGAGCCTCGATCCGAACACGTTCGGCCGCTATATCGCGCTCGATTTCGGGATCGTCGGCGCGCTGTCCGATTTCGACAAGAACTACCTCGCGCAGAACTTCCTCGCGTTCTTCAAGCGCGACTACCACCGCGTCGCGACGCTCCACCTCGAATCGGGCTGGGTGCCGCCCGAGACGCGCGTCGAGGAGCTCGAAAGCGCGATCCGCGCGGTGTGCGAGCCGTATTTCGACCGCGCGCTGAAGGACATTTCGCTCGGCCAGGTGCTGATGCGCCTGTTCTCGACGTCGCGCCGCTTCAACGTCGAGATCCAGCCGCAGCTCGTACTGCTGCAGAAGACGATGCTGAACGTGGAAGGGCTCGGCCGCTCGCTCGACCCCGAACTCGACCTGTGGAAGACCGCGAAGCCGTATCTCGAGCGCTGGATGACCGAGCAGATCGGCCTGCGCGGCTGGTACGAGCGGTTCAAGGTCGAGGCGCCGCAGTGGAGCAAGACGCTGCCGCAGCTGCCGCGCCTGATCCACCATGCGATGGCCGCGCGCCACGACGCGCCGCGCGCCGCGAGCGAGGAGCTGATGCGCCAGATCCTCGTCGAGCAGAAACGGACGAACCGGCTGATGCAGGCGTTGCTGATCTTCGGCCTGGCCGTCGGCGTCGGCGCGCTCGTCGCGCGCGTGCTGCTCGCGCTCGCGTACGGCGCCTGATCGAAAGGAGCGCGGCGATGTCCGATCCGAAGCAACCGGCCGCACCGTCGGCCGCCGATTTCGCGACGCGCGACCCGGGCAGCGCGTCGTTCTGGAATGAGCGCTTCGAGCGCGGCGTGACGCCGTGGGAATTCGGCGGCGTGCCGGACGGTTTTCGCGTGTTCGCGCGGCGGCTCGAGCCGTGCGCGGTGCTGATCCCCGGCTGCGGCAGCGCGCAGGAGGCCGGATGGCTCGCGCAGGCCGGCTGGCCGGTGCGCGCGATCGATTTCGCCGCGCAGGCGGTCGCTGCCGCGAAGGCGCAGCTCGGCGCGCATGCGGACGTCGTCGAGCAGGCGGATTTTTTCCAGTACCGGCCGCCGTTCGACGTGCAGTGGGTGTACGAGCGAGCGTTCCTGTGCGCGTTGCCGCCGGCCATGCGTGCCGACTATGCGGCGCGGATGGCCGAGCTGCTGCCCGCGGGTGGCTTGCTGGCCGGTTATTTCTTCCTGGTGGCGAAGCCGAAGGGGCCGCCGTTCGGCATCGAGCGTGCGGAGCTCGACACGCTGCTCGCGCCGCACTTCGAACGGGTGGAGGATTTGCCGGTGACCGATTCGCTGGCCGTGTTCGACGGGCACGAGCGCTGGCTCACGTGGCGTCGCCGCTGATGCGCCGGCGTCTCGGCCATTGCCGGAGCGCGCCCGGGTTTCGGCTATAATTCAAGGTTTTGCAAGCCGTTTCCAGTTTCCGCGGGAAAAATATCATGCCGATCTACGCCTATCGATGCGAAGCGTGCGGTTTCGCGAAGGACGTGCTCCAGAAGATGAGCGACGCGCCGCTGTCGCAATGCCCTGAATGCGGGAAGGATGCTTTTCGCAAACAGGTGACTGCCGCCGGGTTCCAGCTCAAGGGCTCGGGGTGGTATGTCACCGATTTCCGCGGTGGCTCGGGCGGCACCAGCGCACCGGCGGCGGCGTCGGGCGACGCGGCGCCGGCAGCCTCCGGGGCGCAAGCCGCACCCGCCGCGGCCGCGCCGGCCGCGGCGAGCAGTTCAAGCAGCACCACGACGACGAGCGCCGCGCCGGCACCGGCTGCGACGCCCGCCGCCGGCAGTTGACCGTCGCGGCCCGGCCGGGTCGCGACCAACCCGCGCCGCCGGCGCGGTTCATTGACGGCAGATGATGAAAAAGACGACCCTGAAAACGGTGTTCCTGACCGGCTTGCTGGTTCTCGTCCCGCTCGCGATCACGCTGTGGGTGCTCGGCCTCATCATCGGCACGATGGATCAGACGCTGCTCCTGCTGCCCGAATCGTGGCAGCCCGAGCGGATGCTCGGCTTCCATCTGCCGGGGATCGGCGCGGTGCTGACGCTCGCGTTCATCTTCGTGGTCGGGCTGGCCACGCAGAACTTCATCGGCCAGAAGCTCGTCACGTGGTGGAACGCGGTCGTGCGCCACATCCCGGTCGTCGGGCCGATCTACACGAGCGTCAAGCAGGTATCGGACACGCTGCTGTCGAGCAGCGGCAACGCGTTCCGCAAGGCGCTGCTGATCGAATACCCGCGCCGCGGCTCGTATACGATCGCGTTTCTGACCGGCGTGCCCGGCGGCGACGTGGTCAACCATCTGACGGAAGAGTACGTGAGCGTGTACGTGCCCACGACGCCGAACCCGACATCCGGCTTCTTCCTGATGCTGCCGAAGAGCGAAGTCATCGAACTCGACATGTCGGTCGATGCCGCGCTCAAGTACATCGTCTCGATGGGCGTCGTGGCGCCTTCGGCGCCGGTTCCGGCGCCCGCCCGCCGTCCCGTCGAGCCGCCGCTGTAAGTAAAGAATCATCGCCCGGGCCGCGCGTTGCGGCGCCCGTTGATCAAACCGAACGAAAGCAAACATCATGTCGATGCGTACTGAATACTGCGGTCTCGTGACCGAACACCTGCTGGGCCAAACCGTGTCGCTGTGCGGCTGGGTGCAGCGCCGCCGCGATCACGGCGGTGTGATCTTCATCGACCTGCGCGATCGTGAAGGCCTCGTGCAGGTGGTGTGCGACCCGGATCGCGCCGAGATGTTCGCGACCGCCGAAGGCGTGCGCAACGAGTTCTGCGTGCAGATCAAGGGCCTCGTGCGCAACCGTCCGGAAGGCACGGTCAACGCCGGCCTGAAGAGCGGCAAGATCGAAGTGCTGTGCCACGAGCTGAACGTGCTGAACGCGTCGGTCACGCCGCCGTTCCAGCTCGACGACGACAACCTGTCGGAAACGACGCGCCTCACGCACCGCGTGCTCGACCTGCGCCGCCCGCAGATGCAGCACAACCTGCGCCTGCGCTACCGCGTCGCGATCGAGGCACGCAAGTACCTCGACGAACAGGGCTTCATCGACATCGAAACGCCGATGCTGACGAAGAGCACGCCGGAAGGCGCGCGCGACTATCTCGTGCCGTCGCGCGTGAACGCGGGCCAGTTCTTCGCGCTGCCGCAGTCGCCGCAGCTGTTCAAGCAGCTGCTGATGGTTGCGAACTTCGATCGTTACTACCAGATCACCAAGTGCTTCCGCGACGAGGATCTGCGCGCCGACCGCCAGCCGGAATTCACGCAGATCGACTGTGAAACGTCGTTCCTCGGCGAGCAGGAAATCCGCGACCTGTTCGAGGACATGATCCGTCACATCTTCAAGACGACGATCGACGTCGAGCTCGACGCGAAATTCCCGGTGATGCCGTACTCGGAAGCGATGGCGCGTTTCGGTTCGGACAAGCCGGACCTGCGCGTGCAGCTCGAATTCACCGAGTTGACCGACGCGATGAAGGACGTCGACTTCAAGGTTTTCAGCACGCCGGCCAACGCGAAGGACGGCCGGGTCGCGGCGCTGCGCGTGCCGAAGGGCGGCGAGCTGTCGCGCGGCGACATCGACGGCTACACCGAATTCGTGCGCATCTACGGCGCGAAGGGCCTCGCGTGGATCAAGGTCAACGAGAAGGCGAAGGGCCGCGACGGCCTGCAAAGCCCGATCGTCAAGAACCTGCACGACGCATCGATCGCGGCGATCCTCGAGCGCACCGGCGCTGAAGACGGCGACATCATCTTCTTCGCGGCCGACCGCGCGAAGGTCGTCAACGACAGCCTCGGCGCGCTGCGCCTGAAGATCGGCCATTCGGAATTCGGCAAGGCGAACGGTCTCGTCCAGGCCGGCTGGAAGCCGCTGTGGGTCGTCGATTTCCCGATGTTCGAATATGACGACGAAGACGCGCGCTACGTCGCCGCGCACCATCCGTTCACGAGCCCGAAGGACGAGCACCTCGAGTACCTCGAGACCGATCCGGGCCGCTGCCTCGCGAAGGCGTACGACATGGTGCTGAACGGCTGGGAAATCGGCGGCGGCTCGGTGCGTATCCACCGCGAGGAAGTGCAGAGCAAGGTGTTCCGCGCGCTGAAGATCGGCGCGGAAGAAGCGCAGGCGAAGTTCGGCTTCCTGCTGGACGCGCTGCAGTACGGCGCGCCGCCGCACGGCGGTATCGCGTTCGGTCTCGACCGCATCGTCACGATGATGGCCGGCGCCGATTCGATCCGCGACGTGATCGCGTTCCCGAAGACCCAGCGTGCGCAGGATCTGCTCACGCAGGCGCCGAGCCCGGTCGACGAGCGTCAACTGCGCGAGCTGCACATCCGTCTGCGTCAGCCGGAGCAGCCGAAGGCGTAACGCGCTTTCGCCCCCTCTGTCGTGTGTGCGGTCACGCCCACACGACACCCATGAAAAAGGCGCGGTGCGCCTTTTTCATTTTTTGCGGTACAGTCGCAGCACTTGCCGCACGTTCGGGGCACAGGGTCGACGCACCGCCTCGTGCCGCATGAAACCAAGATGACGAAGCCGCCGAAAATCCCTGAATCCGTTCTCGTCGTGATCTACACGCCCGACCTCGACGTGCTCGTGATCAAGCGTGCCGACCAGCCCGATTTCTGGCAATCGGTCACCGGCTCGAAGGACGCGCTCGACGAGCCGCTCGCGCTCACCGCCGCGCGCGAAGTAGCCGAGGAAACCGGCATCGCGGTCGGCACGCCCGACGTGCCGGCCAGCGCGCTCGTCGACTGGCATCACCGGATCGAATACACGATCTATCCGCAATACCTGCACCGCTATGCGCCGGGCGTCACGCGCAACGTCGAGCACTGGTTCGGGCTGCGCGTGCCGCATCGTGTCGACGTGACGCTGTCGCCGCGCGAGCACGTCGACCACGCGTGGCTGCCGTTCCGCGAGGCGGCCGCGCGCTGTTTCTCGCCGTCGAACGCCGAGGCGATCCTGCAATTGCCCGTACGCGTGGCGCTCGCGCGGGCGCCGCACGGCTCGTCCGCATGAATGCGGAGACCCGCAAGCGCTTCGCGCAATTGCGGCAGATGTTCTTGCAGGAGCGCGGCTCCGCGTCGCGGCTCGCGTTTACGGCCGGCAACACCGTGCGGCTGTGCGAAACCGGCGGCGAATTCTTCCAGGCACTGATCGATCGGATCGATGCCGCCCGCGAGCAGGTGATGCTCGAAACCTACATCTTCTGCGACGACGCGGCCGGCCGGCCGGTGTCGGACGCGCTGATCCGCGCGGTGCAGCGCGGCGTGCGCGTGCGCGTGATCACCGACGGCATCGGCACCGCCCGCCTGCCGCTGTTCGACACGTGGGCCGAGGCCGGTGTCGAACACTGCATCTACAACCGCTACCTGTTCGGCCGCTTCGGCTTCTCGCGCACGCACCGCAAGCTCGCGGTGGTCGATCACGCGGTCGCGTTCTGCGGCGGCATCAACATCGTCGACGACTACACGCAGGGCAGCGCGACGCTGCCGTTCCCGCGCTGGGATTTCGCGGTCGAGATGGCCGGGCCCGCGGTGTCCGACGTGCGCGCCGCGTTCGAGCTGCAGTGGCACCGGATCCAGTTCGGCCACAAGCCGTACG
This sequence comes from Burkholderia sp. AU39826, assembly GCF_020419965.1. Lineage (NCBI taxonomy): Bacteria > Pseudomonadati > Pseudomonadota > Betaproteobacteria > Burkholderiales > Burkholderiaceae > Burkholderia > Burkholderia sp. AU39826. The sequence continues at coordinate 12,413 of NZ_JAIZQG010000017.1, forward strand.
CGCAGTACGCGGCCGGGCTGCACGGCGGCGAAGCGTTTCCGGACATGTTCCGGCGCTGGATGCGCAGCCACCGGTGGATCAAGGCCGGCGCGCTGCGGGTCGTGACCGAGCCGAGCGTGGCGTTCGTCGCGCGCGACAACGTCGTGAACCGCCGCGCGATCGAGAAGGCGTATCTCGCGGCGATCGGCCAGGCGCGCCAGCGGATCCTGCTCGCGAATCCGTACTTCATGCCGGGCCGCAAGCTGCGCCGCGCGCTGACGGGCGCGGCCCGCCGCGGCGTCGACGTGCAGGTGCTGATCGGCCGCAAGGAGTTCACGGCGCTCGATACGGCCGTGCCGTTCCTGTATCACTCGCTGTTGCGCGCGGGCGTGCGCGTCGCCGAATACGACAAGACGATCCTGCACGGCAAGGTCGCCGTGATCGACGACAACTGGGCGACGGTCGGCTCGTCGAATCTGGACGCGCTGAGCCTGATGCTGAACAATGAAGCGAACGTCGTGCTGGTGCGCTACGATGCGGTAACGAACCAGTTGCGCGACGCGATCGCCACCGCGTTCGCCGAAGGGCGCGAGATCGACGCCGCGCACTACGCCGCGCGCCCGCGCATCGAGCGGCTGCTGAACTGGCTGGCGTACAACACGTACCGCCTCCTGATGAAGGCGCTGACGGTCGGCGGTTACGACTGACGCAGACTAAGCATTCACTTCAAAAATCCGTCCGCACGTTCGTGCGGAAAAGCCGCTCCGGTCCCGCCGGAATCGCGCAAAATAGCGGCTCGGTTAGACACCGGTTTCTAATAATTTCCTTGTTTCGCGAGCGGCCGCACTCAATAATAGTACGGCCGTTCGATTTTATTCGAACCCCCGAACGGTTACAGAAATAGCTATGCGAAAAGGCGAACAGACGCGTGCCGCGATACTCGAAGCTGCTTTGGACCTCGCCAGCCGTGACGGGCTGGAGGGGCTGACGATCGGCCTGCTGGCCGAGCGCATGCAGATGAGCAAGAGCGGCGTGTTCGCGCACTTCGGATCGCGCGAGGACCTGCAGGTCGAGGTCGTGCGCGAGTACCACCATCGTTTCGAGAACGAGGTGTTCTTTCCGAGCCTGCGCGAGGCGCGCGGTCTGCCGCGTCTTCGGGCGATGCTGGCGCGCTGGATGGAGAAGCGCATCCAGGAGGTGACGACCGGGTGCATCTACATCAGCGGCGCTGTGGAGTACGACGACCGGCCGGACAGCCCCGTGCGCGAACAGTTGATCGCGAGCGTGACCGCCTGGCGTGCCGCGTTGCTGCGCGCCATTTCGCAGGCGATGGAAGAAGGGCATCTGCGCGCGGATACGGATCCGGAATTGATGCTCTTCGAGTTGTACAGCTTCACGCTCGGCCTGCATCACGACGCACGCTTCCTGCATTCGCCGGACGCCGTGCGCCTCACGTGGGCCGCGCTGGAAAAGACGATTGTTTCGTATCAGAGCGAGAGCCGTTAGCGGCGCGTGACCCGCCCGCCAGGAGCTCGAGCCGTTTGCCCACCTTTGGAGAGAGTCATGGGACAGTACGCCGCGCCGCTGCGCGACATGCAATTCGTGTTGCACGAGCTTCTGAACGTCGAAGCCGAAGTCAAGCAAATGCCCAAGCATGCGGACCTCGACGCCGACACGATCAACCAGGTCCTCGAGGAAGCGGGCAAGTTCTGCTCCGAGGTACTGTTCCCGCTGAACCAGGTCGGTGACCGCGAAGGCTGCACGTATGAAGGCGACGGCGTCGTGAAGACCCCGACCGGCTTCAAGGAAGCGTATCAGCAGTACGTCGAGGCCGGCTGGCCGGCGCTCGGCTGCGATCCGGACTACGGCGGCCAGGGCCTGCCCGCGTTCGTGAACAACGCACTCTACGAAATGCTGAACTCGGCGAACCAGGCCTGGACGATGTATCCGGGCCTGTCGCACGGCGCGTACGAATGCCTGCACGCGCACGGCGCGCCGGAACTGCAGCAGCAATACCTGCCGAAGCTCGTGTCGGGCGAATGGACCGGCACGATGTGCCTGACCGAGCCGCACTGCGGCACCGATCTCGGCATCCTGCGCACCAAGGCCGAACCGAACGGCGACGGCTCGTACTCGATCAGCGGCACGAAGATCTTCATCTCGAGCGGCGAGCACGACATGTCGAAGAACATCGTCCACCTCGTGCTCGCGCGCCTGCCGGACGCGCCGCAAGGCACGAAGGGGATCTCGCTGTTCATCGTGCCGAAGTTCATTCCGGACGCTTCGGGCGAGCCGGGCGAGCGCAACGGCATCAAGTGCGGCTCGATCGAGCACAAGATGGGCATCCACGGCAACTCGACGTGCGTGATGAACCTCGACGGTGCGAAGGGCTGGATGGTCGGCGAGCCGAACAAGGGCTTGAACGCGATGTTCGTGATGATGAATGCCGCGCGTCTGGGTGTCGGCATGCAGGGCCTCGGCCTCACGGAAGTCGCGTACCAGAACTCGCTGACGTACGCGAAGGAACGCCTGCAGATGCGTTCGCTGACCGGCCCGAAGGCACCGGACAAGCCGGCCGACCCGATCATCGTGCACCCGGACGTGCGCCGCATGCTGCTCACGCAGAAGGCCTACGCGGAAGGCGCGCGCGCATTCACGTACTGGTCCGCGCTGCAGATCGACAAGGAGCTGTCGCACGCCGACGAAGCGGTGCGCAAGGAAGCGGCCGACCTCGTCGCGCTGCTCACGCCGATCATCAAGGCGTTCCTGACCGACAACGCGTTCGAGTGCACGAACCATGCGATGCAGATCTACGGCGGCCACGGCTTCATCTCCGAGTGGGGCATGGAGCAGTACGTGCGCGACGCGCGGATCAACATGATCTACGAAGGCACGAACTCGATCCAGTCGCTCGACCTGCTGGGCCGCAAGGTGCTCGGCGACATGGGCGCGAAGCTGAAGAAGTTCGGCAAGCTCGTGACCGAATTCGCGGAAGCCGAAGGCGTGAAGCCCGAGATGGCCGAGTTCATCAACCCGCTCGCCGACATCGGTGAAAAGGTGCAGAAGCTGACGATGGAAATCGGCATGAAGGCGATGCAGAACCCGGACGAAGTCGGCGCCGCGGCCGTGCCGTACCTGCGCACCGTCGGCCATCTGGTGTTCTCGTACTTCTGGGCGCGCATGGCGCGCATCGCGCTCGACAACGAAGCGTCGGGCGACCGTAGCGGAGATCCGTTCTACAAGTCGAAGCTCGCCACCGCCCGCTTCTACTTCGCGCGCCTGCTGCCCGAAACGGCATCGACGATCCGCGCCGCGCGCGCCGGTTCGAAGACGCTGATGGAAGTCGACGAATCGCTGTTCTGATCCAAGTCCGGGCGGTGCGCGCCGCGCGCCGCCCGAACGCAACGGTTCTGGTACTCACTTCGCCGTGCAGCCCCCATATTCCGCGCTGCACGACACTATCCGGAGACATCCCGTGAGCAATTTCCTGATTCGCAAGGTCGCCGTGCTGGGCGCCGGCGTGATGGGCGCGCAGATCGCCGCGCATCTCGTCAACGCGCGCGTGCCGGTGCTGCTGTTCGACCTGCCGGCCAAGGAAGGCCCGAAAAACGCGATCGCGCTGAAGGCGATCGAGAACCTGAAGAAGCTGTCGCCCGCGCCGTTCGGCGTGAAGGACGACGCGAAGTATCTCGAAGCCGCGAACTACGAGGACGACATCGCGAAGCTCGCCGAATGCGACGTCGTGATCGAGGCGATCGCCGAGCGGATGGACTGGAAGCACGACCTGTACAAGAAGGTCGCACCGCACATCGCCTCGCACGCGATCTTCGCGACCAACACGTCGGGCCTGTCGATCACGAAGCTGTCCGAAGGTTTCTCGGACGAGCTGAAGTCGCGCTTCTGCGGCGTGCATTTCTTCAACCCGCCGCGCTACATGCACCTCGTCGAGCTGATCCCGACCGCGCATACGCGGCCGGAAATCCTCGACCAGCTCGAAACCTTCCTGACGAGCGTCGTCGGCAAGGGCGTCGTGCGCGCGAAGGACACGCCGAACTTCATCGCGAATCGCGTCGGCATCTTCTCGATCCTCGCGGTGATCACCGAGGCCGCGAAGTTCGGCCTGCGCTTCGACGAAGTCGATGACCTGACGGGCAGCCGCCTCGGCCGCGCGAAGTCGGCGACGTTCCGCACCGCGGACGTGGTCGGCCTCGACACGATGGCGCACGTGATCAAGACGATGCAGGACAACCTCGCCGACGATCCGTTCTTCCCGGTCTACCAGACGCCCGCCGTGCTCGCCGAGCTGGTGAAGCAGGGTGCGCTCGGCCAGAAGACGGGCGGCGGTTTCTACAAGAAGGAAGGCAAGGCGATCAAGGTGCTCGACGCGAAGATGGGCACCTACGTCGACTCGGGCGCGAAGGCGGACGAAACGGTCGGCCGCATCCTGAAGCGTCCGCCGGCGGAACGCCTGAAGCTGCTGCGCGAGACGAACCATCCGCACGCGCAGTTCCTGTGGTCGATCTTCCGCGACGTGTTCCACTACATCGGCGTGCATCTCGAATCGATCGCCGACAACGCGCGCGACGTCGACCTCGCGATCCGCTGGGGCTTCGGCTGGAACGAAGGCCCGTTCGAAGGCTGGCAGGCCGCCGGCTGGAAGCAGGTCGCCGAATGGGTGCAGGAAGACATCGCGGCCGGCAAGGCGCTCGCGAACGTGCCGCTGCCGTCGTGGGTACTCGAAGGCCCGGTCGCCGAGAAGGGCGGCGTGCACACGGCCGAAGGCTCGTGGGCGCCGGCCGCCAAGCGTTTCGTGCCGCGTTCGGACCTGGCCGTGTACGACAAGCAGGTGTTCCGTGCGCCGCTCGTCGGCGAAGCCGGCGCCGACCCGAAGACGTACGGCAAGACGCTGTTCGAAACCGACGCGGTGCGCGCGTGGGTCGACGATCGTGCCGGCGAGGACGACGTCGTGATCGTGTCGTTCAAGTCGAAGATGAACACGATCGGACCGAGCGTGATCGACGGCCTCGTGCAGGCGATCGAACTCGCGGAGAAGGATTACAAGGGCGTGGTGATCTGGCAGCCGACGTCGCTGAAGCTCGGCACGCCGGGCGGCCCGTTCTCGGCCGGCGCGAACCTCGAGGAGGCGATGCCCGCGTTCATGATGGGTGGCGCGAAGGGCATCGAGCCGTTCGTGAAGAAATTCCAGGAAGGCATGCTGCGCGTGAAGTACGCGAACGTACCGGTCGTCGCGGCCGTGTCGGGCATCGCGCTCGGCGGCGGGTGCGAGCTGATGCTGCACAGCGCGAAGCGCGTCGTGCACGTCGAGAGCTACATCGGCCTCGTCGAAGTGGGCGTCGGCCTCGTGCCGGCCGGCGGCGGCCTGAAGGAAGCGGCGCTGCGCGCAGCGGAAGCCGCGACGGCCGCGAATGCGACCACCGACATCCTGAAGTTCGTCACGAAGTCGTTCGAGAACGCGGCGATGGCGAAGGTGTCGTCGTCCGCGCACGACGCGCGTGCGATGGGCTACGTGAAGCCGTCCGACACGATCGTCTTCAACGTGTTCGAACTGCTCGACACCGCGAAGAAGGAAGCGCGTGCGCTGGCCGCCACCGGCTACCGCGCACCGCTGCGCGCGAAGGACGTGCCGGTCGCGGGCCGCTCGGCGATCGCGACGATCAAGGCATCGCTCGTCAACATGCGTGACGGCCGCTTCATCAGCGATCACGACTACCTGATCGCGAGCCGCATCGCCGAAGCCGTGTGCGGCGGCGACGTCGAAGCCGGCAGCCTCGTCGACGAAGAATGGCTGCTCGCGCTGGAGCGTCGCGCGTTCGTCGAGCTGCTCGGCACGCAGAAGACGCAGGAACGGATCATGGGCATGTTGCAGACCGGCAAGCCGGTGCGTAACTGAGCGAGCGGATAAGGCAAGGAGTTTCAAATGAGCAAACAACTGCAAGACGCATACATCGTCGCCGCCAGCCGCACGCCGATCGGCAAGGCCCCGCGCGGTGTCTTCAAGAACACGCGCCCCGACGAGCTGCTGGTTCACGCGATCAAGTCGGCGGTCGCTCAGGTGCCCGGCCTCGACACGAAGGTGATCGAGGACGCGATCATCGGCTGCGCGATTCCCGAAGCCGAGCAGGGCCTGAACGTCGCGCGCATGGGCGCGCTGCTGGCGGGCCTGCCGCAGACGGTCGGCGGCGTGACGGTCAACCGCTTCTGCGCGTCGGGCATCACCGCGCTGGCGATGGCGGCCGACCGCATCCGCGTCGGCGAATCGGACGCGATCTTCGCGGGCGGCTGCGAATCGATGAGCATGGTGCCGATGATGGGCAACAAGCCGTCGATGTCGCCGCACATCTTCGATCGCAGCGAAGACTTCGGCATCGCGTACGGGATGGGCCTGACGGCCGAGCGCGTCGCCGAGCAGTGGAAGGTGAGCCGCGAGGACCAGGACGCGTTCTCGGTCGAGTCGCACCGCAAGGCGCTCGCCGCGCAGCAGGCCGGCGAGTTCGGCGACGAAATCGCCGCGTACACGATCACCGAGCGTTTCCCGAACCTCGCGACCGGCGAAGTCGACGTGAAGACGCGCGAGATCAAGCTCGACGAAGGTCCGCGCGCGGATACGTCGCTCGAAGGCCTCGCGAAGCTGCGCACGGTGTTCGCGAACAAGGGCTCGGTCACGGCCGGCAACAGCTCGCAGACGTCGGACGGCGCGGGTGCGCTGCTCGTCGTGTCGGAGAAGGTGCTCAAGCAATTCAACCTGACGCCGCTCGCGCGCTTCGTGAGCTTCGCGGTGCGTGGCGTGCCGCCGGAAATCATGGGTATCGGTCCGAAGGAAGCGATTCCGGCCGCGCTGAAGGCCGCTGGCCTGAAACAGGACGATCTCGACTGGATCGAACTGAACGAAGCGTTCGCCGCGCAATCGCTGGCGGTGATGCGCGATCTCGGCCTCGATCCGTCGAAGGTCAACCCGATGGGCGGCGCGATCGCACTGGGCCACCCGCTCGGCGCGACCGGCGCGATCCGCGCGGCGACCGTCGTGCACGGGCTGCGCCGCCGCAACCTGAAGTACGGGATGGTCACGATGTGCGTCGGCACCGGCATGGGCGCCGCGGGCATCATCGAGCGCCTGTAAGCGAGGCGCGGATAAAAGCGACGACGGTGCGCGGGCCACGAGCTCGCGCACCGTTTTTTCATTCCGGTAGAGACAGTCAAAGGAGACGGTTGTGGCCGACATTCAAGTGGAACGCGCCGACGGCGTGATGACGATCACGATCGCACGCCCGGCGAAGAAGAATGCGCTGACGGCGGCGATGTACCAGACGATGGCCGACGCGCTCGCCGACGCGCAGGAAGACAAGGCGACGCGCGTGATCCTGCTGCGCGGCAGCGACGGCAATTTCAGCGCGGGCAACGATCTCGAGGATTTCCTGAAATCGCCGCCGACGGACGACACCGCCTCGGTGTTCCAGTTCCTGGCGCGGATCAGCAGCGCGAGCAAGCCGGTCGTGGCAGCGGTGCCGGGCATTGCGGTCGGCGTCGGCGTGACGATGCTGCTGCACTGCGATCTGGTCTACGCGGCCGACACCGCGACGTTCTCGCTGCCTTTCGTGCAGCTCGGGCTGTGCCCGGAAGCCGCGTCGAGCGCGCTGCTGCCGCGCCTGGCCGGCCATCAGGTCGCCGCCGAGAAGCTGCTGCTGGGCGAGGCGTTCGACGCGCTGGAAGCGCACCGGATCGGCATCGTCAACCGCGTGCTGCCGGCGGCGGAGCTCGACGCATTCGCGGCGAAGCAGGCGGCGAAGCTGGCGGCGCTGCCGGCGGCATCGCTGCGTGTGACCAAGGCGCTGCTCAAGGATACGGGCGGCGTGGCGACGCCCGCGCGGATGGCCGAGGAAGCGCGCCACTTCTCGGCGATGCTGCGCGCGCCGGAAGCGCGCGAGGCGATGACGGCGTTCTTCGAGAAGCGCAAGCCGGATTTCCGTCAGTTCGACTGACGGAGCAGGCCGCGCTGGCGGTGGCTTGCCGGCGCGGCTTCGACCGCGATCAGGCCGTGCCGTAGTCGACGTGGCCCGTTTCGCGGCAGAAGCTGACGAGCCGCAAGCCGGCCGCCTTCGCGATCTCGATCGCAAGCGACGACGGCGCGGAGATGGTCGCGACCAGCGGGATGCCGACCCGCGCGGCCTTGCGTACGAGCTCGTAGCTCGCGCGGCTCGACAGGAACACGAAGCCGTCGGTGGTATCGGCACGCGACAGCACGAGCGAGCCGATCAGCTTGTCGAGCGCATTGTGGCGGCCGACATCCTCGAATGCCGTGCGGATCGCGCCTGTTGCGTCGCACCACGCGGCCGCATGCAGGCCGCCGGTCAGTTTTGTCAGCGCCTGATGCGCCGGCAGCGCATGCGCGGCGCGCGCCAGCGCATCGGGCGCGAGGCGCGCGAGAAAGCCGGTATCGGGCACGCGTTCGGGCGCGAGGTCGAGCAGGTCGATGCTTTCGATGCCGCACACGCCGCAGCCCGTGCGCCCGGCGAGCGCGCGGCGCCGGTCCTTCAGCGCGGCGAACGCCTGCTGGACGACTTCCAGGTGGACTTCCGCGTGCGGCAACGGCGCATCGGCATGCAGGATCACCTCGATGTCCTTGATGTCGCTGCCGCGCGCGACGATCCCCTCCGAGATCGCGAAGCCGACCGCGAACGCTTCGAGGTCGCATGGGGTACACATCATCACCGCGTGCGAGATGCCGTTGAAGACGAGTGCGACCGGCCATTCCTGGCCGACGAAGTCGTGCGCGGTTTCGACCGCGCCGCCGCGCGTGCGGCTCACGGGCAGCTCGATCGCGCCGCGCGGCTCATCGCGCAACGCGTCGCGCGGATCGTCTGATTGGGTCGGATTCACGAGCACTCCCGTTGATTCGACGCACGGCCGGCGACGATCGTGCCGCCGCCCGCGCGCAGAGGTTCTAAAATACCCCAGGCAAGCCGGCCGCGCCGGCATCCGCCACGTCAGGTAACGACCATGGGACTCAGCGACGCTCCGTTGCTCTTCAACTTCGAACACGATTCGTCGGAAAACTTCACGTACATCCCGATGATCGTGCGTTTCAATCTCGACCGCTTCGGGCTGCGGATTTCGCTCGAACAGTGGCAACTGCTGCCGCTCGAGGATCGCAAGCTGCTCGCGCGCTTCCCGGCCGACGACGACACCGCGATCGAGCCCAACTTCGATCATGCGCTGTTCGAAATGCTGCGCACGCACGCCGATCTGGAGCCGTCATGGTTTCAGCCGGACGAGCAGCCGGCCTGGCGCGACGTCGACACGGTGCCGGAGTCGCTCGTGCAGCAGAGCGCGCTGGCCGGGCTGCCGGCGCCCGCGCTCGCGCAGTGGCAGCGGCTCGCGCCGTTCCAGCGCTACGTGCTGGTGAAGCTGTCGCGCAAGCCGCAGCTGAATCACGATTTCCTGCCCGCGATGCGGGAGTTCGGGCTGACGGCCACGCATTGACGGCCGCCTGCCGCGCCGCTGCGCGTGCCCGCGTCAGAGCGGCGGCAGTTGCCGCGGCTTGCGGTCCGGGCCGGTCGCGACGTAGGTGAGCGTCGCTTCGGTGACCTTCACGACTTCGCCCATCAGGCGCATGCGCTGCGCGTACACCTCGACGTCGACCGTGATCGACGTGTTGCCGGTGCGCATGATCGTGGCGTAGAAGCTCAGCAGATCGCCGACGAATACCGGCTGCTTGAACACGAACGAGTTGACCGCGACCGTCGCGACGCGGCCGTTCGCGCGCTGGCTCGCGGGAATCGAGCCGGCGATGTCGACCTGCGACATGATCCAGCCGCCGAACACGTCGCCGTGAACGTTCGCGTCGTGCGGTTGCGGGACGACGCGCAGCGCGGGCTGCTTCTGCGGGAGTTCGAGGGTCGAATCGGTCATGGCGGGGGCTTTCATCCTGTAATAAATGGGCCGCCGCGCGCAGGCCGGCCGGCAAGGCCGCCGGCAGCGGCGCGAAGCGGCTTCTGCGACAATACAACGTTCGCAAATTGTACGAGAAAGCGCGCGAGCCGGCCGTCGATACGCGCGTCCGGCATCGCCGCAGGACCTTTTCCCCATGCGCCGATTTCCCGCTTCCGGCGAGCCCGCGCCGGCTTCGACCGGGCCTCGCAACGACTGGCAGACCATCCGGTCGCTGCTGCCGTACCTGACCACCTACAAATGGCGCGTCGCGCTCGCGCTCGGCTGCCTGATCGGCGCGAAGGTCGCGAACCTCGGCGTGCCGGTCGTGATGAAGCGCATCGTCGACCACCTGTCCGCCGTGCAGCAGCTCACCGCGCTCGGCCGCGCCGAGCAGTCGGCCGGCATCGTGCTCGCGGGCGGCGTCGGGCTGCTGGTCGTCGCGTATGCGCTCGTGCGGCTGTCGACGTCGCTCTTTACCGAGCTGCGCGAGATCCTGTTCTCGAAGGTCACCGAGAGCGCGGTGCGCCAGCTTGCGCTGCAGGTGTTCCGGCACCTGCACGGGCTGTCGCTGCGGTTCCATCTCGAACGCCAGACGGGCGGCATGTCGCGCGACATCGAGCGCGGCACGCGCGGCATCCAGCAACTGATTTCGTATTCGCTGTACAGCATCCTGCCGACGCTCGTCGAGGTCGGGCTCGTGCTCGGCTTCTTCGTGGTCAAGTACGAGGCGTACTACGCGTACGTGACGTTCGCGGCGCTCGTCACGTACATCGTGTTCACCGTGAAGGTCACCAACTGGCGCACGCACTTCCGCCGCACGATGAACGAGCTCGATTCGCGCGCGAACTCGCGGGCGATCGATTCGCTGATCAACTACGAGACGGTGAAGTACTTCGGCAACGAGGAGTGGGAGGCGCAGCGCTACGACGAGAACCTGAAGCGCTACCGGAAGGCCGCGATCCGCTCGCAGAACTCGCTGTCGGTGCTGAACTTCGGCCAGCAGGCGATCATCGGCACGGGGCTCGTGTTCATCCTGTGGCGCGCGACGCAGGGCGTGCTCGCGGGCAAGCTGACGCTCGGCGATCTCGTGCTGATCAACACGTTCATGCTGCAGCTGTACATCCCGCTGAATTTCCTGGGCGTCGTCTATCGCGAGCTGAAGCAGAGCCTCACCGACATGGATCGGATGTTCGGGCTGCTGTCGGCGCCGAAGGAAGTGGCCGACCGGCCGGATGCGCCGCCGCTCGCGGTGGCCGGTGCGCAGGTGCGCTTCGAGCACGTGAACTTCGCGTACGAGCCGTCGCGGCCGATCCTGCACGACGTGACCTTTACGATCGAGGCCGGCACGACGACCGCGGTGGTCGGCCACAGCGGTTCGGGGAAATCGACGCTGTCGCGGCTGCTGTTCCGCTTTTACGATCTCGACCGGCAGACGGGCGGCGCGATCCGGATCGACGGCCAGGACATTCGCGACGTCACGCAGGAATCGCTGCGCGCGTCGATCGGGATCGTGCCGCAGGACACCGTGCTGTTCAACGACTCGATCTACTACAACATCGCGTACGGCCGGCCGACGGCGAGCCGTGACGAGGTGGTCGCGGCCGCGCGCGCCGCGCACATCCACGATTTCATCGAGAGCTTGCCGAAGGGCTATGACACGCCGGTCGGCGAGCGCGGGCTGAAGCTGTCCGGCGGCGAGAAGCAGCGCGTCGCGATCGCGCGCACGCTGCTGAAGGATCCGCCGGTGCTGCTGTTCGACGAAGCGACGTCGGCGCTCGATTCGCGCTCGGAACGCGCGATCCAGCACGAACTCGACCAGATCGCGCGGCATCGCACGACGCTCGTGATCGCGCACCGGCTGTCGACGGTCGTGCACGCGCAGCAGATTCTCGTGATGGATCACGGGCGGATCGTCGAGCGCGGCACGCACGACGAACTCGTGCGCGCCGACGGGCTGTATGCGCAGATGTGGGCGCTGCAGCAGCAGCGCGCGGCAGCCGGCGGGGAAGAGGCCGAGGCCGCGTAACGGTTTGGGTGGGCTGCGTGCCGTGGCGCGCGGCGGGCGGCCGGCACGACGGTGCGCGGCCGTCCGTCGGCTCCGCTCAGCCCGCGGCGCGCAGGCGCGCGTCCAGCTCGCCGAGCTGCGCGGGCGTGCCGACGTTCTCCCAGATCCCTTCGTACAGTTCGCCGGTCGCGCGGCCGGCCTCGATCGCCGCGCGGTAGTACGGCGTCAGCGCGCGCCGCGTGCCGGGCGCGAGGTCGCGGAACATCCGTGTGTCGTACAGGCCGATGTTGCCGAACGTGAAGCGCGCGGCGCCATCGAGCGCGAGACGGCCGTCGTCGCCGAGCGCGAAGTCGCCGGCCGGGTGGAACGGCGGGTTCGGCACCATCACGAGGTGCATCGCCGGCGTGTCGAGTGCGGCCATCCGGGCGGCGCGCGGCGCGAGCGTCCGGTAGTCGAAGGCGCAGTACACGTCGCCGCTGACGGCCGCGAACACGGTCGGTTGGCCGTCGCGCCCGATGAGCGGCAGCGCCTGTGCGATGCCGCCGGCGGTTTCCAGCGCTTCGCCTTCGGCCGAATACGCGATCCGCACGCCCCAGCGCGAACCGTCGCCGAGCGCGGCCTCGATTCGTTCGCCGAGCCACGCATGGTTGATCACGATCGTGTCGATGCCCGCACGCGCGAGCGCCTCGATCTGCCACACGATCAGCGGCTTGCCGCCGGCTTCGAGCAGCGGCTTCGGGCAGGTGTCGGTCAGCGGACGCATCCGTTCGCCGCGTCCGGCGGCGAAGATCATCGCCGTGGTCAGGGTAGGGCTCATGTTCGACTGGGTGTAAGGGCGCTCAGAACGTATAGCCGACGTCGGCCGGCGCGTTGCCCTCGAGCTCGTCGAGCAGCTTCGCGAACGGCACGAGCGGACGATAGCGCAGCGCGACCTTGCGCGCATACGCGAGGAAGCGCGGCAGGTCGTTCAGGTAGTGCGGCTTGCCGTCGCGGTAGTTGATGCGCGCGAACAGGCCGAGGATCTTGATGTGGCGCTGCAGGCCCATCCATTCGAGCTGGCGGTAGAACTCGCCGAAGTCGGGATCGACCGGCAGGCCGGCCTTTTTCGCCTTTTCCCAGTAGTACGCGAAGCAGTCGAGCTCGAATTCCTCGTCCCAGCTGATGAACGCGTCGCGCAGCAGCGACACGACGTCGTACGTCAGCGGCCCGTACACGGCGTCCTGGAAGTCGAGCACGCCCGGGTTCGGCTCGCAGACCATCAGGTTGCGCGGCATGAAGTCGCGCAGCATGAAGCCTTGCGGCTGCGCGTGCGCGCTCGCGACCAGCAGCGCGAATGTGCGGTCGAGCGTGCCGCGCATCGCGTCGGTGACGGGCTTGCCGAGGTGGCGGCCGACGAACCATTCGGGCATCAGCTCCATTTCGCGGCGCAGGAACGCTTCGTCGAACGGCGGCAGCACGTCGGGCTTCGACGTGAGCTGGAAACGGATCAGCGCATCGAGCGCCGCCCGCATCAGCGGCTTTGCGGCGGCCGGGTCGGCCGGATCGAGCACCGAGATGTACGACGTGCGGCCGAGGTCCGTCACGAGCATGAAGCCCGCGTCGAAATCGTGGGCGAGCACGTCCGGCACGTGGTCGCCGGCCGCGGCGAGCAACTGCGCGACCTGGACGAACTCGCGGCACTTCTCGGGCGGCGGCGCGTCGACGGCGATCAGCGTGCCGCCGGGGCTCGCGGCGGACGCGACGCGGAAATAGCGGCGGAAACTGGCGTCCGACGACGCGGGCGCGAGGGTCGACAGATCGAGGGCGTAGCGCCCGGCGAGCGGGCGCAGCCACGCGGTGAGCGCGTCGAGGCGGGCGTCGGGCTGGGATGCGGCGGATGGGGGCGTCATGAAACTCGGCGGAGGGGGGAACGTCTTGCCATATAATACCCCACGACTTTTTTGACGCGCCCCGCGTCAGCTTCCGCCGTGCAGGCCCGCGCCTGTCGCGACGTCCGCCCGATCGCCTCCCCGGTTTGCGAAGAGCCGCAGTCGCGGCTCGACGGCGCGGCCCGCCGCGCGCGAAGGTGCCGTGCAGGCGCGGTTGACAAGGGGCGATTCGCCAAACGATAGATGCCGCCCAAACCGCTATTCCCGAATGTTTTCCCCGGTGACGGGGCGCCGCGCAAACGGCGGCTCGCGCTCGCGCTCCTGGCCGTGCCCGGCCTCGTGCCGGCCGTGTCGTACGCGCAGCTGTCGGGCGCCGCTGCGCAGCCGCAGCCGCTCGACTCGCCGTGGGATCTGCGTCTCGCACCCCAGCTCGAGGATCATCCGCTGAAGGACGGCGCGAAGCCGGCCGCGTTCGTGATCGCCGACCACACGAGCGGCACCGCCGAGCAGGATCTCGCCGCGAAGGGCTCCGCCGAGCTGCGGCGCGGCGATGCCGTCGTGAAGGCCGACGCGATCCACTACGATCAGGATACCGACATGGCCGATGCGTACGGCCAGGTCAAGGTGATCAACGGCGGCACGTCGTTCGCGGGCCCCGAGGCGCACCTGAAGGTCGAGGCGAACCAGGGCTTCATGACCGCGCCGAAGTATCACTTCAACGTGACGGGCGGGTCGGGCAGCGCGGAGCGCGTCGACATGGTCGACAACGAGCGCTCGGTGTTCGTCAACGGCACGTATACCGCATGCCAGTGCGCGACGAATCCCGCGTGGTACATCAAGGGCAGCCGCTTCGACTTCGATACGGGTGCCGACGAGGGCACCGCGCGCAACGGCGTGCTGTTCTTCCAGGGCGTGCCGATCTTCGCGAGCCCGTGGATGACGTTCCCGCTGTCGGGCGAGCGGCGCAGCGGCCTGCTGCCGCCGACGTTCTCGGTGAACTCGAGCAACGGCTTCGAGCTGTCGCTGCCGTACTACTTCAACATCGCGCCGAACCGCGACCTGACGCTCACGCCGCGCATCATCTCGCGGCGCGGCGTGATGGCCGAGGCGACGTTCCGCTATCTGTCGCCGTCGTATTCGGGCACGTTCACGGCCAATTACCTGCCGGACGACCGGCTCGCGCACCGCAACCGCTACGCGATCTACTGGCAGCACCAGCAGAACTTCGGCGGCGGTTTCGGCGGCTACGTCTATTACAACAAGGTCTCGGACAACACGTATCCGGAAGACCTCGGGTCGGCGAACCAGTTCATCAACGGGACGCAGACGCTGTACCAGCAGGAAGCCGGCCTTACGTACAACAACGGCCCGTGGTCGGTGCTCGCGCGCTACCAGCACTGGCAGACGCTGCCGCCGTCGATCGCGCCGTACAGCCGCGAGCCGCAGTTGAACGTGAAGTACACGAAGTACAACGTCGGCGGCTTCGACTTCGGCGCGGAAGCCGATTATTCGCGGTTTCGCATCACGACCGCCGACGCGACCGAAGGCGACCGCATCGTCTTCAATCCGTACATCTCGTACGGCGTGTACGGGCCCGGCTACTTCGTCGTGCCGAAGGTCCAGTACCACTTCGCGTCGTACGACCTGAACTACCTGTCGTCGACCACGCCGAACAGCCCCAAGCGCTTCACCGAGTCGATCCCGACCGTGAGCTTCGACACGGGCCTGATCTTCGACCGTTCGGTGCGCCTGTTCGGCCAGGACTTCATCCAGACCCTCGAGCCGCGCCTGTACTACGTGTACACGCCGTATCGCGACCAGTCGAACGCGCCGCTGTTCGACACCGCGGAATCGGACTTCGGCCTCGCGGAGATCTACCAGCCGAACACGTTCGTCGGCAACGACCGGATCGCCGACGCGAACCGGATCACGGCCGGCCTCACGTCGCGCTTCATCGATCCGCGCACCGGCGACGAGCGCGCGCGCTTCGTGATCGCGCAGCAGTACTACTTCGCGGATCAGCGCGTCACGCTGACGCCCGGGCAGAGCGCCGTGCTGGCGCGCCACTCGGACCTGATCGTCGGCGCCGCGCTGAAGCTCGGCTCGGGCTTCATGTCGGAAACGGCGTTCCAGTACAACCAGAACAACAACCAGCTCGTGAAGTCGAGTATCGGTTTCGGCTACAGCCCGGGCGAGCGCCGCGTGATCAACGTCGGCTACCGCTATACGCGCACGAACACCACGCTCGACAACCAGCCGATCAACCAGTTCCTGGTGTCCGCGCAGTGGCCGCTCACGCGCCGCCTGTATGCGATCGGCCGCTTCAACTACGACTTCGCCGGAGATCGCGTGGTCGACGGTCTGGTCGGCTTACAATACGACGCGGATTGCTGGGCGCTCGGCGTCGGGGTGCAGCGGGCCGCGAACGGCATCAATTCGTCGGGACAGCAGAACTCGTCGACGCGATTCATGATGCAACTGACGCTCAAGGGCTTGTCGACGGTCGACAACGGGCTCGTGTCCGCATTCCGCGCCGGGGTGCCGGGCTACACGCCGTTGCCGCCGCCGCCGCCGCCGATGTCCCGCTTCAGCAACTACGAGTAACGCCGGCAATGTCTGCACCGGTCAGCACGATTTCAATGGAGTTTCAGTGGCAATGAAGAAAACCCTTCGTTTCGCGGCAGTCGTGTCCAGCCTCGCCGCGTCCGCCGCGCTGCTCGCCGCCGCGCCCGCTGCGGCGCAGGCGCTCGGTTCGCAAGGTGCGCAGCTCGCCGACGAAGTCGTCGCGGTCGTCAACAACGACGTGATCACCGGCCGCGAACTCGACCAGCGCGTCGGCCTGATCGCGCGCCGGCTGCAGCAGCAGAACGCGCCGGTGCCGCCGGCCGACCAGTTGCGCGCGCAGGTGCTGAACCAGATGGTGCTCGAGCGTATCCAGGTGCAAAAGGCCAAGGACGACGGGATCCGCATCGACGACGCGACCGTGCAGGCCACGCTGCAGCGTCTCGCGCAGGCGAACGGGATGACGCTCGACCAGTACCGCGCGCGTCTCGAGGCGCAAGGCGTGCCGTGGAGCATCTTCACGAACGATGCGCGTACCGAGCTGATGCTGTCGAAGCTGCGTGAGCGCGAAGTCGACGGCAAGATCACGGTGTCGGACGCCGAGGTCGCGAACTACATCGCGAGCCAGCGCGGGCCGAACGCGGCGCAGCAGCAGGACCTGCGCTTCCAGCACATCTTCATCAAGGCGCCGACCAACGCGCCGCAGGCCGACATCGAAGCCGCGCAGAAGAAGGCCGAAGCGCTGCTGCAGCAGGCGAAGTCGGGCGCCGATTTCGAGCGCCTCGCGAAGAACAACTCCGAAGCGAACGACGCGAAGAAGGGCGGCGATCTCGGCTTCAAGGCGCCGAGCGCGCTGCCGGCCGACGTCGTCGACGCCGCGTCGAAGCTGCGCCCGGGCCAGGTCAACCCGACGCTGATCCGCGTGCCGGACGGCTTCGAGATCGTGCGTCTCGTCGACCGCCGCCAGAGCCAGGGCGCGAGCGCCGCGGCGCCGAAGATCGTGCAGACGCACGTGCGCCACATCCTGCTGCGCGTCGGCGAAGGCAAGTCGGAAGGCCAGGCGCGCCAGCAATTGAGCGACATCCGCAACCAGGTCGAGGCCGGCGGCGATTTCGCGAAGTTCGCGCGCACCTACTCGCAGGACGGCTCGGCGTCGCAGGGCGGCGATCTGGGCTGGATCAGCCCGGGCGAGACCGTGCCGGAATTCGAGCGCGCGATGAACAGCCTGCAGGACGGCCAGATCAGCCAGCCGATTCGCACCGAGTACGGCTACCACCTGATCCAGGTGCTGAGCCGCCGTGAAGCGGAAGGGTCGGTGCAGCAGCAGATGGACATCGCCCGTCAGGCGATCGGCCAGCGCAAGGCCGAACAGGCCTATGCCGACTGGCTGCGCGAGCTGCGCGATTCGTCGTACGTGCAGTACAAGATCGGCGGCGTCGGCCCGGCGAACTGAGCGAGCATCGGATGACCATGCCCGCGCTGCAGATCGCGATCACGACCGGCGAACCCGCGGGGGTCGGCCCGGAGCTGACCGTGCAGGCGCTGCGTGACGCCGCGCAGCGCTGGCCCGACGCGCATTTCACCGTGCTCGGCGATGCGGCGCTGCTCGATGCGCGGGCGGCGGCGGTCGGGGCCGACCCGGCCACGCTGGCGGGCGGCGCGCAGGTGTCGGTCGCGCATCACGCGCTGGCCGCGCCCGCGCAGGCGGGCAAGCTGGACGCGGCGAACGGCCGGTACGTGCTCGGGCTGCTCGACGCGGCGATCGACGGCGCGCTGGCGGGCCGGTACGACGCGATCGTCACCGCGCCGCTGCAGAAAAGCACGATCAACGACGCGGGCGTGCCGTTCACCGGCCATACCGAATACCTGGCCGAACGCACGCATACGCCGCGCGTCGTGATGATGCTGGCCGGCACCGGCCACCGGCCGCTGCGCGTCGCGCTCGCGACCACGCACCTGCCGCTGAAGGACGTATCGGCCGCGCTGACGATCGACGGGCTCGTCGAGACGCTCGCGATCATCGATCGCGACCTGCGGCGCGATTTCGGTCTCGCCGCGCCACGCATCCTCGTGACGGGCCTGAACCCGCACGCGGGCGAGAACGGTTATCTCGGCCGCGAGGAGATCGACGTGATCGAACCGGCGCTGGCCCGCGCGAACGCGCAACGCATCGACGCGCGCGGCCCGTATCCGGCCGACACGCTGTTCCAGCCGCGCCATCTGGCCGATGCCGATTGCGTGCTGGCGATGTTCCATGACCAGGGCCTGCCCGTGCTGAAGTACGCGACGTTCGGCGAGGGCATCAACGTGACGCTCGGGCTGCCGATCATCCGCACGTCGGTCGATCACGGCACCGCGCTCGATCTGGCCGGCACGGGCCGCGCGGATCCGGGCAGCATGATCGCCGCGCTCGATACGGCCGTCACGATGGCGCGCCATCGCCGCGCAGCCTGACGCCGCCGGCTTACTCCTTTCGTCGTATTTTTCGTTTTACTGAGTCGATGTCGAACAGCAGACAGCACCAAGGCCATTTCGCGCGCAAGCGCTTCGGGCAGAACTTTCTCGTCGATCACGGCGTGATCGACTCGATCGTCGCGACGATCGGCCCCGCCCGCGGCCAGCGGATGGTCGAGATCGGCCCCGGGCTCGGCGCGCTGACCGAGCCGCTGATCGAGCGCCTCGCGACGCCCGAGTCGCCGCTGCACGCGGTCGAGCTCGACCGCGACCTGATCGGGCGCCTGCAGCAACGCTTCGGCGCGCTGCTGGAGCTGCACGCGGGCGACGCGCTCGCGTTCGACTTCCGCTCACTCGCGGCGCCCGGCGACAAGCCGTCGCTGCGGATCGTCGGCAACCTGCCGTACAACATTTCCAGCCCGCTGCTGTTTCACCTGATGACGTTCGCCGATGCGGTCATCGACCAGCATTTCATGCTGCAGAACGAAGTCGTCGAGCGGATGGTCGCGGAGCCGGGCACGAAGGCGTTTTCCCGGCTGTCGGTGATGCTGCAGTACCGTTACGTGATGGAGAAGATGCTCGACGTGCCGCCGGAATCGTTCCAGCCGCCGCCGAAGGTCGATTCGGCGATCGTCCGGATGATTCCGTACGAGCCGCACGAACTGCCGGACGTCGATCCCGTGCTGCTCGGCGAAATCGTCACCGCCGCGTTCTCGCAGCGCCGCAAGATGCTGCGCAACACGCTCGGCGATTATCGCGAGACGATCGATTTCGACGGGCTCGGTTTCGATCTCGCACGGCGCGCGGAGGATGTGAGCGTGGCCGAATATGTCGGGGTGGCGCAGGCGCTGGCGGCGGTGCGTCGTTAACGCCGTTCCCATCGCCCCCGCTTCATTGCTTCTTCCAACATCCCCAGTGTGAGCGATCGGCCTCCTAGCGATTCGCGCGCCTTCGCGCTGAACGGCGACTTCAACGCAGCCAGCACTACGTCACGCTTTCGCATACTCGCGGATGGAACGTAGTAGGCGACATTGAAGTCGCTGAGGTCGACGTGAAATCGATCGCCCCACATCTGTATGACGTTCACGATTTTGGGTGGTTCCCAATCGAGATCGTGATACAGATCCATATCGCGAGTTAATTCATCGTCCAGCCCGAATACTCCGGCGGCGCGTACTTCCCGTATGAATTGCTGAAGTTGGGGCCACGCATCGTCCATTACAGTCGATCCTCACGTTTTACTCGTCGGTTGTATTCCATAACCGATTTATACCCGATCATTGCCACATCGACGGCAGTAATCGCCCAGCCGACTCCCGGAGTCGCCCGGCCGACGAATACACCAATATGGTTCGTCAACTTCACTCGTAATCGCGCTACACTGGTCCATGATGTGAACGTCGGTAAGATCCGATATTTTATCTCATAGGGCAATAGTGAGCGAGAGACCTTCGACGCAACCGAGGTCCCTTTTACTGCACCCGCGAATTTGCCTCGTGTTGAGAGAAACCGTGAGCCCGCAAGTATCATTGCAACACCTGCTGCATCACTAACTCCCAACTCATCCATGGTTTTATCGACTGCGATCAAAAAGAATAGTTCTGCAGGTGTGAGGTTGCTGTGTATCCCATATGTATATGTGTTTTGTATGGCGGTGTGATAATAAAATGAGATTGCAATAATAATGTATTGTTTCTGCGAATGGCAATCTGATTTATTTTGAGATATTTAAATGTCTCGATATTGTTCGGACTTGTCAGAATAACACCGCTGATGCGATGCGTTTTTCACTGCGTCGGTGCCGCGGATTTCCCATTAATCCTCGTATCTTTCTTATTTCCCGCGCGAGCCAATAGTTGTCGCGTCACCCATGCGGCCAAAAGGCTGTCACGTCTCGCGGAGGCCCGCGGCCAGCGGATTTTCGGCGACTCCGGTAGAATTTCCGCTTCTGGAAAGTCCCCACAGGAGTACAACACATGCGTTTGCTGCATACGATGCTGCGAGTCGGCGATCTCGACCGCTCGATCAAGTTCTACACCGAATTGCTCGGCATGAAGCTGCTGCGTCGCGAGGACTATCCGGAAGGCAAGTTCACGCTCGCGTTCGTCGGCTACGAAGACGAGCGCACGGGCACCGTGATCGAGCTGACCCACAACTGGGACACGCCGTCCTACGATCTCGGCAATGGCTTCGGCCATCTGGCGGTGGCGGTCGACGATGCGTACGCGGCCTGCGAGAAGATCAAGGCGCAAGGCGGCAAGGTCACGCGCGAGGCGGGCCCGATGAAGCACGGCACGACCGTGATCGCGTTCGTCGAGGATCCGGACGGCTACAAGATCGAGTTCATCCAGAAGAAGTAAGCGCGGGATGAACCGGGCCGCGGCGTGCGATGTGCGCCGCGCCAACGAAAAAGGGCGATGCGGGGTAATCCGCATCGCCCTTTTTCGTTGGCGGCGAAGCCGTGCGCGTCAGAGCGACGGCAGCAGCTCGGGCGGGTGATGCTTGAGCGTGTGCCGCGCTTCGCGGAACTCGGGGAAGATCGATTCGACGGTCTGCCAGAAGGCCGGGCTGTGGTTCATCTCGCGCAGGTGCGACAGCTCGTGCGCGACGACGTAGTCGATGATCGACATCGGGAAATGGATCAGCCGCCAGTTCAGGCGGATCTTGCCGTCGCTCGAGCAACTGCCCCAACGCGTCGCGGCCGACGACAGCGCATACATCGAATACGTGACGCCGAGCTTTTCCGCATAGACCGCGAGGCGTTCGCCGAAGATGCGTTTCGCTTCGCCCTGCAGCCAGCCCTGCACGCGATCCTTGATCTGCTGCATGTCGGCCTGCACGGGCAGCGGCAGCGACAGCCGCTGCGCATTGGCATCGAACGCGACGGCGCCCGCGCCGAGCGCGATCGTCACCGTCTTGCCCAGATACGGCAGTTGCGCGCCGTCACGCCAGTCGATCTGCGGCAGCGCGCGCTGCTCGGTGCGCGTCTTCCATTCCGCGAGCTTCGCGAAGATCCAGCGCTGCTTCTCGGCGATTGCCGCCTCGATGTCAGCGAGCGTGACCCAGCGCGGCGCGGTGATCGACAGCCCGCTGCCGTCGATCGTGAAGCCGATCGTGCGGCGCGCCGAGCGCTTGAGCCGGTATTCGAGCACGCGGCTGTCGAGCGCGAACGTGCGCACGCGCGAGCGATCGGGCGCCGGACCGGGATCGAGCGGCGCGGCAGGGGCGGCTTCGGGCGGCGCCGGCGGGGCGGCGGGCGCCGACGGCGGCGCGGCCGGCCCGTCGAAGAGCGGCAGGTCCATCTGGCGATGATCGAGGGCCACGACGGCAGGCCGTGGCCGCGGACGCTGTTTCATCAGTTCGCTTCTTTTTGTCGTACGCAACGGCTGCAATCCGGGGCGTCAGGCGCGCGCGGCATCGCGTGTGCCGGCGTTGCCCGCCTGACGATACGCATCGGGATCGATGCGGCGCATTTCCGCTTCGATCCAGGCTTCGACCTGCGAGTTCAATACGTCGGGCGTCTTGCCTTCGACCGGAATCGGCTTGCCGATCGACACGGTGACGACGCCCGGGAATTTCGTGAACGAGTTGCGCGGCCACACACGACCTGCATTGTGCGCGATCGGCACGACCGGCGTGCCGGTTTCGATCGCGAAGCGCGCGCCGCCCGTCTTGTACTTGCCCTGCTTGCCGACCGGCGTGCGCGTGCCTTCGGGGAACATGATCATCCATGCGCCTTCCGACAGGCGCTTCTTACCCTGGCGGATCACCGAATTGAACGCGTTCTTGCCTTCCTTGCGGTTGATGTTGACCATGTGCAGCAGCCCGAGCGCCCAGCCGAAGAACGGCACGTACAGCAGCTCGCGCTTGAACACGTAGCAGAGCGGCTTGGGCATCAGCGCGGGAAACGCGAGCGTCTCCCACGCGGATTGATGCTTCGACAGCAGCACGGCCGGGCCGTCGGGCAGGTTCTCCATCCCTTCGATCCGGTAGCGGATGCCGTTCAGCCAGCGCACGACCCACAGCGTCGACTTGCACCAGCCGGCCGCCATCCAGTAGCGTGCGTCGGGGCGCATGAACGGGAACGCGATGAAGCACGCGGTGGCGTACGGCACCGTGTACAGGATGAAGTAGATCAGCAGCAGCAGGGAGCGAACGAAGCGCATCGGCGTGAGTCTGGCGTTGGGGAGGATGCGCGCGGCAGCCGCATCACTCGTGTTCGTGTGAAAGAAAATCGAGCGCGAACGCGCGCAGGTCGTCGTGCACCTTCGTGCCGGGCGGCAGGTTGCCCGCGGCGAGCGTCTTCTTGCCCTTGCCGGTCAGCACGAGGTGCGGCTGGAAGCCGACCGCGACGCCGGCGAGCAGGTCGCGCAGCGAATCGCCGACGACCGGCGTGTGATCGGGATCGATCTCGAAGCGCTCGGCGATCATCTGCATCATGCCGGGTTTCGGCTTGCGGCAGTCGCAGTGATCCTCGGCCGTGTGCGGGCAGAAGAACACCGCGTCGATGCGCGCGCCGACGGCAGCCGCCGCGCGATGCATCTTCAGGTGCATCTCGTTGAGCGCGGCCATGTCGAACAGCCCACGACCGATGCCGGACTGGTTGGTCGCGACGACCACGCGGTAGCCCGCGTGGTTGAGCCGGGCGATCGCCTCGAAGCTGCCGGGCAGCGCGATCCATTCGTCGGGCGTCTTGATGAACGCATCCGAATCGACGTTGATCACGCCGTCCCGGTCGAGGACGACGAGCTTTCGGTTGGGGCTGATCGGCATCGTGCGGCCCTTATGCGGCGAGCTTCGAGATGTCGGCGACGCAGTTCATCTGCTGGTGCAGCGCGGACAGCAGCGCGAGACGGTTCGCGCGCAGCGCCGGATCTTCCGCGTTGACCATCACGTCGTTGAAGAACGTGTCGACCGGCGCGCGCAGCGCGGCGAGCGCCGACAGCGCGCCCGTGTACGCGCGCGCCTCGAGCTGCGACTGCACGTGCGGCGTGACGGCCGCGAGCTGCTCGTGCAGCGCCTTTTCCGCGGCCTCGACGAGCAGCGTCGGCTGCACCGCGCCGTTCGCGCCGCCTTCCGACTTCTTCAGGATGTTCGAGATCCGCTTGTTCGCGGCCGCGAGCGCTTCGGCTTCCGCGAGGCGCGTGAATTCGCGCACCGCGTCGAGGCGCGCGACGAGATCGTCGATGCGCGTCGGGTTCAGGCTCAGCACCGCGTCGATTTCGCCGGCCGAATAGCCGCGCTCGCGCAGCAGGCCGCGCAGGCGATCCATGAAGAACGCGAAGATCGCGTCGGTCGATTCGGCGACGCCCGGCACGCCGTCGAAGCGTGCATGGGCCGTGCGCAGCAGCGACACGAGATCGAGCGGCAACTGCTTTTCGAGCAGCAGGCGCAGCACGCCGAGCGCGTGGCGGCGCAGCGCGAACGGATCCTTCTCGCCCGTCGGCGCGAGGCCGATGCCCCAGATGCCGACGATCGTTTCGAGCTTGTCGGCGAGCGCGACGGCGGTCGACACCGGCGTGGTCGGCAGCGCGTCGCCGGAAAAGCGCGGCTGGTAGTGCTCGGCGCACGCGAGCGCGACGTCGTCGGCTTCGCCGTCGTGGCGCGCGTAGTACGTGCCCATCGTGCCCTGCAGTTCCGGGAACTCGCCGACCATGTCGGTCAGCAGGTCGGCCTTCGCGAGGCGCGCGGCGCGCTTCGCGTGCGCGGGATCGGCGCCGATCGCCGGGGCGATCTCGCCCGCCAGCGCCTCGAGGCGCTCGACGCGCGCGAGCGCCGAACCGAGCTTGTTGTGATAGACGACGTTGGCGAGCTGCGGCACGCGATCGGCGAGCGGCTTCTTCTTGTCCTGCTCGAAGAAGAACTTCGCATCGGCGAGGCGCGGGCGCACGACGCGCTCGTTGCCTTCGACGATCTCGCCCGGCGTCTTCGTCTCGATGTTCGACACGATCAGGAAGCGCGAGCGCAGCTTGCCGGCGACGTCGGTCAGCGCGAAATACTTCTGGTTCGTCTGCATCGTGAGGATCAGGCATTCCTGCGGCACCTGCAGGAATTCGTCCTCGAAGCGGCACGGGTAGACGACCGGCCATTCGACCAGCGACGTGACTTCGTCGAGCAGCGATTCGGGCATCACGACCGTGTCGCCGTTCGCATGTTCGTTCAGCTGCGTGCGGATCGTTTCGCGACGATCGGCGAAGTGCGCGATCACGCGGCCCTTGTCGCGCAGCGTGTCGGCGTACGCGCGCGCATGCTGGATCGCGACGAGGCCGTCGGACAGGAAGCGGTGGCCGAGCGTGGTGTCGCCCGCGTCGACGCCGAACGCGGTGACGGGCACGACGCGGTCGTCGTGCAGCACCGTCAGGCGATGCACCGGACGCACGAACTTCACGTCCGTGCCGTCCGGGCGCTGGTACGTCATGAATTTCGGGATCGGTAGCTTCGCGAGCGCTTCGTCGAGCGCGGCCTGCAGGCCGTCGGCGAGCGTGGCGCCGGCCGCCGAGTAGTTGATGAAGAACGCTTCGGCCTTGCCGTCCTGCGCGCGTTCGAGATCGGCGATCGAGGCGTTCGGGTGGCCGAGCGCCGCAAGCTTCTTCGCGAGCGGGGCCGTCGGGTTGCCTTGCGCGTCGAGCGCGACCGACACGGGCAGGACCTTTTCGCGGACCTGTCTGTCGGGCGCGACGGCGCGTACGTTCTGCACGACGACGGCGAGGCGGCGCGGCGTCGCGTAGCGTTCGAACACGAGTTCGCCTTCGACGAGGTCGCGCGCGGCGAGGCGTTGTGCGATACCTTCGGCGAATGCGTCGCCGAGGCGCGCGAGGGCCTTCGGCGGCAGCTCTTCGGTCAGCAGTTCGACGAGCAGGGGGGCGGGATGATTGTGCGTCATGTCTGGAATAAATCTCGTCTCGTCAGTCCTGATCGATCTTGCGTTCGACCTTGAGCGGCGGCGCCCATGCCGGCTGCGCGGCATCCTGGGCGTCGGTGGTGAGGCCCGGCACGCCCGGCGGGTTGCCGAGCATCGGGAAGCCGAGCTTCTCGCGCGAGTCGTAGTAAGCCTGCGCGACGAGACGCGACAGCGCGCGGATGCGGCCGATGTACGCTGCCCGCTCGGTGACCGAGATCGCGCCGCGCGCGTCGAGCAGGTTGAACGTGTGGCCGGCTTTCAGCACGAGCTCGTACGCGGGCAACGCGAGCTGCGCGTCGATCATCTTCTTCGCTTCCGCTTCGTAGCTGTTGAAGAACGTGAACAGCAGGTCGACGTTCGCATGCTCGAAGTTGTAGGTCGACTGCTCGACCTCGTTCTGGTGGTACACGTCGCCATACGACAGGCGGCGCAGCTCGGGGCCGTTCGGGCCTTGCTCTTCCCACTCGGTCCACACGAGGTCGTACACGTTCTCGACCTTCTGCAGGTACATCGCCAGGCGCTCGAGGCCGTACGTGATCTCGCCGAGCACCGGCTTGCATTCGAGGCCGCCGACTTCCTGGAAATACGTGAACTGCGTGACTTCCATCCCGTTCAGCCACACTTCCCAGCCGAGGCCCCACGCGCCGAGCGTCGGGTTTTCCCAGTCGTCCTCGACGAAGCGCACGTCGTTCTGCTTCAGGTCGAAGCCGAGCGCTTCCAGCGAGCCGAGGTACAGGTCGAGGATGTTTTCCGGCGCCGGCTTGAGCACGACCTGGTACTGGTAGTAGTGCTGCAGGCGGTTCGGGTTTTCGCCGTAGCGGCCGTCCTTCGGGCGGCGCGACGGCTGCACGTACGCGGCGCGCCACGGCTCGGGGCCGACCGCGCGCAGGAACGTGTGGACGTGCGACGTACCCGCGCCGACTTCCATGTCGATGGGCTGGAGCAGGGCGCAACCCTGCTTGTCCCAGTAGGACTGCAGCGTCAGGATGATTTGCTGAAACGTAAGCATGAAGAGCCTTCGTGGCGCTGGCGCTCCGTTGCGGACGGCGCTCCGGGCGGGCCCGGAGGGTCGGCTCGCGCGGCGGCGCGGCTTGTTAGTGTGCAGAAACGCGTAATTTTACCGGATCGGCGAGCGGATGCGGCCGGAAGCCGGATGCGGGCATCGCCGCACCGTTCCGGCGGCCCGCGCACCGGTGCGCACGCGCGCGGGCCGCGGCGCCTCGCGCGGGCGTTAAGATGCGCGTATTGCGGCGCGTGCGATGCGCGCCGCGTCACCCGCTCGCCGATGCCGATTGCATGAACGAACCGACCGACATTCTGATTCCGCTGCTTCCGCCGTTCCTCGCGCTGCTCGGGCAGGCCGCCGACGCGCAGGCGCGCGGCGAGCGCCCCGCGCACGATCTTTGGCTGGCCGCCGCCGCCCATCTGCATGCGGTCGATGCCGACTCGCTGGTGCGGCTCACGACCGCGCTCGTTGCCCGGCAGCGCCCGGCCGACGCGCTCGCGCTCGCCGAATGCGCGGCGCGCATGCAGCCGGGCGCGGCCACGCACTTCAACCACGGCTACGTGCTGCAGATGGCCGGCCATCACGCGCAGGCGGTCGCGCCGTACCGCGCGGCGCTCGCCATCGACGCCGGCTGGCCGTCGCTGCGCAACAACCTCGCGATCGCGCTGCGGCTGTCGGGCGGCGACCGCGCGGAAGAGATCGCGCTGCTCGACGCGGCCGTGAAGCACGATCTGCACGACGTGCAGGCATGGATCAACCTCGTCGTCGCGCGGATCGCGATGCACGATCTGGATGGTGCGCTCGCGAGCGCCGCGCGGCTCGCCGATCTCGCACCCGACAACGCGCTCGCGATGAACAACGTCGCGATGGCGATGAAGGAGGCGCAGCGCTGGGACGACGCCGAGCGCTACGCGGCGCGCGCGTGCGAGCTCGCGCCCGACGACGCGTCGTTCCGCTTCAACCTCGCGATCATCCAGCTCGTGCGCGGCAACTACGCGGCCGGCTGGCGCGGCCACGAGGCGCGCTGGGACGGCGCGGGCGAGCTGCGCGGCCGCCGGCCGGCGCTGCCGGGCCCGCGCTGGCAGGGCGAGCCGCTCGCCGGCAAGACGCTGCTGGTGTGGGGCGAGCAGGGGCTCGGCGACGTGCTGCAGTTCTGCCGCTTCGTCGTGCCGCTCGCCGAACGCGTGCATCGCGAGGGCGGCCGGCTCGCGTGGAATACGTTTCCGGCGCTCGGCGCGCTGATGCAGCGCAGCCTCGGCGCGCATGCGGACGTGTTCGGCGCGGGCGGCGGCGTCGACGCGCTGCCGGCGTTCGATTACGAAGTGCCGCTGATCGGCGTGCCGCTGATGCTCGGCATGGAGGCGTCGACGCTCGCGGCGTCGGTGCCGTACCTGCGGGCCGAGCCGGGCGCCCGCGACGCATGGTGCGCGCGGCTCGCGGGCGACGGCCGGCTGAAGGTCGGGCTCGTGTGGACGGGCAGCGCGGGCCACCAGCGCAATCCGTTCCGGCGCGTCGGGCTCGAACGCTACGCCGACGCGTTTCGCGGCATCGACGGCGTCACGTTTTATTCGCTGCAGCCGGGGGCGGACGCGGACGTCGCCGCCGCGCGCGCGGCCGGTTTCGCGATCGAAGACTACACCGCCGAATTGAAGAGCTTCGACGATACGGCCGCATTCATCGGCGCGCTGGATCTCGTGATCACCGTGTGCACGTCGGTCGCGCACCTGGCCGGCGCGCTCGGCGCGCGCACCTGGGTGCTGCTCGACGTGAATCCGCACTGGCCGTGGCTGCTCGATCGCCGGGACAGCCCGTGGTATCCGACCGCGACGTTGTACCGGCAGCCGACGTTCGGCGCGTGGGCGCCGGTGATGGAGGACGTGAGCCGCGACCTGCGGGGCCTCGCCGCGCAGCCGGCGCAATCGGATCGATCGTCCCGGCAGGCCTGAACGGCCGGCCGGTTCGCGGTCACGGGCCGCCGCCGTGCGCGGCAGCGGCCCGTTGCGTCATGCCGCTTCGTCGCCGCCGTGCTGCTGCCGGCCGTTGCGGCGGCGCAGCCCGGGCCCGAACGTGAAGCCGAACGCGAGCAGCACGAACGACACCGCGAGCACGATGTTGTTGCCGCTCGTCACGTACGGCGTGAAGCCGCTCGTGCCTTCGATCCGCACGTCGAGCGAGCCGATCGTGAACGGCTTCAACTGGCCGAGCACGCGGCCGTGCGCGTCGATCGCGGCCGTCATCCCGGTGTTGGTCGAGCGCAGCATCGGCCGGCCCGTTTCGAGCGAGCGCATCCGCGCGATCTGCAGATGCTGGTCGAGCGCGATCGTGTCGCCGAACCACGCGAGGTTCGTCACGTTGACGAGCACGCCGGGCGGCTGCGGATTGTCGCGGATCGTCGCGGCGATTTCCTCGCCGAACAAGTCCTCGTAGCAGATGTCGGCCATCACCGGCTGGTTGTGCACGAGGAACGGCTTCTGCACCGGCG
The DNA here is from genome assembly GCF_020419965.1 of Burkholderia sp. AU39826. Taxonomy (NCBI): domain Bacteria; kingdom Pseudomonadati; phylum Pseudomonadota; class Betaproteobacteria; order Burkholderiales; family Burkholderiaceae; genus Burkholderia; species Burkholderia sp. AU39826. The sequence continues at coordinate 41,618 of NZ_JAIZQG010000017.1, forward strand.
CGCCGCGCGCGAAGTCGCCGAGCGGCATCTTCATCAGGTTGACGAACCACCGGAAGCCCCACGGGATGAATTCGCCGAAGGGCACGAGGTGATGCTTGTCGTAGTGATAGATGTCGCGCGAATTCGGCGTCACGCCGTACAGGCTGTTCGTGTAGTCGACGTAGTGGCCGTCCTCGGTCACCGACGCGCCGACCGCGCCGAACAGCACGGCCGAACCGGTCGTGTCGCTGAACTTGCGGATCGCGGCGGCGAACGGCTCGGGCAGTTCCTGGATCATCACCGCGATCGCGGTCTCGGGCGTGACGATCAGGTCGGCCGGCTTCTCGACGATCATCTGCTGGTACATCTTGATCGCCGCGTCGATGCCTTCCTGCTCGAACTTGATGTCCTGCTTCACGTTGCCCTGCAGCAGCCGCACGGTGAGCGGCGCGTTCGCGGGCACGGTCCACGTGACCTGCGACAGCCCGAGGCCGGCCGCGACGAGCGCGAGCGCGATGCCGGCCGGCGCGGCGATGCGCACGCGGGCGTTGCCGCCCGATGCGCCGGCTGCGCCGTCACGCACCGGCGACGGCCGCGCGGCGGCGAGCGCCTGCACGACCAGCGCGGCGAACAGCGCGAGCACCCACGCGATCCCGTACACGCCGACCACCGGCGCGAAACCCGCGAACGGGCCGTCGACCTGCGGATAGCCGCTGCCGAGCCACGGAAAGCCGGTGAACACGGTGCCGCGCAGCCATTCGCCGAGCGCCCACGCGCTGGCGAACGCAAACGCGCCGTGCCAGGTCGGCGAGAATGGTCGCGGGTCGGGCTCGCGGCGGTGCCACGCATGGCCCGCGCAGAACGACCACAGCCCGGCCGAGAACGCCGGATACAGCGCCAGGTACAGCGAGAACAGCACGAGCGCGCCGCCGGCGAGCGGCGCGGCCATCTCGCCGTACACATGCATGCTGATGTAGAGCCACCAGACGCCGGTGATGAAGTTGCCGAAGCCGAACGCGCCGCCGGTGAGCGCGGCGCCGCGCCAGCTCGACGTGCGCGTCAGTTGCGCGAAAAACCAGACGAATACGACGAGCTGCAGCCAGCCGCCATGCGGCGTGGGCGCGAAGGTGAGCGTATTGGCCGCACCGGCGAGCAGCGCGGCCGGATAGTGCCAGCGCGGCAGCGCGCGGCCGGGGGCCGGCGCGAGAAGGCCGCCAGCCGGGCGGGACGGGATCGGATCGTCCATGTGAAGCGGAAGTGGGCGAGCGGTTGAAGGAAGCGCGGCTGGCGCGGAGCGGTCAGTCTTCGTGCGAGGTTTCGGCGCGACGGCTGGCGAGCGGGTTGCGGCGCACCAGCAGCACATGAACCTGGCGCGCATCGCCGCGCTGGATTTCGAACACGAGGTTGCCGAGCTGCAGCTTCTCGCCGCGGTGCGGCACGCGGCCGAAATGATGGGTGATCAGCCCGCCGATCGTGTCGACCTCGTCGTCGGGAAAATCGGTGCCGAACGTCTCGTTGAACTGTTCGATCTCGGTGAGCGCGCGCACGCGGTAGCGGCCGTCCGGCCCCGCGATGATGTTGCCGGCTTCCTCGTCGAAGTCGTATTCGTCCTCGATGTCGCCGACGATCTGTTCGAGCACGTCCTCGATCGTGATCAGGCCCGCGACGCCGCCGTATTCGTCGACGACGATCGCCAGGTGGTTGCGGTTCACGCGGAAGTCGTGCAGCAGCACGTTCAGGCGCTTCGATTCCGGAATGAACACGGCCGGGCGCAGCATCCCGCGCACGTCGAACTCCTCCTCGGCGTAGAAGCGCAGCAGATCCTTCGCGAGCAGCACGCCGATCACGTTGTCGCGGTTCTCCTCGTACACCGGGTAGCGCGAGTGCGCCTTTTCCAGGACGAACGGGATGAAATCCTCGGGCTTGTCGGCGATGTTGATCGCGTCCATCTGCGCGCGCGGCACCATGATGTCGCGCGCGCACAGATCGGACACCTGGAACACGCCTTCGATCATCGACAGCGAATCGGCGTCGATCAGGTTGCGTTCGTGGGCGTCCTGGAGGATTTCCAGCAGCTCGCCGCGGGATTCGGGCTCGGGCGAGATGAAGTCGGTCAGGCGCTCGAGCAGCGAGCGCTTTTCTTGCGGTTTGTCGGTTGGCTTACGACTGGGATACGAATCGTTCATGGTGGTGCGCCCGGGTCATGCCGGGGCGCGCGGTCACGGAGTAGGCAAGGATACACCAAGGGCACGACGCGACCGTGTCACCCCGGCCGCACGGCCAGGGCGGGCGGCTCGCGCGGGCCCCGCTCGCGGACGGCCGCGCCGGGCGCGACGTCGTCGTCGGGTCCATCCTATCGCAGAAAGGAGCGGCGGGGCGCGGCGGCCAAAAAACGGTGGCGGGACGGGCGGCGCGGCCGGACGGCGGCATTCTGCCGCAGGCGGGCGCCGCCGGCGCGCCGCTCAGAACCGCATGCCGGCCGAGCAGCCGCCGGCGGCCGCGCCGTTGGTCGCGGCGCCGCCGCAGCCGAGTATCCCGCAGCCGGACAGCGCGACGCTCGCGGCGACGAGCAGCACGGCGATCCTGCAACGCGACCAGTGTGACGGTTTCATTGGCGGTGTCCTCGTGCGGGTGCGCGGGCGGCGCGGTGCCGGATCACCGGCATCGCGCCAGCAACCCTTCCAGCGCGCGGTCGGGGATGCCGCTCGCGCGTAGCGCGTCGACCGTGCGGCTCACGTAGTCGAGCGTCGTGCCGTAGCGGCCGGCCGCGCAGCCGAACACTTGCTTCACGACGGCGTCGGTCAGCTTGCCCGTATAGGTCGGTGCGTCGCGGCGCATCACGAACGCGAGCGCGTTCACGCGTTCGCCGGTCTCGAGCGAGCACGGCAGCCACGCGGGCCGGTACGAGCCCATCGGCATCTCGCGTTTCCACAATGTCTCGAGATGCGGCTGCGCGGTCGGGCCGGAAAGCCGGAACGCGATGCCCGAGCACGAGCCGCCGCGATCGAGCGCGAGCACGAGGCCCGGCCGTTCCGGCGTGCCGCGGTTCACGCGCGACCACAGGTAGAGCCCGCGATGGTAGCCGTGCACCTTGCCGCGCACGGCGGCGACGGTCGGCAGCCCGGGGTTCCAGATCAGCGAGCCATAGCCGAACAGCCAGAGATCCTGCCGGCCGTCCCAGTCGCGCATCGTGTGCGCGAGCGATGCCGCGAGCTCGTCTTCGGTCAGCAGACGGCCTTCGCCGATCGACGGCGGGTAGGCGGGCGGCAGCATCGCGGCGTGACGCATCGTGCGGACGGCTTACCGGTACGGGTTCGGGAAACCCAGTTTCGCGAGGATGTCGACTTCGAGCGCTTCCATTTCGGCCGCGTCCTCGTCGCTCGTCTCGTGGTCGTAGCCCTGCGCGTGCAGCGCGCCGTGCACCAGCAGGTGCGCGTAATGGGCCATGAGCGGCTTGCCTTGCTCGTGCGCTTCCTTCTCGACGACCGGGCAGCACAGCACGAGGTCGCCGATCACGGTGCCGTCGGGCGCCGGGTCGTACGCGAAGGTCAGCACGTTGGTCGGATAGTCCTTGTGGCGGTAGCCGGCGTTCAGCGTACGGCCTTCGTTCTCGCCGACGAAGCGCACGGTGAGCTGCGCGCTCGTGAACAGCGCCGGCTCGAGCCATTCGGCGATCAGCTTGCGTTTGGGCAGCGTCTTGCGTACGTCGCTCGTGATTTCGTCGCCGTACTGCACGGACAGGTCGAATTCGAGCGCGCGCGGCCCGTCTTCGGGGTCGTCCTCGCGCGGCGCGAATTCGGCGCCGACGTGCAGCGTCACGCTGTCGTAGTGCTCGGGCTGCAGCGCGAGCTTCGCGCGCATCGCCGGGTCGTTGTGCTGCGCGACGATCGCGACAGCCGCGTCGCCCGAGCTGCCCGACAGGTCGAACATCAGGCTGCGGCCGTCCGGGAAGTCGATCCGCAGCCCTTGCGCGTTGACGGTCCGGGCCTTGCCCTTCGCGTCGAACAGCGAAAGGCGGGGGGATTCGGACGCGACGGACTGGGCGCGGCCGGACTTGCGGGAACGGGAGGATTTCATGACGCGTGAGGCGATTGGGACGCGTCGAGGATACACCAAATGGCCGATCGCGCCCGAATTCGGCCGGGCCGCGCACGGGCAAAAAAAGCCCGGCGCGCCGTCGGGCGGGCCGGGCCGGCAGGCTGGGGGGGCGGCACGCGGCCGCCGCTGCTCAGCCGTCCTGATGCTGCGCGTGGAATTCGTCGTACGCCTCGACGATGCGCGCGACGAGCGGGTGGCGCACCACGTCGGCGCTCGTGAAGCGCGTGAGCGCGATGCCGCGCACGCCGCCGAGCACCTGCTGCGCCTCGACGAGGCCGCTCTTGTGGCCGCGCGGCAGGTCGACCTGGCTCGTGTCGCCGGTCACGACCGCCTTCGAGCCGAAGCCGATCCGCGTGAGGAACATCTTCATCTGCTCGGGCGTCGTGTTCTGCGCCTCGTCGAGGATGATGAACGCGTGGTTCAGCGTGCGGCCGCGCATGTACGCGAGCGGCGCGATCTCGATCATCTGGCGCTCGAACATCTTGGCCGTCTTGTCGAAGCCGAGCAGGTCGTACAGCGCGTCGTACAGCGGCCGCAGGTACGGGTCGACCTTCTGCGCGAGATCGCCGGGCAGGAAGCCGAGCCGCTCGCCGGCCTCGACGGCCGGGCGCGTCAGCACGATCCGCTTGACCTGGTCGCGCTCGAGCGCGTCGACCGCGCATGCGACCGCGAGGTAGGTCTTGCCGGTGCCGGCCGGCCCGATGCCGAACGTCACGTCGTGTTGCAGGATCTGCTTCAGGTATTCGCGCTGGGCCGGCGTGCGGCCGCGCAGGTCGGCGCGCCGCGTGTAGAGCTTCGGCCCCGGCTCTTCGTCCGGCTCGCTGGCGTCGAGCTGCACGACCGGTTCGTCGAACGGATGGTCGGGATCGCCGCGAAAGCGCACGTCGAGCGTGTCCTGGCGGCCGTTGCCGGCCGTGTGGCGCACTTCGACCAGCGCGAGCTGGATGTCGTCGACCGACAGCGGATCGCGCGCGCGGTTGTAGAAGTTTTCGAGCGCGGCGAGCGCGAGCTTGGCGCCGCGCCCGCGAATCGTGATCCGGTGGCCGCGCCGCGCGAGCGTCACGTCGAGCGCCTGTTCGATCTGCCGCAGGTTTTCGTCGAGCGGGCCGCAGAGGTTGGCGAGGCGCGCGTTGTCGTCGCGCGGGGCGGTGAATTCCAGTGCTTGGACGGTCTTCAAAGTAGCGTCGGGCTCCTGTCGGGCGTCGGTCGGTCAGTGGGTGGCCGTGCTCGCGTCGTCGCTGACGAGCACGAGCTCGCCGCGCAGCGAGTGCGGGTACGCATGGTTGATCTTCACGTCGATCATCTGGCCGATCAGGCGCGGGTGCGACGCGAGCGGCGCCGGGAAATTCACGACCCGGTTGTTCTCGGTGCGGCCCGCGAGCTCGTTCGGGTCCTTGCGCGACGGGCCCTCGACGAGGATCCGCTCGACCTTCCCGACCATCGACTGGCTGATGCGCGCGACGTTTTCCTCGATCGTCGCCTGCAGATGTTGCAGGCGTTTGAGCTTGACCTCGCGCGGCGTGTCGTCGGCGAGGTTCGCGGCCGGCGTGCCGGGGCGCGGGCTGTAGATGAACGAGAAGCTCGTGTCGTAGCGCATGTCGTGCACGAGCGCCATCATCTTGTCGAAATCCTCCTCGGTCTCGCCGGGGAAGCCGACGATCATGTCGGTCGACAGCGACAGGTCGGGGCGGATCGCGCGCAGCTTGCGAATCACCGACTTGTATTCGAGCACCGTGTAGCCGCGCTTCATCGCCATCAGGATGCGGTCGGAACCGTGCTGGACCGGCAGGTGCAGGTGGCTCACGAGCTTCGGCACCTTCGCGTACGTGTCGATCAGGCGCTGCGTGAATTCCTTCGGATGCGACGTCGTGTAGCGGATCCGCTCGATGCCGGGGATGTCGGCGACGTATTCGATCAGCGTCGCGAAATCGGCGATTTCCGACGAGCCGGCCGTCAGTGCGCCGCGATAGGCGTTCACGTTCTGGCCGAGCAGCGTGACTTCGCGCACGCCCTGGTCGGCGAGGCCGGCGACTTCGGTCAGCACGTCGTCGAGCGGGCGCGACACTTCATCGCCGCGCGTGTACGGCACCACGCAGTAGCTGCAGTACTTCGAGCAGCCTTCCATGATCGACACGAACGCGCTCGGCCCCTCGACGCGCGCGGGCGGCAGGTGGTCGAACTTCTCGATTTCGGGGAACGTGATGTCGACCTGCGCGCGGCCGCTCTCGCGGCGCGCGTCGATCATCTGCGGCAGGCGGTGCAGGGTTTGCGGGCCGAACACCAGGTCGACGTACGGCGCGCGCGACACGATCGACGCGCCTTCCTGGCTCGCGACGCAGCCGCCGACGCCGATCAGCAGGCCCGGCTTCGCTTCCTTCAGCTCGCGCACGCGGCCGAGATCGGAGAACACTTTTTCCTGCGCCTTCTCGCGCACCGAGCACGTGTTGAACAGGATGATGTCCGCGTCTTCCGGCGTGTCGGTCTTTTCGAGGCCTTCGGCCGCGTTGAGCACGTCCACCATCTTGTCCGAGTCGTACTCGTTCATCTGGCAGCCGAAGGTCTTTACGTAAACTTTCTTGGTCATGGGGATTCGCCGTTCGCAGTGGTTGACCTGGGGGCGTCGTCAAGGGTGAGTCGGGACGGCGGTGCGCGGCACGCGAATCGCGCGTAGCCGGGAGGAAAGGCCGTCGGGAAAGCCTTCCATTATAGCTTTTCATGCCGCGGCGGACGGGCCGCCGGTTGCGGGCATGCGACGCCGGCTTCCGGGTTCCGACCCTTCTATAGCGGCGACGACGGCCGGCCGTCACCGGCACGCGTTGAGCAGGTCGTCGAGCGCGGCTTCCTCGCGCGCGAAGCGTTCGGCGAGAAAGTCGAGCAGCACGCGCACGCGCGGCGCCATGTAGCGCTTGCTGTGGTAGATCGCGTGCAGCGGTGCGTCCTGGTGCCGCCAGTCGGGCAGCAGCACGCGCAGCCGGCCCGCGCGGACGTCGTCGGCGATGTCCCACAGCGATTTCAGCGCGATGCCGTGGCCGCGCAGCGTCCATTCGCGCGTGAGCCCGCCGTCGTTGGTCTCGAACGCGGTCGACACGGGCACCGTGTGAACCTGCACTTCGTCGCCGCGCGTGAAGTGCCAGGTGTTCATCGGGCCGGACGCGATCGTGATCACGTTGCACGGAAAGCGGGCCAGATCGTGCGGATCGGCCGGGACGCCGTGGCGTTCGATGAACGACGGCGCCGCGCACAGCACCCGCCGGTTGGTCGCGAGCCGGCGGGCGATCAGCGCGCCGTCGGGCGGGGCGGCGAAGCGGATCGCGAGATCGATTTCGTCCTGCCACAGGTTCGACGACGAATCGGACGCCGTCAGCGAGAACGTGACGTCGGGATGTTGCGTCGTGAATTCGTCGAGCCAGTCGAGCAACTGATTGCGGCCGAAATCGGACGTCGACGACAGCCGCACCTTGCCGCTCACGACGTTGCGGCCTTCCTGCAACATCGCGTCCGCGTCGTCGAGCGCCTGCAGCGCCTGGCGGCAGCAGTTCAGGTACAGCTTGCCTTCGTCGGTGAGCCGCAATTGCCGCGTCGAGCGTTCGAACAGCCGCGTCGCGATCTTCGCCTCGAGCTTCGCGAGCCGCGCGCTCGCGGCGGCCGGCGTGAGGTTCAGCTTGCGCCCGGCGGCGGACAGGCTGCCCAGCTCCGCCGCCTCGACGAACAGCCGGATGTCGCCCAGTCGGTCCATGCGATTTTCCAGAAATATTTGAAAATGGTTCAAATGCCACGCCAATTATCAAATATAGGCGTCTTCGGGACAATGCGCGCACATCCCGCTTTCTTGTGCGGTGCGGCACCGAACCGGCGCCGCGGCCGCCGCCTACCGGAGAACGTCATGCCCATTCCGCTCCTGGCGCTCGCGATCAGCGCCTTCGCCATCGGCACCACCGAATTCATCATCATGGGCCTGCTGCCCGAAGTCGCGCACGACCTCGCCGTGTCGCTTCCGTCGGCCGGCCTGCTCGTCACCGGCTACGCGCTCGGCGTCGCGGTGGGCGCGCCGCTGCTCGCGGTGCTGACGAGCCGCATGCCGCGCAAGGCCGCGCTGCAGTTGCTGATGGCGATCTTCATCGTCGGCAACGTGCTGTGCGCCACCGCGTCCGGCTACGCGATGCTGATGGTCGCGCGCGTCGTCACGTCGTTCGCGCACGGGTCGTTCTTCGGCATCGGCGCGGTGGTCGCCGCGTCGCTCGTGCCGGCCGACAAGCGCGCGAGCGCGATCGCGCTGATGTTCACCGGGCTCACGCTGTCGAACGTGCTCGGCGTGCCGTTCGGCACGTTCGTCGGCCAGGTGCTCGGCTGGCGCGCGTCGTTCTGGATCGTCGCCGCGCTCGGCGTGCTCGCGCTCGGCGGCGTGGCCGCGCTGGTGCCGAACCGTCACGACAGCGGGCCGGTCGGCCTCGGCCATGAAGTGCGCGTGCTGAAGGAGCCGCAGGTGTGGCTCGCGCTGCTGATGACCGTGCTCGGCTTCGGCGGCGTGTTCGTCGTGTTCACGTACATCGCGCCGATCCTCGAGACCGTGTCGGGCTACTCGCCGCGCGCGGTCGCGCTGATCCTCGTGCTGTTCGGCGCGGGGCTGACGATCGGCAATACGATCGGCGGCAAGCTCGCCGATCGCGCGCTGATGCCGTCGCTGATCGCGATCCTCGTCGCGCTGATGGCCGTGATGGCCGTGTTCGCGAAGACGAGCCACCTGCCGGTCGCGGCCGCCGTCACCGTGTTTGTCTGGGGGATCGCCGCGTTCGCGACGGTGCCGCCGCTGCAGGCGCGCGTGGTCGAAAAGGCCGCGAGCGCGCCGCATCTCGCGTCGACGCTGAACATCGGCGCGTTCAACGTCGGCAATGCGGGCGGCGCGTGGCTCGGCGGCCTCGCGCTGGAGCACGGCTTCGCGCTCGATGCGCTGCCGTGGGTCGCGGTCGCGGTGACGTTCGCGGCGCTGGTCGTCACGTGGCTCGCGATGCGGCTCGACGCGCGCGGCCCGGCGCGCGGCGCGGCGCCGGCGGCGCAGTGAACGCCGCCACGGCGCGCCGAGCGCGACGCCATAGCGGCAGGAAAAGGTTCGCGAGAAACGCATTCCTCCGCGATGCTGATAACGGTGTGAAGATAACTTCGTTTGCCCGTGCAAGGTCGGGTGATAGCGTTTCGATACGCGCCACGACCGGCGCAACCCGATTCCGATTCCGGCTTACCCCCTACGCAGGGCCGCGCGGCGGCCCGGAGGCAATGCTATGTCTTCATCCCTGGCGCTCGTGCGCGACGTGTCTTCCTTCGAGTCCGGCAATGGCGCCGACCTGCGCGCGTCCGCATCGCTCGACGCGCTCGAGCAGGTCGTCGGCGTGAACCTCGCGCGCTTGCGCGCCGAGCGGCAACTGTCGCTCGATGCGCTCGCGCGGCTGTCCGGCGTGTCGCGGGCGATGCTCGCGCAGATCGAATCGGCGCGCAGCGTGCCGTCGATCAAGGTGCTCTGCAAGATCGCCGCGGCGCTGAAGGTGTCGGTCGCCGCGTTCCTGCGGCGCCATGCGGTGAACGGTTTCGAGCACCTGGCGGCCGAGCGCGCATCGCGCGTCGTCAGCTCGAACGGCCGCTTCTCGGCGCGCGCGCTGTATCCGGAAGGCGAGCCGGCCGCGGCTGAATTCCACGAGCTGCGGATCGCGCCGCTGCATACGGAACCCGGCGCGCGCCGCGCACCGGGCACGACGGTCAATCTCGTCGTCAGCGAAGGCACGCTCGAAGTCAGCGTGCATGATCGCCGCCAGTTGCTGGCGACCGGCGACGCGATCGTGTTCGACGCCGATCAGCCGTACAGCCTGCGCAACCCGGGCGACAGCGAAGCGCGTGCGTTCCGCGTGACGGTGAGCCCGGAGGTGCCGCCGCGCTGGCTCGTGCCCGACGCGGCGCACGCGGCCGCCAACTGATCGCGCGGGTCGCGCGGCGCGAGCGTTGCGGTCCCCGGTTTGCGCGGGAGACGCCGCGTGCGCGCGTCGGCCGTTCGGACGATGCCGTTAGACGGGGTCGTCAGTAAGGTTTTACCGGTCATTCGCTGCGCGTCGTGTGCGGCTGTTGTATGCTTGGCCCGCCGGTCACGGGGCGTTCCCGTCCGGCAATCAGTGCGTCTTCAGGGCGGGGCGAAATTCCCCACCGGCGGTAGGCTGGCGTAAGCCGGCGAGCCCGCGAGCGCCCGCGCATTTCGCGCGGGGTCAGCAGATCTGGTCGAATGCCAGAGCCGACGGTCACAGTCCGGATGAGAGAAGATGTGCAGATAGTCATGTCCGTCAGGGCCGCTTCGCCGCGCGCGAAGCGGGTTGTCGTTCTGTCTGTTTGCAATGCCCTGAAACGTTTTTCGCCCAAATCGTCTTTGCGAGGAGCGTTTCACATGTCCTTGATGTCCGTTTCGTCGGCGCCTGCCGACGCCTTTGCCGATCTCCCTCTGCTGGATTCCGAACCGGTGCCGCCGCGCATCGCCGCCGCGCTCGACGCGATGCGCGCGGGCCGCGCGGTCGTGCTGCAGGACGACCACGACCGCGAGAACGAGGCCGACCTGATCGTCGCCGCCGAGCGCATCACGCCCGAGACGATGGCGCTGCTCATTCGCGAGTGCAGCGGCATCGTGTGCCTGTGCCTGACCGACGACACGGTGCGTGCGCTGGAGCTGCCGCCGATGGTGCAGACCAACGAAAGCCGCAACGGCACCGCGTTCACCGTGTCGATCGAGGCGCGCGAAGGCGTGCACACCGGCGTGTCGGCGGCCGATCGCGTGACGACGATCCGCGCGGCGATCGCCGACGGCGCGAAGCCGCACGACATCGTGCGCCCCGGCCACGTGTTTCCGTTGCGTGCGCAACCGGGCGGCGTGCTCGCGCGCCGCGGTCACACCGAAGGCACGGTCGACCTGTCGATCCTCGCGGGCCTGAAGCCGGCCGGCGTGCTGTGCGAGCTGATGAATCCGGACGGCACGATGACGCGTGGCGACGATGTCGAGCGCTTCGCGCAACGGCACGGGCTGCCGATGCTGACGATCGCGGAACTCGTCGCGTTCCGCGAGGCATTGGCCGCTGCGCGTGAACGCTGCTGCGAGCCGGCCTGAGCGGAAGGAAACGCGGGCGCGTTCGCGCGCCCGTGGCGCGGCCGGATCGACGCGAGCCGGCCCGAATGACGATCAGGACTGCACGTCGCCGAATTCACCGCGCATGCCGGCTTCGACGAGCGCCGGCAGTTCGTCCATCCTGCGCATGATCCGCGTGATGCCCATCGCGCGCAGCGCGTCCGCGTAGTTGTCGGGGATGTGGCTCGCGCCGACGAACGCGATCGTCTTCATCCCGGCCGCCCGCGCGGCATTCAGCCCCGAGATGCTGTCCTCGACGACGACGCAGCGCGCCGGCGCGACGCCGAGCGTGTGCGCTGCGTGCAGGTACACGTCGGGGTAGGGCTTCGGCCGCGCGACCTGTTCGGCGCTGAACACGCGTTCGCCGAAGATTTCGGTGAGCGCGGCGCGCTTCAGCGAGCTGCGCACGCGCACGAGCCGGCTGTTCGACACGACGGCGGCCGGCAGCGTGATCTTCAGCAGCGCGTCGCGCACGCCGCTGATCGGCGCGAGCGATTGCGCGAGCGCGACTTCGATGTTGTGCTCGACGGTCTCGATGAAGTTGGCGGGCATCTCGACCCCGAAGCGGGCTTCGATGCCGGTGAGGAAGCGGGACGTCTGCTGGCCGAATGCCGACTTCGCGGCGGCTTCGAAATCGAGGTTCGGGAACGTGGCGGACAGCGTGTCGAGCAGCACGCGGTCGGCAATGACTTCGCTGTCGACGAGCACGCCGTCGCAGTCGCAGATGAGGTGATCGAGCATGGTGATGAAAACGCGGGATATCGGCGACGCCGATCGATTCGCCATCATACGTGCTTTCCCGTGCATGCCGCGCGACGTGGCGGTAAATGTGCCCGATCCGGCCGGGCCGCTACGGCAGGTCGTGGCGGGGCGCCGCCCGTCGCACGGCAGCGGCGGCCCGCTTGCCCGGATCGCTGCCGCCGTTCGCGGCGTCACAGCTCGATCACCCGCCCCGTTTTCCACGACGTCATCGCGGCTTCGGCCAGCTCGAGCGCGGCGAGTCCGTCGTCGATCGTCGTCCTGACCGGCGTGCCGTCGCGTAACGCGTCGACGAAGTGCGCGATCTCGGCCGCGTACGAATGCCGGTAGCGTTCCAGGAAGAACGGCTCCGGCACGTCCGTCGCGATGCCGCCGGCAAGCCACGCGCTCACCTCGGTCGGCCGCACGTTGCCGGCCTGCAGCATCCCGCGGCTGCCGAGCAGTTCGAAGCGCTGGTCGTAGCCGTACGCCGCGCGGCGCGACGTGTTGATCTGGCACAGCAATCCGCGCCGCGTGCGGATCGTCACGGCGGTCGAATCGATGTCGCCGGCGTCGTGCACGGCCGGATCGGTCAGGCAACTGCCCGTCGCATGCAGCGTGTGCGCTTCGTCGCCGAGGATCCAGCGGAACACGTCGAAGTCGTGGATCAGCATGTCCTTGAAAATGCCGCCCGAGCTGCGGAGGTAGTCGGCCGGTGGCGCGCCCGGGTCGCGGCTCGTGACGACCAGCATTTCAGGCGCGCCGATCTCGCCGCGCTCGACGCGCGCCTTCAGCGCCGCGAAGGTCGGGTCGAAGCGGCGCTGGAAGCCGATCATGCAGGTCACGCCGGTGCGCCGCACGACGTCCGCGCATGCACGCGAGCGTTCGACGGCGAGGTCGACCGGCTTTTCGCAAAACACGGCCTTGCCCGCGTTCGCGGCCGCGACGATCAGATCCGCGTGCGTATCGGTGCTCGATGCGATCACGACGGCCCGCACCGACGCGTCGCCCAGCGCGCGTTCGACGTCGGTTGCCTGCGCGCCGTGCGCGCGGGCGAGTGCGTCCGCCGACGGTGCGTGCCGGTCGATCACGTACTTCAGTGTCGCGCCCGGATGGCGCGCGAGATTCGCCGCGTGGATCTTGCCGATCCTGCCCGCGCCGAACAAGGCGAATTCGATCATTCCGTTCTCCCGTGGATTTTCTTGTCTTGCCGATGCGCGACCGGCGTGGGCCGCACGCCGTCGCGACGGCCCGCTCAGCGATCCGCCAGCTTGCCGCGCACGTAATCGATGCTTGCCCGCAGCCGGTCCTCGATGTCGTCGGCTTCGGCGATCTCGTTCGCGAACGGCTCGAACGACAACGCACCGCGGTAGCCGCGCGCGAGCAGCTCGCGCAGTTGCCGGACGTTGCCGAGCCGGTCCGCGTGGCCGACCAGCACGCGGTGGCCGTCGCGCATCCGCTCGACCGGCAGGTCGGCTTCCTCGACGCCCGAGAGGTGCACGAGGCCCGTGAGATTCGGGAAGAAGATGTCCTCGCCGGCGAGGTGATGGTGGAACGTGTCGTGCACGAGCCGGAACACCGGCTCGCCCGCCGCCGCGTAGATGCCCTTCACCGCGTCCGACTTGCGGCGCAGCGCGCATTCCTCGAAGCCGAGCGGCTCGATGAAGCCGAGCAGGCCGCGGGCTTCGAGGATCGGCTTCAATGCCTTGAGCGCCGTGACGAGATCCGCGTGGCGGGCGTGCTCGCCGCGCGTGTCGGCGCGGCTGTTGGTCGGGCACAGCACCAGCGCCTGCGCGCCGCATTGCGCCGCATAGTCGGCCAGCACGGTCGCCTCGTCGGCGCGCTCGGCATTCCACTGCTCGAAGCGCTGCAGTGCGTTGATCGTCAGGATCGTCACGCCGCCGGCTTCGGCCGTCGCGCGGACGGCGGCGGCCGGCGTGCCGTCGGCGAGTTCGACGCCGTCGAGATCGTTGCGGATCTCGATCGTGTCGACGCCGAGGCGCCGGCACAGCGCGACGTAGCGGTCGAGCGGCAAGCGCGGCGCGCTCATCCGGTTCAGCGAAAAGTGCAAGGCTTGCGTCATCGTGCTGTCCTTGGGGCTTGAGTGGGGCGGGTCCGGATCAGGCGCCGGCGCGCGCGGCGAGTGCGTGCCACGTGTCGCGCAGCCAGTGCGCGCACGCGACGTTGTTGTCGAAGATCGAATAGCGTGCGCCGCCGCCGTAGTCGGGAAACGGGATGAATTCGCAACTGATCTGCTCGAGCGGTGTCGCTTGCGCATGGGCCTGCACCCGCGCCTGCAGCAACTGACGCAGCGCGGCTTTCCATGGATCGAGCGACTCGGCACGCCATTCGTCGTGGTACGCGCCCGGCGGCGGCGCGACGAACGGGTACTGGATGCCGCGTCCGGGCCGGCCGTCCGCGCGGCGCATCCAGCGATTGTCCGGGTTGTTCGGCACGACGCTGCGCGCATGCGCATGCCGGACCCAGCCGCGCGCGATCCAGTCGGCGTAGATCGCGGCGGGCGATGCGGGGTCGAGCATCGCGCGGCCGCCGTCGGCCGATTCGTGCAGGCCCGATGCGTCGAGTTCGGCGCGATTGCCGATCTTGAACAGCAGGTGCGAATGATCGAGCGTGATACGGAACGGCGCGCCCGCCTGCTCGACATGCCGCGCGACGCGTGCAACCCGCGCGAAATCCTCGCTCCACATGTCGACGTGCACTTCGAGGCTCGGCAGGCAGCCGGACGGTTCGCCCCATGCATAGGCGCGCAGGTAGAAATCGGCGACTTCGCGATCCGACAGCGGATGGCCGTCCGCGTGATGCGCGAACAGCTGACAGTTGAGCACCGTGCTGCCGAACCGCGCGCCCGCCGCGACGATCTCGGCGACATGCGCTTCGTCGCGGCCCGCGCACCAGATGCCGCCGATCACGCGAATCGGCAGCGCGTGGCGCTCGACCAGCGCGAAATACGGCGACAGGTCCTCGCCGCGCACCGGGTTCTTTTCGACGTAGTCGAACACGCCGGCGGCGGCGACCATCCGGAAGCGCTCGGCGGGCGTGGGCGGCGGCAGCCCGTCGTGTTCGAGCACGCCGTCGAAATTCACGCCGATGAGGATCGGTTCAGCCATCGTCTCCTGTCCGTCGTTGTTCGTGGATGGCTGCCAATGTACGGACGCGCGGCGCGGGCTGCATGACAAACGTTGACGAAAAATCGCCAATGCGGCGATCGATTTTTTCGACGCATGCACGCGCCGGGCCGCACGCCGCATGCCGCAGCCGCATGCCGCGCGGCGGGTTCACGGCTGCAGGTACGCGCTCGTCCTCACGTTCGCCAGGCAGAACACGCGGAATTCGACGGGGTCGTCCGGCGGCGGCTGTTCGACGATGCCGCATGCATGCAGCACGTGCTGCAGCGCGGAAATCGCCTGACCGTCCGGATCCTGGTCGATCGCGAGATCCATCGCGCCGGCTTCGATGAACGTGCGGTGCAGATCGATCATCTCGTGGCCGATCCATACGACGCGCCCGATCGCGCCGGCCCGGCGCAGCGCCGCCTCGATCCCGGCCGACCCGGCGCCGCTGTTGTAGATCGCGACCACGTCGTCGTGCGCCTGCAGCGCCTTCGACACCGCGCGGTAGCAGCGGTCGTCCTGGTCGAGCGTCTCGACCGGCGCGTCGTCGCAGCGCACGGCGGCGAACGCGTCGGCGAGCTGGTCGCGGCAGCCGGCCATCCGGTCGGCGTGGGCGCGGTAGCCCATGCGGCCGCCGAGCAGCAGCACGCGGCCGGGGCGCGCCGCGAGACGGCCGATGTAGTAGCCGGCCGTGCGCCCGGCGCGATAGTTGTCGATGCCGGCGAAGTGCGCGCGGTCGATGCCGCCGATGTCGGTGACCATCGTGACGACGGTCTCGCCCCGCGCGATCGCGGCGGCCAGCGCGTCGCGCATGCGGGCCGTGTCGTGCGCGGTGACGATCAGCGCCGCGCGCCGGTACGCGGGCCGTTCGATCAGCGCGGCGGCGCGCGCGTCGTCCGCGGCGGGTAGGATCGTCCGGTGCACGACCACGCGCCGGTCGAGCATCTGCAGCGAGCGCTGCAGCGCTTGCTGCAACCGCCGGAAGAACGGCGCGTCGGTGTCCGGCAGCAGTACGTCGACGTGGATCAGCCCGTGCCGCGTGTCGGGCAGCTGCCGCGGCACGCCGAGCTGCCGCGCGGCCGCCACCACGCGTTCGCGCGCCTGCGCGGAGACGCTGCCGCGCTCGTTCAGCACGCGGTCGACGGTCGTCGTGCTGACGCCGGCGAGCGCCGCGATCTCGTCGAAGCGCGCGGTGCGCTTGCGCCAGCGCGGCTCGGATTCTCCTGCCATGGTCGTCTCCATCGTGATAGGCGCCATCGATCGCGTGGCGTTGCCGAACGCTAAAGCGATGGCGAAATTTCGTCAACGTTTCGATTGAGCAGCGGAAGCCGGGCGCCTAATTTTGACTCCATGGCAGCGCGTGTCGCGCTTGCATCGCACGAGAACCCCAGGAGACAGACGTGGCCCCTACCGACGACCCGGCACGCAAGCGCAACGCGGCGCGCCGTCAGGAATACCGAATGATCGGCGGCGCGGGCGAGCGCGCGCACGCGGCCGGGCTCGTCAACGCCGCGTGGTACCGGTGCGCGGTGCCGCGGCCGCTGATGAAGCAGTTGATGCAGCGTGGCGACGCGCGTGCGATTCGCGACACGCTGATCTGGTACGCGGCGATCGCGATCAGCGGCGCGCTCGCGTGGCTGGCGTGGCACGCGCATTCGGCATGGGCGATCCCGGCGTTCTTCGTGTACGGCACCCTTTACTGCAGCCCGGCCGATTCGCGCTGGCACGAATGCGGGCACGGCACCGCGTTCCGCACGCGCTGGATGAACGACGCGCTGTACCAGCTCGCATCGTTCCAGGTGTTCCGCCGCGCAACCGCGTGGCGCTGGAGTCATGCGCGCCATCACACCGATACGCTGGTCGTCGGGCGCGATCCGGAAATCGCCGCGCCGAAGCCGACCGACTGGCTCGCGCTCGTGCTGAACGTCGTCGCGCTGAAGCACGTGGCCGGCGAGTTGCGCAAGATGATCGCGGCGTCGGCCACCGGCCGGCTCGACGACGAGGAGCGCACCTACGTGCCTGAATCGGAATGGCCGAAGGTCGTGCGCGAGTCGCGCATCCATCTCGCGATCTACGCGCTCGTGACGGGCGCCGCGATGTACTGGCACACGATCCTGCCGCTGCTCTACATCGGGCTGCCGAGCCTCTACGGCGCATGGCTGTACCTGTATTTCGGCCTCACGCAGCACGCGGGCATGCCGGAGAACGTACTCGATCACCGGCGCAACTGCCGCACCGTGATGATGAACCCGGTGTTCCGCTTCCTGTACTGGAACATGAACTATCACGTCGAGCACCACATGTTCCCGATGGTGCCGTTCCATGCGCTGCCGAAGCTGCACGAAGCCGTGAAGGCCGACATGCCGCCGCCGTACCGCAGCACGCTCGCCGCGTATGCGGAGATCGTGCCGGCGCTGGTCCGGCAGACGCGCGATCCGTCCGATTACGTCGTGCGGCCGGTGCCCGATGCCGCGCGTGCATGACAGCTACCGACCATCCCGACGAAGGAGACACACCCCATGACGCAATGGATCGACACCGGCGCGCTCGACGACATCGACGACGAAGACGTCGCGCGCTTCGATCACGCAGGCCGCACGTACGCGATCTACCGGATCGACGGCCAGGTATACGCGAGCGACGGCCTGTGCACGCACGAGCACGTACATCTCGCGGACGGGTTCGTGATGGATCACGTGATCGAATGCCCGAAGCACAACGGTCGCTTCGACGTACGCGACGGCCGGCCGCTGTCCGCGCCCGCGTGCGAGAAGCTGCGCACGTACCGCGCGAAGATCGAAGACGGTCGCATCCTGATCGAGGTGTGACGCGATGAGCCACGACCGGGTAATGGCGATCGTCGGCGCGGGCCATGCGGGCGGCCGCGCGGCGCAGGTGCTGCGCGCGTCCGGCTGGCGCGGGCGCATCGTGCTGATCGGCGCGGAGCCGCACCCGCCGTACGAGCGGCCGCCGTTGTCGAAGGGCGTGCTGACGGGCGACCGTAGCGCGGCGCAATGCCGGTTGCGCGATGCCGAGGCGTGGGCGGCCGACCGCATCGAGCGGGTCGTCGCGACCGTCGAGCGCATCGACCCGCATGCACGCGAAGTGCACGTGTCGGGCGGGCATGGGTTCGGCTACGATGCGCTGCTGCTGGCCACCGGCGGCCGCGCGCGCCGTCTGGCCATTCCGGGCGCGGCGCTCGACGGCGTGGTCGCGTTGCGTACGCTCGACGATGCGGCGGCGCTGGGCGCGCGGCTCTTGCCCGACGCACGGATCGTGCTGGTCGGCGGCGGCTTCATCGGACTCGAAGTCGCGGCGTCGGCGCGGCAGCGCGGCTGCCGCGTGACCGTGCTCGATGCGGCGCCACGGCTGCTCGGCCGGGCAGTGCCGGAAGCCATCGCGACGCGCGTGCATGCGCTTCACGACGAGCGCGGCGTGGCGATCCGTCTGAACCGCACGCCCGTTGCGATCGAGCGGACCTCGGGCGGTGCGCTGGCCGTCTTGCTCGACGACGGCGACGCGTTGCTTGCCGACACGGTCGTGACCGGCATCGGCATCGAACCGGCCGACGCGCTGGCGCGCGACGCGGGCCTCGCGGTCGAGCGCGGGATCGTCGTGAACGCGCAGCTCGAGACGTCGGCGCGCGGCATCTACGCTGCCGGCGACGTCGCGGTGTTTCCGAGCGCGTTATCGGGGCGGCTGGTTCGGCAGGAGACGTGGCATGGCGCCGAGACGCAGGCGCACGTCGCCGCCCGCAACATGCTCGGCGCGGGCGCACCGTATCGCGACATACCGTGGTTCTGGTCCGATCAATACGATGCGCAGTTGCAGGTGGCCGGGGAGCCGGCGCTCGGCGTGCAGTCGGTCGCGCGCGTACTCGGCGACGATGCGGAAATCCATTTCCATTTCGATGCGCTCGCGCGGCTCGTCGCGGCGAGCGGCTTCGGCCGTGCAGCGGGATTCGTGAAGGAAATGCGCGTGGCGAGGATGCTGGTCGAGCGCGGGATCGACGTGACGCCAGCTGCGGTCGCGGACGTCGCGGTGAAGCTGAAATCGCTGGTGACGGCCGTGAATGACCGGCAGAAGAAAGGAGCGGCGTGAAGCGCGCGGCAGTGAACGCCGCGCGCTTCGTTCAAACCGCGATCAGGCCATCGCGTGCAGGCGCAGATACAGCCCGGCTGCCGCGGCGCCGCCGAGCAGCGGGCCGACGACGGGCACCCAGGCATAGCGCCAGTCGCTGTCGCGCTTGCCGGGAATCGGCAGCAGCGCATGCATGATGCGCGGCGACAGGTCGCGCGCGGGGCTCATCGCATAGCCGGTCGGGCCGCCGAGCGAGATGCCGATGCCGAGCACCAGCAGGCCGACGGGCAGCGCGTCGAGTGCGCCGAGGCCGACCTGCGGCGACGCGAGATACAGCACGCCGAGGATCAGCACGAACGTGCAGATCGCTTCGGTCAGCACGTTGTGCGTGGTGCTGCGGATCGCGGGCGCCGTGCAGAACACCGCGAGCTTCAGGTCCGCATCGGCTTCCTTCGCGAAGTGCTGGCGATACGCGAGCCACACGAGCAGCGCGCCCGCCATCCCGCCGAGCATCTGCGCGAGCACGTAGCCGCCCACTTTCGACCATGCGAACTTGCCCGCGAGCGCGAGGCTGATCGTGACGATCGGGTTCAGGTGCGCGCCGCTGAACGACGCGGTCACGTAGACCGCGACGAATACCGCCATCGCCCAGCCCATCACGATCACGATCAGGTCCGCGCCTTTGCCCTTGGTCTTGGCAAGCAGCACGTTCGCGACCGCGCCGTTGCCGAGCAGCACGAGGATCGCCGTGCCGATGAATTCCGCAATATAAGGTGACATGGTTGTCTCTCGTATGTCACGGCGGACTCGCGCATCGCGCGGTCCGCCGGTGTTGTTGTATTTCGTCTGGATTGATTCGGGTTACTGGGCGTCGTCGGCCCATGCCTTCGCGGCGCGTACCGCACGCTGCCAGCCGGCCATGCGCTGCTCGACCTGCTCCTTCGGCATCGACGGGGCGAAGCGGCGATCGAGCTGCCACTGGTCGCGTACTTCGTCGAGGTTCTTCCAGTAGCCGATCGCGAGGCCCGCGAGGTAGGCCGCGCCGAGCGCGGTCGTCTCGGTGATCTGCGGACGCACCGCGTCGACGCCGAGCAGGTCGGCCTGGAACTGCATCAGCAGATCGTTCGCGCTCGCGCCGCCGTCCACGCGCAGCTCGCCGATGCTGATGCCGGAATCGGCTTCCATTGCGGCCAGCACGTCGAGCGACTGGTACGCGATCGCATCGAGCGCCGCGCGGGCGAGATGGGCGGCGCTCGTGCCGCGCGTGACGCCGAACACGGAGCCGCGCGCCCGCGCGTTCCAGTGCGGCGCGCCGAGGCCGGCGAACGCAGGTACGAGATACACGCCGTCGGTATGCGGCACGCTGGCGGCGAGCGCTTCGATTTCCGCGGCCGTCTTGATGAGGCCGACCCCGTCGCGCAGCCACTGCACGACCGCGCCCGCGATGAAGATGCTGCCTTCGAGCGCGTACTGCACGTCGTCGCCGATCTGCCACGCGATCGTCGTGACGAGGTTGTTCTTCGACTCGATCGGCTTGTCGCCGGTGTTCATCATCAGGAAGCAGCCGGTGCCGTAGGTGTTCTTCACCATGCCCGACGTCGTGCACATCTGGCCGAACAGCGCCGCGTGCTGGTCGCCGGCGATGCCCGCGAGCGGGATCTTCGATGCGAACACGGTGGTCTTCGTGTGGCCGTAGATCTCCGACGACGCCTTCACTTCCGGCAGCATGCTGCGCGGGATGTCGAGCAGTTCGAGCAGCTCGTTGTCCCACTCGCGCGTATGGATGTTGAACAGCATCGTGCGCGACGCGTTGGTCACGTCGGTCACGTGCAGCTCATGCTTCGTGAAGTTCCACACGAGCCAGCTGTCGACGGTGCCGAACGCGAGCTTGCCCTGGCGCGCCTTGTCGCGCGCGCCCGGCACGTTGTCGAGGATCCAGCGGATCTTCGTCGCGGAGAAGTACGAGTCGATCGGCAGGCCGGTCTTCGCGCGCACCTTCGCTTCGAGGCCCTGCTTTTTCAGCGAGTCGCAGAAGTCGGCGGTACGGCGATCCTGCCACACGATCGCGTTGTAGACGGGCTGGCCCGTCTCGCGATCCCAGACGATCGTCGTTTCGCGCTGGTTGGTGATGCCGATCGCCGCGATCGACGTGCCGTTCAGGCCCGTGCGCGTGACGGCTTCCGCGGCGACGCCGGCTTGCGTCGACCAGATTTCCTGCGGGTCGTGCTCGACCCAGCCGGGTTGCGGGTAGATCTGTTCGAATTCCTTCTGGGCGATTGATACGATATTGCCCTGGCGATCGAACAGCATCGCGCGGGAACTCGTGGTGCCCTGGTCAAGCGCGAGGATGTACTGGTCCTGCATGTCTCTCATCTCCATCCGTGGATTGGCTTAGTTGTGATGCGCGCCGCATGGGGCGGCGCGTCGGTGAATCAACGTCGGTCAGGCAACTGCAACTGCAATTTGCGTTCGAGTCACGCGTGCGGCGCATGCGCGGCGGCGAACCACGCGTCGACCGCGGCGGTCACGGCATCGAGCGTGCCGGGCGCGACATGCAGGCCGAGCTTCGAGCGGCGCCACAGCACGTCCTGCGCGCAGGTCGCCCATTCGGCGTCGCGCAGGTAGCGCAGCTCGGCGTCGTGGATGCCCGGCGCGATTTCGGCGCCGAGATCGGCGAGCGACTTCGCGCCTTCCACCACGCGTTCCGCACGCGTGCCGTACGCACGCGCATAGCGGCGCGCGAGCGCGGCGGGCAGCCACGGGTGACGTTTCGCGAACGCGCCGGCGAACACGTCGAACTTCGCGTCCGCGATGTCGCCGCCCGGCAGCGCGACGCCGGCCGTCCAGCGCTTCGCGTCGCGGCCGAGCGCGCGGCACAGCATGTCGCCGGCTTCTTCCGCGAGCTTGCGGAACGTCGTGATCTTGCCGCCGAACACCGACAGCAGCGGGGCGCCCGCGCCGTCGTCGAGTTCGAGGCGATAGTCGCGCGTGACGGCCGACGCGTTCGCCGCGTTCTCGTCCTCCAGCAGCGGACGCACGCCCGAATAGGTCCAGTGCACGTCGGCCGGCGAGATCTTGCGCTTGAAGTAGCGGTTGATCGAATCGCACAGATACTGCGTCTCGTCGCGATCGATCGCGACCTTCGCGGGATCGTTCGTGTACTCGACGTCGGTCGTGCCGATCAGCGTGAAATCGTGCTCGTACGGAATCGCGAAGATGATCCGCTTGTCCGGGTTCTGGAAGATGTACGCGTGATCGTGATCGAACAGGCGGCGCGTGATGATGTGGCTGCCCTTCACGAGCCGCACGCTGTGATGCGCGCCGCGGCCGAGCGCGCCGTGCAGCACGTCGCCGACCCACGGGCCGGCCGCGTTCGCGATCGCGCGCGCATGCACGACGCGGATCGAGCCGTCGGCGTGCTGCAGCCGCGCTTCCCACTCGTCGCCGCGGCGCTCGGCGGAAACGAGCTTCGTGCGCGTCAGGATCTCGGCGCCGCGCTCCTTCGCATCCATCGCGTTCAGCACGACGAGGCGCGCGTCGTCGACCCAGCCGTCGGAATACACGAAGCCGCGCTTGATCGAGTCGATCAGCGGCGCGCCGGCCGCATGGCGGCGCATGTCGATGCCGCGCGAGCCGGGCAGCAGTTCGCGTTTCGCGAGGTGATCGTAGAGGAACAGGCCGATGCGGATCAGCCACGCCGGGCGCAGGTTCGGCATGTGCGGCATCACGAAGCGCAGCGGCCACATGATGTGCGGCGCCGCGCGCAGCAGCGTCTCGCGCTCCTGCAGCGCCTTGCGCACCAGCCCGAACTCGTTGTACTCGAGGTAACGCAGGCCGCCGTGAATCAGCTTGGTGCTGGACGACGACGTGTGCGACGCGAGGTCGTCCTGTTCGCAGAGCATGACCGACAGGCCGCGGCCGGCCGCATCGCGCGCGATCCCCGCGCCGTTGATGCCGCCGCCGACGACGAGCAGATCGTAGCGATTCGGTTGGGTCACCTGCTGTCCTTATCGTCTGTTGAAATGGGGTGAACACGAAATGTTCGAATTCGAAATTTAACGAACGAAATCGAAAAAGTAAAGTTCGAAAAAGCGGGGCCAGTAGCGTGCGACGCGATCCCGGACGATACTGACGGAATCGACCGTTTCGCGAGGTGAATCATGCGTATTGGGATGTGGGCCGGCGTGTGCGCCGTCCTTCTGGCGGGATGCGGCGCGGGGACGCCGCCGCTCGCGGGCAACTGGCGGGCGCCGTCGTTCGTCGACCTGCAGACGTCGTGCGGCGGCGCGGCGCGCGACTGGGGCGCGGACGCGCAGCCGGTGTACTCGACGCTGTACGACGCGTACGTCGCGAAACGGTATCGCGGGCTGAGCGAAGCGAACTATTGTGCGTTCGTAAACGAACTTTCGACCCACTATGCGGCGCCCGACGCGGCGGCACGCGCCGGCTGGATCGCGTATTTCAACGGCGCACGCGCGCAGGCCATCAGCTGGCGGGCGGCGGTCGATCCGACGCTGCGCGGCGGCTGAAGCCGGCGGCGGCGACGGGCAGGCGGGAGGCAGAACGACCGCGCGGCCGGAATCCGGCCGCGCGATCAGGTGAGGTCGGGAACAGCGGGCTTACGAATAGCGGTACTTGATGGATCGCAGCGCGGCGTCGCCGGTCTCGGTCACGCAGTATTTGCGCCCCGAGCCGAGCCCTTCCAGGCGGACGAGTTGTTGTTCGAGCAGGATGTCCAGTTCATCCCGATCCATGTCGCGCTGATCAGGCGCGTCCTTTACAAGCAAGAGCGTGGCGAATTCATGCGGACTCAGCATCGTTCTCTCCATGGCAATCGGACTGCCCGCGCGGCCGGCGTATACGCCGCCGCGCGATACCCCGCGAGGGTATGGCTTGGGGGGAAAAGCTGCATTCGCCGGCCTGCGATTCGCACCGCCCTGGCACAGGCGGATCGGCGAACGGGCCGGGGAACTGGAGTCTAGTCGAGCGCGCGGGCAACGACAAATCGCGCCCCGTTAATTTTCCGTTTGACAGAAACGCATGCCACAAGCGGTTCGCGCGCGGCGCCAACTTCTTGATTTCACTTGAAGTTTCAGGTGCGGTGCAGCATCGCGATCGTCATTCCGCGACGTACACCTGGGTGCCGGCGGCGGCGACCGTGTCGGCCATGTCGGGCGGCAGCGGCTTGTCGGTGAAGAGCGCGTGCACCTGGCTCAGATGGCCCTGGCGCACCAGCGCCGGGCGGCCGACCTTCGAATGGTCGGTCACGAGGTAGACCGTGCGCGCATGCTGCATGATCGCCTCGGCGACGCGCACCTCTCGCGTGTCGAAATCGCGCAGCGTGCCGTCGGCCTCGATCGCCGACGTGCCGATGATCGCGTAGTCGACCTTGAACTGGCGGATGAAGTCGATCGCGAGCTCGCCGACGATGCCCTTGTCCCACGGCCGCACGATGCCGCCCGTGATCAGCACTTCGCAGTCGGGGTAGCCACTCATCATCGACGCGACGTTCAGGTTGTTGGTGATCACGTGCAGCCCGTGATGGCGGTTCAGCGCGCGCGCGACTTCCTCGGTCGTCGTGCCGAGATTGATGAACAGCGACGCCTGGTCGGGGATGTGCGACGCCGCGAGCGCCGCGATGCGCCGCTTCTCGTCGTGGAACATCCGCTGGCGCGCCGTGTACGACACGTTCTCCGAACTGGTCGGCAGGCTCGCGCCGCCGTGGTAGCGGCGCAGCAGGTTCAGGTCGGCGAGCCAGTTCACGTCGCGGCGGATCGTCTGCGGCGTCACCGCGAAGTGCGCGGCGAGATCGTCGACGGTCACGAAGCCGTCGCGCTGCACCCATTCGAGCAATTCCTGCTGGCGCGCGTTGAGGGTGAGGCGGGGATCTCGGGTCATGGCTCGATGGTCGTGTCGTGAGACGGAGCGGGTATTGTAAGGGCGGCAACGGCGTTCGGCCGGCCTGCCGGGCGTCGGTGTGCATGATTCATGCGGAAATGACATGGATTCATGTGACAAATGAATTTGTGCGATCGTGCCGATCGCGCTGCAATGGCGGATGGCCCGCACGTGCGGGCGCGCGTTCATCCCGTTTTCGACAAGGTGGCATCGATGACTGACTTCAACTGGCACAACCCGTATCCGACAACCCGCATCCCGGTGTTCGCGCGCAACGTCGTGTCGACGTCGCACCCGCTGGCCGCGCAGGCCGGGTTGCGGATGCTGTGGAAGGGCGGTAACGCGGTGGACGCGGCGCTGGCCGCGGCCGCCGCGATCACCGTCGTCGAGCCGGTGTCGTGCGGGCTCGGCGGCGATGCGTTCGCGCTCGTGTGGGACGGCGAACGACTGTCGGGACTCAATGCATCGGGCGTCGCGCCGGCCGCATGGAACGTCGACTACTTCCGCCAGCGCCACGGCGAGGACGCGCGCGGCATCGCGAACAAGCCGACGCGCGGCTGGGACACCGTCACCGTGCCGGGCGTGATCGCGGGCTGGGAAGCGCTGCACGCAAAGTTCGGTTCGCTGCCGTTCGCGGACCTGCTCGAGCCGGCGATCGAGATCGCGGAGCGCGGCTATTCGGTGCCACCGATCGTCGCGCACAAGTGGGCGGCGGCCGTTCCCGAACTGCGGGGCCTGCCGGGTTTCGCGGACACCTTCATGCCGCGCGGCCGCGCGCCGCTCGTCGGCGAACGCGTATGCCTGCCCGGTCATGCGCAGACGCTGCGCACGCTCGCGACGGAAGGCGCCCGGGCGTTCTACGAAGGCGCGCTCGCCGAGCGTCTCGCCGCGTTCGCGCGCGAGGGCGGCGGGGCGCTGACCGAAGCCGACCTGCGCGCGTACCGGCCGGAATGGGTCGAGCCGATCGGCAAGCGCTTCGGCCCCCACACGATTCACGAGATTCCGCCGAACGGACAGGGCATCGCCGCGCTGATCGCGCTCGGCATCGCCGAGCACGCGGGCGTGACCGAATGGCCGGTCGACTCGGTCGATTCGCAGCACCTGCAGATCGAGGCGATGAAGCTCGCGTTCGCCGATGTCTATCGCTACGTCGCCGATCCACGCGCGATGGACGTCACGCCCGAACAGATGCTCGACGACGCCTATCTCGCCGAACGCGCGAAACTGATCGATCGCGCGCGCGCGACGCACTTCGCCGCCGGCCGCCCGCATTCGGGCGGCACGATCTACCTGTCGGCGGCCGACGAGCGCGGGATGATGGTGAGCTTCATCCAGTCGAACTACATGGGCTTCGGCTCGGGGCTCGTCGTGCCCGGTACGGGCATTGCGCTGCAGAACCGCGGGCACGGCTTCTCGATGGACCCGGCTTCGCCGAACGTCGTCGCGGGCGGCAAGCGGCCGTTCCACACGATCATCCCGGCGTTCGTCACCGAGCAGGCCAACGGCCGCACCGAGGCCGTGATGAGCTTCGGCGTGATGGGCGGCGACATGCAGCCGCAAGGCCATCTGCAGACCGTCGTGCGAATGCTCGGCTATGGCCAGCAGCCGCAGGCCGCATGTTGCGCGCCGCGCTGGAAGGTCAACCGCGACTTCACGCTCGACGTCGAGGCGACGATGAACCGCGCGACCGTCGACGGGCTGGCCGCCCGCGGCCATACGATCAAGTCGATCGACGATCCGTACATGGATTTCGGTTCGGGGCAGTTCGTCTGGCGCCTCGATCCCGACGATCCGGAGCGCGGCTACGTGGCCGCGAGCGACAGCCGGCGCGACGGGCTGGCGGCCGGTTTCTGACGGATCGCTTCCAGCTTTCCTTGCAGTTTCCCGGCATCACGGGCGGCCCGGCGGCCGCCCGTTTCATTTGGCGCGGCGCATGTCCATCGAACGCGCGCAACCGGTTTGAAGGTCTCATCTAACGAACGGCAACGGACGCCGTGGAACTGCGCCTGTCGGGTATGGTCAGTGCTTTGGAGCACGAACATGAAAGTCCGGCTAAGATGCCAGAATGGTTCGGCCGGACCGACTCACTATAAACGCAAGTAAAACGCCGCCGCGGATCGGCTGGCGCCTGTGCCCCAGGCATGGGCCGGCCTCCGCGCGACGACTGGGAGCGCACCACCATGGACACCAAAACGACGCATGTGATGCCGTGGCGTATCGAGGACATCGACCTGAACCGGATCGATCGTCAGCGTGCCGCTGCGAACGAGGATTTGCTGCTGCTGCTGTGCGCGTCGTCGTTCATCGAAAGCGGCTCGGATCTCTATACGAGCAATCTGAGCGAATTCTTCAATGACGATCCGGAAGTCTCCGCATGGCTCAACAATGCATGGGAGCCCGAAGAATTGCAGCACGGCCGCGCGCTGAAGGCGTATATCGCGCACGTGTGGCCCGAGTTCGACTGGGATACGGCCTTCGCGAATTTCTTCGCCGAGTATTCGAAGACCTGCTCGGTCGAGGCGTTCGAAAAAACCCGCGCGCTCGAAATGGTCGCACGCTGCGTCGTCGAGACGGGCACGGCCACGCTCTATCGCGCGATCAACGAATGCTCGGACGAGCCGGTGCTGAAGGAAATCACCGACAACATCCGCACGGACGAAGTGCGTCACTACAAGCACTTCTTCAAGTTCTTCAAGAAGTACAACCAGGTCGAAGGCAACGGCCGGCTCGCGGTCCTCGGGGCGCTGGCGCGCCGCGTGATGGAAATCAAGAACGAGGATTCCGAGATCGCGCTGCGCCACGTGTTCGCGATCCGCTATCCGGATCGCGTCGGCGACAGCCAATACAACCGCGAGCGCGCCGCACGCATCAATTCGCTCGTCCGGCGCAACCTGTCGGCCGACATGTGCGTGAAGATGCTGCTCAAGCCGCTCGACCTGCCCGCGAAGATCCAGCCGGGCGTCCACTATCCGCTCACGAAGATCACGCGGCACGTTTTCCTGCGCTGATCGCCGCGGCACGGCCCGTCGCGCGTATGCTGGTGCATTCTCATCCGATTCGCGCCCGGGCCACGCCATCATGACCGATACCCATCGCCACGCGCTCGAACAATGGACGTTCGACGCGTGGCCGCCCGCCGTCGTGTCGCTGTTCGACGGCACCGCGCTCGAGCGTCATGCCGACCTCGCCGCGTCGCTGATCGTCGCGACCGACGACGGCCAGTTGCGCACGACGCTCCTCGGCGTCGGCGAGATCTATGCACACGATGCACGCACGCTGCTGATCGCGCTCTGGCCGCAGTCGCGGGCGGCGCGCGCGATCGCGCAGCGGCGCACGGCCGCGTTGACGCTCGTCGCGGACGGCGCGTTCTTTCAGGCGCAACTGGAGATGGCGCCGCTCGAAGGAGACTTCGGCGGCCTGGCCGGATTCGCCGCGACGATCGCGCACGGCGATGCGCAG
This sequence comes from Burkholderia sp. AU39826, assembly GCF_020419965.1. NCBI lineage: Bacteria > Pseudomonadati > Pseudomonadota > Betaproteobacteria > Burkholderiales > Burkholderiaceae > Burkholderia > Burkholderia sp. AU39826. The sequence continues at coordinate 70,151 of NZ_JAIZQG010000017.1, forward strand.
CGGGTCGGCTATGCGCGTCTCGCGACAGGCGTCACGTTCACGCTGGAAGGGGAGCGCGCCGCGGTGCTCGCACGCTGGCGACGCCAGATCGAGCACCTGCGGCGCGCGGCCGCGCGGCTTCAGTGACCGCGCTGGCCGCTGCGCGACGAACGGTTGCGGTTCGGATGCGCGGCGTTGCCGCTTGCCGGGCGCGCGCCGTTGCCGCCGCCTGCCGGACGTCCGCCGCCATTGCCGCCGGCCCCGCCTTGCGTGCGCGGCTTCGCGGCCTTCTGCTGCGCGGCCTTCGGTTGCGCGTTGCCGTCGCGCTTCGCGGCCGGCTGGCCTGAGCCGCCGGCACGCGGCTGACGATTGCCGCCGCCACCGCCACGCGGCTGCTGCTGGCCGCGGCGCTGCTGGATCGGCTCCGGTTTCGCGTTCGGATCGGGTTCGAAGCCCGCGATCACTTCCTGCGGAATCTCGCGCTTGATCAGCCGCTCGATGTCGCGCAGCAACTGCTTCTCGTCGACGCACACGAGCGACACGGCTTCGCCGGTCGCGCCCGCGCGGCCCGTGCGGCCGATCCGGTGCACGTAGTCTTCCGGCACGTTCGGCAGATCGAAGTTGACGACGTGCGGCAACTGGTCGATGTCGATCCCGCGCGCGGCGATATCGGTCGCGACGAGCACCTGCAGCGTGCTGTTCTTGAACTCGGCCAGCGCGCGCGTACGCGCCGACTGGCTCTTGTTGCCGTGGATCGCCATCGCGCTGATGCCGTCCTTCGTCAACTGCTCGGCAAGCCGGTTCGCGCCGTGCTTGGTGCGCGTGAACACGAGCACCTGGAACCAGTTGTGTTCGCGGATCAGGTGCGTGAGCAGTTCGCGCTTGCGGTCGCGGTCGACCGGGTGGATCTTCTGCGCGACGCTCTCGGCGGTCGTGTTGCGGCGGGCGACCTCGATCAGCGCGGGCGAGTCGAGCAGGCTGTCGGCGAGCGCCTTGATTTCATCGGAGAAGGTGGCCGAGAACAGCAGGTTCTGGCGCTGCGGCGGCAGCTTCGCGAGCACGCGCTTGATGTCGTGGATGAAGCCCATGTCGAGCATCCGGTCGGCTTCGTCGAGCACGAGGATGTCGAGATCCGACAGGTCGATGGTCTTCTGCTGCATGTGGTCGAGCAGGCGCCCCGGCGTCGCGACGACGATGTCGACGCCGCGCTTGAGCGCATCGATCTGCGGATTGATGCTGACGCCGCCGAACATCACGGTCGAGCGCAGCTTCAGGTACTTGCTGTACGCGCGCACGCTTTCCTCGACCTGGGCGGCGAGTTCGCGCGTCGGCGTGAGGATCAGCGCGCGCACCGCGCGCTTCGCGCCGCGGTGCTCGGCGTAGAACGTGTGCAGGCGTTGCAGGATCGGCAGCGTGAAGCCGGCGGTCTTGCCGGTGCCGGTTTGCGCGCCGGCGAGCAGGTCGCCGCCGCCGAGGACGGCCGGAATGGCCTGCTGCTGGATCGGAGTCGGCGACGTGTAGCCGAGCTCGTTGACCGCCTTGACCAGCGGTTCGGCCAGGCCGAGAGATTCGAAAGACATAGATACCACTCTTGAGTTTTATGATCGGCGATGCATCGCGCGGCCCGCGCGGCAAACCTGCATCGCAAAACAGCCAAAAAGCAAAAGGGCGCGGCCGCGGTTTCCCGCAGCCGCGCCCCGTTTGTGTGCGCCGCTTCTTAGTCGAGCGGCGCGGAACGCAGATCGCTCACCTGTTGCGGCGAGATCGGCGTACCGTTGTTACCCCATGACATCCGGATATACGTGACAACCGCCGCGACTTCCTGGTTCGACAGCGACTGCGCGAAGGGCGGCATCCCGTACGGACGCGGATTCTTGAACGTGCTCGGCGGGTAGCCGCCATTCAGCACCATGCGGATCGGGTTGACGGCCGATTCCATCATGATCGAGTGGTTGCCCGCGAGCGGCGGATAGGCCGGCGGCTTGCCCGCGCCGTTTTCGGCGTGGCAGGTCGCGCAGTTGTCCGCGTAGATCTTCTTGCCCTGTTCGAACAGCGCGTTGCCGAACTGCTTCGACGGCTCGTACTGCATGTTCTTCGGCGCTTCAGCCTTCTGCGGGATCGACTTCAGGTACGTCGACATCGCGCGCGTATCTTCGTCGGTCATGTACTGCAGGCTGTTGTGGACCACGTCCGCCATCGGCCCGAATACCGCGCCCTTCTGCGACACGCCGGCCTGCAGCAGGTCGGACAGCTCCTGCACGTGCCAGTCGCCGAGGCCGAGTTCCTTGTCGTTCGTCAGCGACGGCGCATACCAGTTCTGCAGCGGGATCAGGCCGCCGGCGAACGCCGACGAGTTCACCGGGCCGCCCATCATGTTGATCGACGTGTGGCACATCGAGCAGTGGCCGAGGCCTTCGACGAGATACGCGCCGCGGTTCCATTCGACGGACTTCGTCGGATCCGGCTTGTACTCGCCTTCCTTGAAGAACAGCGTGCGCCAGCCGATCAGCAGGTTGCGGTTGTTGAACGGGAACTTCAGTTCGTGCGGACGGCTCGGCACCGACACCGGCGGGACCGAACGCAGGTACGCGTAGATCGCGTCCGAATCGGCGCGCGTGACCTTCGTGTAGCTCGCGAACGGGAAGCCCGGGTACAGCAGGCTGCCGTCCTTCGAGCGACCCGTGTGCATCGCGCGATAGAAGTCGTCCGACGTCCACTTGCCGATACCGTTCTGGTCGTCCGGCGTGATGTTCGGCGTGTACATCGTGCCGAACGGCGTCGCCATCGGCAGGCCGCCCGCGAACGACTTGCCGCCGCGCACCGTGTGGCACGCGATACAGTCGCCGACGCGCGCGAGGTATTCGCCCTTCTTGATCAGCGCGGCCTGGTCGGCCGGCGTGGCCGCGACGGCGGCAGCGCCGTGCAGCGTGTCGTTGCCCGGCCACAGGACCGGCACGAGGGCGGCAGCCGCGACGATCGCGACGGCCGAGAGTGCAAACAGGGACTTGCGTTTCATTGTGTCTGTCTCCCTTGCCTTATTGCGGTTCGCTGCCGCAGGCGAGCGGAGTCTTCATCGAACGCGCCGGGGCCGGCACGGGGTTGGCGGGCGCCGGTTGCGCGGCGAGCCATGCGGTCACGGCCGTCACGTCTTCGTCGGAAAGCTTCGCGGCGATGTCGTGCATGCAATCGGGCGCCTTCGCGTGGCGGTTGCCCGAGCGCCATGCGCCGAGCTGGGCGCTCAGGTAATCGGCGTGCAGGCCGACGAGGCCCGGGATCGCCGGCTGCATGCCGGTCAGCCCCGCACCGTGGCAGGCCACGCAGGCCGGCAGCTTGCGGGCCGGGTCGCCCTGCGTGACGAGCTGCTTGCCGCGTGCGAGCGTCGCGGCCGGCAGCGTCGGCTTCGCCGGCGTCGGGTACGGCGGACGCTCGGCCGAGAAGTGCTCGGCGATTTCGCGCAGGTAGTCGTCGTTCAGGTACGTCAGCAGATAGTTCATCGGCGGGTACTTGCGCCGGCCGTCGCGGAAGTTGACGAGCTGGTTGTACAGGTACTCGGCCGGCTTGCCAGCAAGACGCGGGAAATAGTCGTTGTCCGTGCCCTGGCCGTGGACGCCGTGGCATGCGGTACAGCCGCGCACGCGCTCGGCCATGGTATCGGGTGCCTTGAGCGGCGCCTGCTGGGCGTGCGCTTGCTCCGTGGGCTTGGTCTGCGCTTGGGCAGCGCTCATAAGGCCCGCGCCGCCGATCATCAGAACGGCGAGCAGCGGACGGAAGAGGCGTCTTGAAGACACACGAGACTCCATGATTATTCGTCGGGGACCTTGTCCGGGCTACGATCGGCTCGGCGCATGGACGGCAGGACAGCCGGGCTGCTGCGACGCGGCATTCTATCATCGATGGGTAATGACGGCTATTTGACGAAAGGACATCGGTTCCTGTCCGTTTGCGACTTGCGACAATTTGACGCGCATTGCGCGACGGTCGAGTGAACCGGCGTGCGCTTTCACCCTCGAAGACCGTACACTCGCGGGTCGCGCGGCGCCGCCTCCGCCGCTGACCCAGTCATTTCTCCCGTTTCCGGATTCATCGATGACGTTTTCTACCGTGCCGTTGCCTGCCTCACGCTGTCCGTCCCGTTGCCGCCGCGCTGCCGGCCTGCCGCTTGCGGGAGGGTGCGCGCGATGAAGTTCGACAGCTTGTGGATCGGCCAGGTCGCGCTCGCGGCGCTGATGGATGCGGCGTTCGCGATGGCGGTCGGCTCGGCGCTGCTCAAGGCGTGGCTCGGCAAGGACGGCGCGCGGCCGGTCATCGCGCCGTCGCACCCGGCATGGCTGCGCGCGCAACATTCGCTGGCGGCGGCCGCGCTGGCGCTGGTGCTCGCCGATCTCGGCTGGCTCGTGTACGAGGCCGCGGCGATGAGCGGCGCGGGGCTCGGCGGCGCGTTCGCCGCGATTCCCGTCGTGCTGATGCAGACGCACACGGGCTTCGCATGGAGCGTCGCGTTCGCCGGCGCGGTGCTGCTCGCGATCGTCGCGCTCGCGAAGCCGGATGGCCCGCTCGCGCATGCGGTGCTGTGGTTCGCCGTGATCGTGGTGGCGGCCGGCAAGGCGTCGCTCGGCCATGCGGCCGACAGCGGCGTGCTGTCCGCGGCGGTCGGCGTGCAGACGCTGCACCTGCTGGCCACCGCCGTATGGGGCGGCCTCGTGCTCGCGGGCGGGCTCGCGGTGTTGCCGGCGCTCGGGACGTCGGTCGCGCGCGGCGCGCTGATCCGCATCGGCCAGCACTTGTCGCGCACGTCGATCGTCGCGGTCGTCTTCGTGCTCGGCACCGGCGCGCTCAACGCGATCCGCGGGCTCGGCGGCTCGCTCGCGCCGCTCGACGGCAGCACGTGGGGCCGCGTGTTGCTGCTGAAGCTGCTGCTCGTCGCGCTCGCGCTCGTGCTCGGCGGGCTCAACCGCTTCTCGGCGCTGCCGCGCCTGCGCCGCACCGCGTCGACCGAGGACGCGCACACGTTCCGCAACATCCTGCATCTCGAGGGGATGACGATGATCGGCGTGTTCGTCGCGGCGGCCGTGCTGTCGTTCAGCGTACCGGGCTTCGCGGCGCTCGGCTGACGGCCGGACGGCGCGGCGCCGGGCGCCCGCGCGCGCCGCGCGCGTGGCGCGGATGCAAGAACGGCCGCCTTGTCGGGGCGGCCGTGTCGAACGCGTGGCGCGGCACGCGTGCGTCGCTCTTATCTCACGCGTTCGTCACCACTCGGCGACGCTGCCGTCCGCGTGGCGCCACACCGGGTTGCGCCAGCGATGGCCCGTCTTCGCCATCTCGCGCACCTTCTCCTCGTTCACGTCGATGCCGAGCCCCGGGCCCTGCGGGATCGCGACGAAGCCGTCCTCGTAGCGGAACACTTCGGGGTTGCGCAGGTAGTCGAGCAGGTCGTTGCCCTGGTTGTAGTGGATGCCGAGGCTCTGTTCCTGGATGAACGCGTTGTAGCTGACCGCGTCGAGCTGCAGGCACGCGGCGAGCGCGATCGGCCCGAGCGGGCAGTGCAGCGCGAGCGCCACGTCGTAGCTTTCCGCGAGCGTCGCGATCTTGCGGCACTCGGTGATGCCGCCCGCGTGCGACGCGTCCGGCTGGATGATGTCGACGTAGCCGCCCGCGAGGATGTGCTTGAAGTCCCAGCGCGAGTACAGCCGCTCGCCGAGCGCGATCGGCGTGTTGGTCTGGTTGACGATGTCGCGCAGCGCCTCGGCGTTCTCCGACAGCACCGGCTCCTCGATGAACATCAGCTTGTACGGATCGAGTTCCTTCGCGAGCACCTTCGCCATCGGCTTGTGCACGCGGCCGTGGAAGTCCACGCCGATCCCGACGTGCGGACCGACCGCGTCGCGCACCGCCGCGACGTTCGCGATCACCTGCTCGACCTTGTCGTAGGTGTCGACGATCTGCAGCTCCTCGGAGCCGTTCATCTTCACGGCCTTGAAGCCGCGCTCGACGACCGCGCGCGCATTGTTCGCGACGTCGCTCGGCCGGTCGCCGCCGATCCACGAATACACCTTGATGCGCTCGCGCACCTGGCCGCCGAGCAACGCGTGCACCGGCACGCCGTGATGCTTGCCCTTGATGTCCCACAGCGCCTGGTCGACGCCCGCGATCGCGCTCATCATGATCGGGCCGCCGCGGTAGAAGCCCGCGCGGTACATCACCTGCCAGTGATCCTCGATCAGGAGCGGGTCGCGCCCGACGAGGTAGTCGGCCAGTTCCTGCACGGCGGCCTCGACCGTGTGCGCGCGGCCTTCGACGACCGGCTCGCCCCAGCCGACGATACCCTCGTCGGTTTCGATCTTGAGGAACAGCCAGCGCGGCGGGACGACGAAGGTTTCGAGGCGGGTGATTTTCACGATGCGAGTCTCCATGATTGACCGGCGCGACCGTTCGGGCGCGGCGCACGATCCGTGCTTTCGCGGTTATCCTAGCGTAGTCGAATAAAAAATAGTATTAATAGCATTAATGTGCAGATAGTGGGCAGCCCGCCCGACGGAGAACGATCATTCAACGCGACCTGCATGGACAGACGGCTTTCCGGCTCGCGACGGCGATCCTGCGCGGCGACTATCCGCCCGAATCGCTGCTGCCGAGGGAACCCGACCTGATGGAGATGTACGGCGTGAGCCGCACGGTGATGCGCGAGGCGCTGCGCACGCTGACGTCGAAGGGGCTCGTCGAATCGCGGCCGAAGGTCGGCACGCGCGTGCGGCCGCGCCAGGCGTGGAACCTGCTCGACGCCGACCTGCTCGACTGGTATGCGCGCGTCGCGCCGCCGCTCGCGTTCGCGCTGAAGCTGCAGGAAATGCGCGAGATGATCGAGCCGTACGCGGCCGCGCTCGCCGCCCGCGCGCATACGCCCGACGCGTTCGACGCGATCGAGGGCGCGGCGCGCGCGATGGCCGCCGCGCGCAACGTCGACGAATGGGTCCGCGCCGATCTGCGCTTTCACCTGAGCGTGCTGGAGGCCGGCGGCAACGAGCTGCTGGTGCCGCTCGGCGCGCTGATCGATCGCACGCTCGAGGCGCAACTGCAATTGAATGCGCGCCGGGCGGACGTGTACAACGCGTCGCTGGCCGAGCATACGGCCGTCAGCGACGCGATCCGCGTGCGCGACGAGAACGGCGCGCGCCGCGCGATGGCGACGCTGCTCGCGGTGACGCGTGCGCGGATCGAGATGTCGTGACGGAAGCGGGGCGGGCGGTGCCGTTGCGGTGCCGTCAGGCGTTCGCGCAGCCGCCCGGCTTGTGGATGCGTTCCGTCGACGGCGGGTACTTCGCGAGCAGGCTCGCTGGCCGCCGCGGCCGCGCGACCAGGTCGCCGCCGCAGTTCGGGCACTGGCCTTTGAGCACGTCGTCGGCGCACGTCGCGCAAAAAGTACATTCGAACGTACAGATGCGCGCGTCCGTCGAATCCGGCGGCAGATCCTTGTCGCAACATTCGCAGCCGGGGCGCAGTTCAAGCATGACGGTCTCCTTGACGGGTGAGGGGGCGCCGCACATTGCGTGCGGCGCATGCGAGCGCTACTGTACGCGTTTGGATCGGCCCGGCCAACGGTGTCCCGCCCGGGCGCCGGCGCTGCGCACGGGCTGCACCGGGAGACGACCATGCTTTATCGCGGAAGCTGTCATTGTGGAGACGTGACGTTCGAGGCGGAAGGCGACCTGCAGGGCGTGATGGCGTGCAACTGCTCGATCTGCCGGCGCAAGGGCGCGCTGATGTGGTTCGTGCCGCGCGACCACATGAAGCTGCTGACGCCCGACGAAAATCTCGCGACCTACCTGTTCAACAAGCACGTGATCCGGCATCGCTTCTGCAAGCGTTGCGGGATTCACGCGTTCGGCGAGGGTGTCGATCCGAAGGGCACCGCGATGGCCGCGATCAACGTGCGCTGCATCGACGGCGTCGATCTCGACGCGCTGCCCGTCACGCACTACGACGGCCGCTCGCGCTGAGCGGCGCGCTGGCGCAGGCGCCTGCGCGCCGCGATCGGATCAGGACGGTTGCACGGCCGCCGCGTTCGGCGCAGGCGTTTCCGCCTGCGGCGCCGGGCCCGCGGTGCGCGTGCCGGCGTCGGCCGGCCGTTCGATCAGCGGCGCGAGCGCCGGCGCCATCGACTTCAGCAGCTGCACGGCCATCGCGCTCGTGAAGTCGTAGCGCGCCGCATACGGCTCGTGCGCGGTCGCCGTCAGCACGCCGAAGAACCGGTCGCCGATCGCGAACACGAAGGTGCCGCTGCGGTTGACCTTGCGCGACTCGATCAGCCGCGCGCCGCGCGCATAGACGTTGAAGCGCTGGTCGCCCGTCCCCGTCTTGCCGTACACGTCGAGCGTCTTGCCGTCCGGCAGCGTGAACCCGCCCGCCAGGCGGCGCGCGGTGCCGTGGAGCACGACGTCGCGCAGCAGCGCGTGCGTCACGTTGACGATCTCCGGCGCCAGCATCGGCTGCGGCTGCGCGGCCGCGCGTACGAAGCGGGTTTCGTACGGCGTGCCCTTCGCGAAATCGAGCCGTGTGATCGTCTCGGTCGGCGCCTTCTGGCCGCCGTTCGCGATCAGGCCGATCAGTTTCGCGAGCGCGTCGGGCTGGTCGCCCGATGCGCCGATCGCGGCCGCATACGACGGCGTCACCTCCGCGAACGGATAGCCGAGCGCGCGCCACGACTTCGTGATCTCCGCGTACGCGCGCAGCTCGACCATGCGGCGGATGCGCCGGTCCTGCGTCGCGTGGTAGCGGGTCTTGTACAGCCACGAATACGTGTAGAAACGCGCATCGCGACTGTCGCGCTGAACGTCCGCGAGCGACGCGGCGGGATGCGCGCGCAGGTAGTTGAGCGTCCACAGCGCGAGCGGATGCACGCTCGCGATATAGCCGCGGTCGTTCAGGTTGAAGCGGTCGATCGCGTATTTCGCGTAGAGCGCGGCGAGATCGTCGTCGGACAGCGTCGCGGCCGGCGTGCCCTTCAGTTGCGCGCGCATCCGCGCGGCGAACCACGCGAGCGATTCGTTCGGCGCGACGCTGCGCAGCACCGTCGCGAGCTTCGGCGGCGACTTGCGTACGTCGCGCAGCATCAGCGCGAGCGCGTCGTCGGGCGCCTTGCCCGTATAGCGTGTGTAGTAGCGCTTCACGTAGACCTGGCTTTCTCCGTCGACGAACTGCTGCAGGTAGTGCTGGCGCTGGGCGGGATCGTTCAGCCACGACGACGACGGTCCGGCCGCCTGCAGCGTCTCGTAGTGGACGATGTCGCGCATCAGCCGCACGAACACGAGGTTCACCGAGTGCTCGAACGCCGTGTGCAGCGTCATGATGCGGCCGTTGTCCGACTTCTCGAAGTTCGAGAACACCTGCGCGCCGCCGCCCGTGTAGAACACGTCCGGGCTCGCCGAGTACTTGCGTTCGACGGACGCATCGAGCATCGCCTGCAGCGAGCGGTCGCGCGTATGCGACAGGTAGTCGAGCGCCCAGCGCGACAGCCCGTCGATCGGATCGGGCTTCACGCGCGCCAGCTCCGCATTCGACAGGTTCGCGTAGCGCGCATGCAGGTCGGAGACGATCTGCAGGTACGTGATCAACGTGCGCAGCTTCGCGGTCGAACCGAGGTTGATGCGGCCGCCGCGATTCACGTCGAACGGCTGGTTCACGCTGTCGGTCTGCACGCGCAGCAGGTTCGCGCCGTTGCGATGCTCGTACAGCGTGAAGCTGTACGTGAGGTGCGACGGGTCGTCCTTCGGCGCGAGCATCTCGAAGCCGTACAGGCCGGCCGCCTGCGCGCCGTCGCGGGTCGACGCCTGCGCGAGCCGCTGGGCGACCGCCTGCTGCACGCCGTTGTCGAGCGTGCTGGTCGCTTCCAGGTCGAGCTGATCGAGCTGGTACAGGTCGGTGATGCCGAGCGCCGACAGCAGCGACGCGCGCGCGGACGTGACGGCCTTGCGCGACACGAACGACTGCACGCGCGCGGCGGCCGGCGGCGCGCTGCGTTCGATCTGCGCGGCGAGCGCCGCATCGCGCAGCGCGGGCGAGATCACGCCGCCGTTCGACAGCAGCCGCAGATAGCTGTCGGTCAGCTTCTGCAGCGCCGGATAACCGCGATTCAGGAAGTACGACGGCGCGCGCTGCGCGATCAGCAACGACAACACCTCGCGGAACGTCTTGCCCTGCTGGTCGACGTTGTCGCCGGTCGTCGGCGCGGACAGGATGCGGTTCACGTCGTTGAAGTCGCGGCCGTACCACGCGGCGAGACCGTCGCCGATACCGGTGATTTCGCCCACGTGCGGCCGGGCGGCGAGCGGCACCGAATTCAGGTAGCGCACGACGATTGAGCGGCGCGCGAGCATCGTCTGCGGGCCGTTCAGGTACGCGAGGATCGACGCGGACGCGATCTGCCGCAGTTTCTCCGGCGGCGTCGCGGTACGGCCGTCGGGCGAGTGGCGGAACTTCTCGATCTGCGTCGCGAGCGTGCTGCCGCCCGGGCGCGCCTGGTGGTGGTTGACGACGTGCAGCGCCTGGTCGGCGAGCGCGCGGCTGAAGCGGCCCCAGTCGATCGCCGGGTTGCGGTTCGGCTGGTTCGGGTCGAGCAGGTAGCGATCCTCGATGAACATCAGCGAATCGACGACCACGCGCGGCACCGTGTCGAAATCGGCGTACACGCGCTGCGGGAACACGGTCGCGAACAGCGGCGAGCCGGTCGAGTCGAACAGCATCAGCCCGGTCTGGTCCTTCTCTTCGTAAGGCAGGAACAGGCCGTGATCGGCGAGCGCCAGCATCCGGTCGGAATCGCGCGCCTGCTTGCCGACGACGAAGCCGCGCGCGAGCAGCCGCTGCTGGAACGCGGGAATCATCGAATAGCCGAGGCGTTGATCGTACGGCCCGTTCGCGGGGAAACGGATGTGGTTGCTCGCGCCCGTTTCGACCGTGTAGCCGACGTCGCGGGTGAGCTCGGACAAATAGTGCGCCTGCAGGCGCGACGTCGCGATTTCGGTCATCACGAGCCTCACCACGACCGCGATCGCGATCACCAGCGCGGCCAGCAAGGACCACTTGATCCACGTCCAGACCGATGCAGCTCCGGTCACGCGCGGCAGGATGCGATTCAGCGGCCGATTCATGGCGGCGTCTCCCTGAAGGCGCGGGCTCCGGCCGCACCTCATTAAGGATTAGTGTAGTCCTCCGCAGCGGGCTGCCAAGGGTGGTTCACTACTGAGATGCAGCGGCGCAACACCCGTGCCCGCGCCGGGATCGTGCGCCGCGAGGCCGGGCCCGCGCGCGGGTGCGGCCTCGCGGTACACGTCGTCCCGCATCCGCGTTCGGAAGCCATCTGGCACCGAAAAGACCGTCGCGATCGCATCATTCAACTGACGAAATGTTCGACGAGGTGATCGATGAAAAGGCGGGATTTACGCGGAAAGTGCTTGCGGCTCGGGTATGCGACGTTCATCTGGAGCGCTTCGAGACGATAGTCGGCGAGCAGGGCCAGAAGCTGGCCATCATGAAGATCCGGTTCGGCGAGGAAGTCCGGCAGGACTGCGATGCCCATGCCGGCAAGCGCCCAGTTCCGGATCATGCCGAAGTTGTTCGACGACGCGGCCTTGTTCGGGCGCACCGTGACACGCGTCTGGTCGTGCTCGAACGTCAGGTAATCGCTCGCGAAGTCGGCATGGAACACCAGGCATGCATGCGTGGCGAGATCGTGCGGATGGGCCGGCGAGCCGTGCCGGCTGACATATCGCGGCGACGCGCAGACGACGCGTTGGAATTGCATGAGCGGGCGCTTCACCAACGTGCTGTTGCCGATGTGCTGCGACAGCAGCAGCCCGATATCGAAGCCTTCCGACACGAGGTCGACATGGCGGTCGACGATCGTGACTTCCGGCACGATGTTGGGATGGCGTGCCTTGAACGCGTCGATCGCGGGCGCGAGCACGTGCATGCCGAACATGACCGGCGCGGCGATCTTCAGCGAACCGATCGGTTCCTGGTGCATCGACGCGATCGTTTCCTCGACGCGGTCGATTTCCTCGATCACGTGACGCATCTGCGCCAGGTAGAGGTGGCCGGCGTCGGTCAGCGACAGGCTGCGGGTCGTGCGATTCAGCAGGCGCGCGCCGAGCCGGTTCTCGATGCTCATGATCATGCGGGTGGCCGACGAATTGGAGATGTTCAGTTCGGTCGCGGCGCGCACGAAACTTTGTAGTTCGGCAACCTTGACAAATAGTCGCATTGGAAGGAGTTCGTCCATTTTTTTTGCCTAGAATCAGAAATTGTTTATTTAATTCTATCTTCCAATTTGCTGTTCAGAGCGTCGGACGATGGAGGAAAAAAGTATTATGAAACGACAGGTTGATTTGATGGCTGGGAAGCCCGGAAAATATAGGGTTTAGGCGTTTTGGGAGCGCCAGTTTGCGTCCGGTTAAGGGTAATTTTCACAACCATTTTTAGTAATTGTACGAATGTTCATACGATTGTTTTTTCACGTATTTGAGATATCGGGCGATTCGATTTTATCGAGATAAAGTATTTCCGGCGTTTTCGCGCCATCGTGCCGACGCACGGCCGCGACGAAGCAGCGGATCGAACCGTCGCATGCAATCGTGTCCGGGTGATATGCTCGCGGGACGCCCGCGACCGACGGGCGGTTTCACGATGCCCGTGCACGGCTGCGTTGCGCGGCGTTTCCGAGGGAAGAACCGACATCATGAGCCGCAAATTCATTCTGAAGGGCGACACGACCGATCACGGCGGCGTCGTGCTCGAAGGGATCGCCAATTCGTCGTTCGACGGGCGCGAACTCGCGTATCTCGGCGCATCGGTGTTCTGTGCGGCGTGCAAGTCGCCGGGCGTGATCGTGTCGGACGGCGGCGAGCGCACGATGACCGTGATGGGCAAGGTCGTCGCGCTCGAACACGACCTGTGCCAGTGCCAGTGCACGCCGCAGCCGAAACTGATCGCATCGCAGGCAACCGGGACGATCTCGGGCTGAGTCCCGCCGCCCGCAGGCGCTCGTCGTTCGCGCGGCATCGCGGCGCCGATACCGGCCGTCAGGCGCTGCCTTCGGTCTCGATCACGAGGATGCGCGCGGCGCCAAGCGGATGCGCAACATGTTCGGTGCCGACCGTCGCGTGGAAGACGTCGCCCGTTTCGAGCACCGTCGCGTGCTCGACGCCTGCTTCGCGGTAGCGCATCTCGACGCGGCCATCGAGCACCGCGAACACCTCCTCGCCGTCGTTCACGTGCCAGCGATACGGCTGGTCGGTCCAGTGCAGCCGGACCGTGATGCCGTTCAGGTTCGCGATGTCGAGGGCGCCCCACGCGCGGTCCGCCGTGAATGCGGCGCTTCGGATGATGTTCATCGATGTGTTCCCCGGCGCGCGCGGGCGCCGCTTTCCAGTCATTTTCCCGACATCCGCCTTCAGCGCGACGTGGCGCGCAGCGCCTGCTCGACGATCTGCTTGCGCTTCGCGAAGCCGGCCGACGTACGTTCGGTGACGCGCGTCACGACCGCGGCCGGCGCGGTGTCGGGCGAGCCGGCGTCGAACGGCGGCGCGGGCGCATATTCGAGCTGAAGCTGGATCGCCTGCGCTTCTTCGTCGCCGACGAGCTCCGCGGCGATCGTCAGCGCGAAGTCGATGCCGGCCGTCACGCCGCCGCCCGTGACCAGGTTGCCGTCGCGCACGACGCGCTCGCGCACGGGTATCGCGCCCAGCGGTTCCAGCAGCGAGTGGAACCGCCAGTGCGTCGTCGCGCGTCGTCCGCGCAGCAGGCCGGCCACGCCGAGCAGCAGCGAGCCCGTGCAGACCGACGTCACGTAGCGCGCGGTGGCCGCACGCTGCTGCACGAACGCGATCGTTTCGGCATCGAGCAGCAATTCGTTGATGCCGATCCCGCCCGGGATGCAGATCACGTCGAGCGGCGGGCAGTCGTCGAACGTGCAGGTCGGCGCGAGCGCGAGGCCGCTGCTCGACGCGACCGAGTCGCGCGACTTCCACACCAGATGGACGGCTGCGTCCGGCAGTGACGCGAGCACGTCGTGCGGGCCGGTGAGGTCGAGTTGCTGGACGCCCGGAAAGACGAGAAGGCCGATGTGAAGTGTCATGCGAAGGCTCCGGAGGGGAAAGGGAACGCGCCGTTCGGCACGGGATGGACAGATCGATTCTAGGCGCGTAGTGTTTGGCGAAATTGCCATATCACCCACGTTTTCAGCCAATCGCCATGCCTGCCGCCGCCCCGCGTTCGATCCTGGTCTTCGCGTTTCCCCGTGCGCAGTTGCTCGATGTGACGGGGCCGCTGCAGGTGTTCGCGTCCGTCAACGAGCTCGCGCTGGAGCGCGGGCAGCCGGCGCCGTATGCGCCGCGCGTCGTGGCCGTCGAAGCCGGGCCTGTCGAGACGTCGTCGGGCCTCGTCGTGATGGCCGAGTCGCTGCGCGCGGCCGCGCGCCACCCTGACACGCTGATCGTCGCCGGCGGCAAGGGCGTGCACGCGGCGTCGAAGGATGCGCGAGTGGTGCGCTGGGTGCGGCAGCAGGCCGGGCGCGCGCGGCGCGTGGCGTCGGTGTGCACCGGCGCGTTCCTGCTCGCCGAGGCCGGCCTGCTCGACGGGCGGCGCGCGGTCACGCACTGGGCGCGCTGCGAGGAATTCGCGGCGCGCTACCCGAACGTGCGCGTCGAGCCGGACCCGATCTTCATCCGCGAAGGCGCGCTGTGGACGTCCGCCGGCGTGACGGCCGGCATCGATCTCGCGCTCGCGCTGGTCGAGGACGATCTCGGGCGGGCGACCGCGCTCGACGTCGCGCGCGAGCTCGTCGTGTTCCTGAAGCGTCCGGGCGGGCAGGCGCAGTTCAGCACGATGCTGTCGATGCAGCGCACCGCCGACCGGTTCGGCGAGTTGCACGCGTGGATGGCCGAGCACCTGACGGCCGACCTGTCGGTGCCCGCGCTGGCCGAGCGCATGAGCATGAGCGAGCGCAGCTTCGTGCGTCACTATCGCGCGGAAACCGGCCGCACGCCCGCGCGCGCGGTCGAGCAGATCCGTGTCGAGGCCGCGCAACGCCTGCTCGGCGAAACGGCGTGGCCCGTCAAGCGGATCGCCGGGCGGTGCGGCTTCGGTTCCGAGGAGACGCTGCGGCGCAGTTTCGTGCGCGTGTTCGGCGTGTCGCCGCAGGGATATCGCGAGCGGTTCGTGCGGTAACGGTCCACCGATCATCGGGGCCGGAGCGGGTGGCGCCCGGAACTGAACGGAAACCGGTCGGTTTCCAGTCCGAAGTTTCGAAACTATTCAGGATCGGAGAACAATAGGCGGGGGCTTGTGCCGCGCCCGCCGCGCGCTCTATTCTGTTCCGTTGGCGATTCGAAAGGGGGAGCAGCATGGACCGGATCCAGGCAATGGAAGTTTTTACCCGCGTGGTCGACGCGAACAGCTTCACGCGGGCGGCCGACACGCTCTCGATGCCGCGTGCGTCGGTGACGACCATCATCCAGAATCTCGAGGCGCTGCTCGGCGTGCGCCTGATGCACCGGACCACGCGCCGGCTGTCGCTGACGCCGGAGGGCGCCGCGTACTACGAGCATTGCATGAAGATCATCGCGGAGATCGCCGAGGCCGACGCGAGTTTCCAGGCGGGCAACCGCAAGCCGAGTGGCATGCTGCGCGTCCACATGCCCAGTTCGCTCGGGCGGCGTATCGTGCTGCCGTCGCTGTCGACCTTCCGGCAGCGCTATCCGGACATCACGCTCGAGCTGGGGCTGTCGGACCGCTACGTCGATCCGGTCGAGGAAGGCATCGACTGCATGATCCGGGTCGGGCCGCTCGAGGATTCGTCGATGGTCGCGCGGCGCATCGGGATGCTCAAGCGCGTGACGTGCGCGTCGCCCGATTACCTCGCGCGTCACGGCGAGCCGAACGAGATTGCCGATCTCGTCGAACATCAGGCGGTGAATTTTCGCGCGAGCCACGGCGCGCGGACGATTCCGTGGGTGTTCATGATCGACGGCAAGCCGTTCGAGGTGCGGATGAACGGCAGCGTCACGGTCAACGATTCGGATGCGTACGTCACGTGCGGGCTCGAAGGCTTCGGGATGATCCAGCCTACGTTGTTCATGGTGCTGCCGCACTTGCTCGACGGTTCGCTGGTCGAGGTGCTGCCGGACTGCAATCCGAAGCCGAAGCCGATCTCGATCGTCTATCCGCACAACCGGCATCTGTCGCAGAAGGTGCGCGTGTTCGCCGACTGGATCGCGGAGGTGTTCGAGGCGACGCCGGCGCTGGAGGGCGGGGAGAACTGGCGGGGGAAGGTGGGGGTGGAGGCGGCGGATGCGCGGCGCGGGGCGGTGGTGGCGTAGTCGCGGCGCGCGGCCTGAAGGACAGGCAGCGCGCGGCACGGCGTGCGCTGGATGAAGCAATGAAAAAAGCCGCTGTTTCGAAAGAAACAGCGGCTTTTCGCATTTGGTGGCGAATCAGGGATGTGCACGGCTATTGTCCAGACCGATTTGCGTCGCTCCTGTCAATCGACGAGTCAGGAAGTCCCGCAGATGCGCGGCGGCGTTACCTCCACAGGAGTTCGCACGATCTTTCCATCATCGACCTGAAGTCGGGCAATAGTCACGGACATCGGTATCTTGACGTCGTCCGTGACGACAACCTCGTAGTCCGCTCCCGTTACCGGAGTGAAGCTAAGGAATCGCCAAGCCTTGTAGTACCGATAGCGATCCCCAATGCTCCAATGTGCTGAGAAAACGAGGGGGATGCCGGCCTTGACGACGACTTCAGCGTATGTGAGTTGCGACACATCCTCCAGGTCGTTCGGCATACCAAGCCTTGGCTGACTAAAGAGCCAAGTTGTTGCATTCAGGGAGCGCGCCTGATAGGTGATGGAGGCGAGCGACCGAATGGCCGGGTCTGCCTCAGCATAGCAAGCGGCACTTCCGTGTTCGAGGATATTCAACCAACCGTTACCGACGAACCGGAATCGTACCTTTGCGGTCGTGTCGTTTGGTCCAAGCTTGATATCGGTCGTGAGTAGAGGCGAGACGCAAGCAGAGAGGAGCCAAGCAGAAATCACACACAAGGCGATTGCTCGGGCGCTTGCGAATATATGTACTGACTTGTTCATGGGAAAGTAATTGAGATTTTGCCTTCGTAGGCGTTCGGTATGGCGTACATCGAGCCGTTTTGTGAATAGGCAATCAGCCGCTCGCTATTTGCCGACGATGCGGCGTAGACGATCATGTACTTCGCGTTTGCCGGAATCTGCGCTCTTGCGAAAAAGTAAGGGGTGGCGAGAGGCCTGGAGCGGCGCTTCAGTGGTTCGAGACGATCTGTTTCCGTGATGTGCAGGTTGTCGTCGAGGAACATCAGGCGCGGTTTGAATATGGTCACATGGGGAAGCAGCATTGCTCCCCAAGCCGCGATATACGTTCTTACTTCCACCACTTCGGGATGCGTTGCCGGAACTTTGTAGGCTACGAAGGTAGATCGCCCTTCAGGAAAGTCGAAAGTGGGACTTTGTCCGACCTGGATTGACACGCTGTCGGCCCCGTCGGGCCCAAGGTCGTCGAAGTGAAAGCTCTGGAAAGTGGAGCAGCATTGGGCCGGCGCTGGCGGCTCGAAGGAAATGGGCGGCCGCGATGCGCAACCAGATGTCGCCGCAATAAAAACGCTCGCGAGGAGGGCTACCGGTTTCATTTTTGACATGGCGTCTTGCAGGCAACGTTACTTGCTGCGCAGACCGCCAGGGACCATCGGCGGCAAAGACCGTGGCCAGAGTTGGACCGATTGGCTATCGACGCAGTATGTCGTGATAACGGCAAGTGGCCGACGTTCTTGAGGTTGTGTATTACGAAAACGAATCGTGCGGCGAAGATCGCTTTCTTTGCGGGGAGGCATATGTTCAACGATATCGCTGAACTGGCAGAGGGCGAGAAATGCCGGATGACGGCTTATGTAGACGACGTGACCATTTCCGGGCCTGCCGCCACGAAGAAGAAGCTGGGCGAGGTTCGCAAGGTGGTAAGCAGGTAGGATTACAAGAGCAAGCAGAAGGAAGACCTATGCCGCAACCTCGGTGAAGGTTGTCACGAGTGCAGTTGTGGTTGGCCGCGAGCTGCGACCTCCAAGCGAGCGGCATCGAAAAATACGGCAAACGAAGCAGGAGCTGTTGCGCTGCAGGCGCGATGAGAAGGCGTCACTGATGCGGGCGTCGGGGGGGGGGGCGGCTTCGGGCGGGCAGTCAGATTTTGGGCAACCGTGGCGGGAGTCGCGTGATTAGGATTGGCGATGCCGGAATTGTTGCCGCGCGATGTCTGCGGAGCAAAGAAAAAGGGCCCAGCTTGCGCTGAGCCCTTTCTGCATATGGTGGCGAATCAGGGATTCGAACCCCGGACCTGCGGATTATGATTCCGTCGCTCTAACCGACTGAGCTAATTCGCCGAAGACTTGAATTATGTCGATCGGCCGGCTGGCTGTCAATACCTTTTTCCATCTTTCCCGAAAAAAGTTGCCGCCGTCCCGTGCCGGCCTCCATCACGGCAGGGAGCCGGCCACCGGAAGAAGCACCTCCGCCGGCCGTCCCCGCTTCACGCACGGCATCAATCCTGCGCGTAGATGTCCGAGTCCTTCGTCTCCTTGACGAACAGCAGGCCGATCACGAACGTGGCCAGCGCGATCACGATCGGATACCAGAGCCCCGAGTAGATGTTGCCCTTCGCCGCGACGATCGCGAACGCGGTCGCCGGCAGGAAGCCGCCGAACCAGCCGTTGCCGATGTGATAGGGCAGCGACATCGACGTGTAGCGGATCCGCGTCGGGAACATCTCGACCAGCATCGCGGCGATCGGGCCGTAGACCATCGTCACGAAGATCACGAGGATCGTCAGGATCACGATCGTCATCGGCCAGTTGAGCTGCGCCGGGTCGGCCTTCGCCGGGTAGCCGGCCCCCTTCAGCGTCGACGCGAGCGTCTTGTCGAACGCCGCGCCCTGCGCCTTCGCGTCGGCCGCCTTGCCGTCGTAGGTCTGGATCACCGTGTCGCCGACCTTGATCTGGGCCAGCGCACCGGCCGGCGCCGCGACGTTCTCGTAGTTCAGGCCGGCCTTGGCGAGCGCGCTCTTCGCGATGTCGCACGAACTGGTGAACTTCGACGTGCCCACCGGATTGAACTGGAACGAGCAGGTGGCCGGATCGGCGACGACCGTGATCGGCGCCTTCTGCGTCGCGAGTTCGAGCTGCGGGTTCGCGTAGTGCGTGAGCGCCTTGAACAGCGGGAAGTAGGTCAGCGCGGCGATCAGGCAGCCCGCGAGGATGATCGGCTTGCGGCCGATCTTGTCCGACAGCGAACCGAAGAACAGGAAGAACGGCGTGCCGATCAGCAGCGCGATCGCGATCAGGATGTTCGCGCTGGCGCCGTCGACCTTCAGCGTCTGCGTGAGGAAGAACAGCGCGTAGAACTGGCCCGTGTACCACACGACGGCCTGGCCGGCCGTCAGGCCGATGAGCGCGAGGATCACGATCTTCAGGTTCTTCCACTGGCCGAACGCCTCGGTCAGCGGCGCCTTCGACGTCTTGCCTTCCGCCTTGATGCGCAGGAACACCGGCGATTCGTTCAACTGCAACCGGATCCACACCGACACCCCGAGCAGCAGGATCGACGCGACGAACGGCACGCGCCAGCCCCAGTTGCCGAACGCTTCCTCGCCGACGAACGTGCGTACGCCGAGGATCACGAGCAGCGACAGGAACAGGCCGAGCGTGGCCGTCGTCTGGATCCACGCGGTGTAGAAGCCGCGCCGGTTGGCCGGCGCATGCTCGGCGACGTAGGTCGCCGCGCCGCCGTACTCGCCGCCGAGCGCGAGGCCCTGCAACAGCCGCATCGCGATGAAGATCACGGGGGCGGCGATGCCGATCGACGCGTAGCCGGGCAGGAAGCCGACCACGAACGTCGACACGCCCATGATCACGATCGTCACGAGGAACGTGTGCTTGCGGCCGACGAGGTCGCCGAGCCGGCCGAACACGATCGCGCCGAACGGCCGCACCGCGAAGCCGGCCGCGAAGCCGAGCAGCGTGAAGATGAACGCGGCGGTCGGATTGACGCCGGAGAAGAAGCTCTTGCTGATGTAGGCCGCGAGCGAGCCGGCCAGGTAAAAGTCGTACCACTCGAACACGGTGCCGAGCGACGACGCGAAGATCACCTTCTTCTCTTCGCCCGTCATCGGCGAGTGCGAAATTTGCCCGCCTAACGTTGCCATGAATCGTCTCCAAGTCCCTTGATATAGATGTGCGGCCGCCTTGGGAGGGGCGGGCCTGTGGACGATTATTGGCACGGAAACTTACGGCGCACTGACTCGCGCGTACAAAACGACTGCGCGTTAACCCGTGTCGAATCGGCCGCTTCACGTGTCGATCGTGACGCGAACGTCCGGTAAAACGCCGGTTTCGGCATATTTGCACCCAGCCGCGGCGGCGCGCGTCAGGGTTAATCCGGGGTGGTGTCGGTCAGCGGCAGGCTGATGCGCACGAGCGTGCCGGCGAGGCGCGGCGTGTGCTGGTAGACGTGATCGTCGAGCGTCAGCGTGCCGCCGTGCTGCGTGGCGATCTCGCGCACGATCGCGAGCCCGAGGCCGCTGCCGTCGCCTTCGCGGCCGAGGATCCGGTAGAAGCGCTCGACGACGCGTTCGCGTTCGCCGGCCGGGATGCCGGGGCCCGTATCCTCGACTTCGAGATGCACGAGCCGCCTCGTGCGCTCCGCGCGCACGCGCACGGTGATGCGGCCGCCTTCGGGCGTGTAGCGGATCGCGTTGTCGACGAGGTTGCCGAGCATCTCGCGCAGCATCACCGGATTGCCGTCGACGTCGAGCGGCGCGTCGTCGTCCGGGCCTTCGTAACCGAGATCCATGCGTTTCGCGAGCGCGGCCTGCACCCAGTCGCGCACGGTGCGCCGCGCGAGCGCGCCGATCTCGACCGGCTCGAACGTGAGCCCGCTCGCGCGGTTCTCGGCGCGCGCGAGCGCGAGCAGTTGCGTGACGAGCCGCGCGGCTTGCTCGGAGCTCGTCGCGATCTGCTCGAGCGAGCGCTGCACGTCGGGCGGCACCGGATGGCGCAGCGCGAATTCGGCCTGCGTGCGCAGGCCCGCGAGCGGCGTCTTCATCTGGTGCGCGGCGTCGGCGATGAAGCGTTTCTGCAGCGCCATGTTCTGTTCGAGCCGCGCGAGCAGGTCGTTGAACGACGTGACGAGCGGCTCGATCTCGGGCGGCGCGCGCTGCGCCTCGACGGGCGACAGGTCGTCGGGCCGGCGCGCGCGGATGTGCGCCTGCAGCGCGTTGAGCGGCGCGAGCCCGCGCGACAGCCCGAACCAGACGAGCAGGATCGCGAGCGGCAGGATCACGAATTGCGGCAGGATCACGCCCTTGATGATGTCGTTCGCGAGCGCGTTGCGCTTGTCGAGCGTCTCGCCGACCTGCACGAGCACGGGCTGCGCGCCGCTCGCCTGCGGCAGCGCGACGGTCGTGTACGCGACGCGCACGTCGTTGCCGCGCAGCAGGTCGTCGCGGAACACGACGACGCCCGGCGGCGGGCGATCCTCGTCGCGCGGCAGCGGCATGTCGGCTTCGCCCGCGACCAGCTCGCCGCGCGTGCCGAGCACCTGGAAGTAGACACTGTCGATGTTGTCCGCGCGCAGGAAGTCGCGCGTCTGCTCCGGCAGCGTCAGTTCGGCGACGCCGTTGACCGGATGGATCTGCCGCGCGAGCACGTACGCGTTGGTCTCCAGCGCGCGGTCGAACGGGCTGTTCGCGATCGTCTTCGCGACGAGATAGGTGACGGCGATGCTCATCGGCCACAGCAGCAGCAGCGGTGCGAGCATCCAGTCGAGGATTTCGCCGAACAGCGAGCGCGGGCGCGGCGTTTCGGCCGATTCGGTTTCGTCGGGCGGCGCGAACGGGTTCTCGTAGCGCGCGTCGCGCGCCTCGTCGGCGGCCGACGACGGCGCGCCGGTCGGGTGACGGGAATGGGCCGGCGTGGCCATCGCGGCGCCGCCCGGCGTCAGCGCAGCGGCGTGCCGGCCGCCGCGGGCTGGGGCGCCGCCGGGTCGGCCGGCGTCGCGGGCGCGACCTTCTCGAGGCAATAGCCGAGGCCGCGCACGGTCGAGATCCGCACGCCGCTCGGTTCGATCTTCTTGCGCAGCCGGTGCACGTAGACTTCGATCGCGTTGTTGCTGACTTCCTCGCCCCATTCGCACAGGTGATCGACGAGCTGTTCCTTCGACACGAGGCGGCCGATCCGCTGCAGCAGCACCTCGAGCAGGCCGAGTTCGCGCGCCGAGAGATCGAGCACGTGATCGTTCGCATACGCGATGCGGCCGACCTGGTCGAACGCGAGCGAGCCGTGGCGCACGACGGTCGGCCCGCCGCCCGCGCCGCGCCGGGTCAGCGCGCGCACGCGCGCCTCGAGCTCGTTGAGCGCGAACGGCTTGGCCATGTAGTCGTCGGCGCCGAGGTCGAGCCCCTTCACGCGCTCGTCGACGCTGTCGGCGGCGGTCAGGATCAGCACGGGGAGATTGGAATTGCGGGCGCGCAGGCGCTTGAGCACGTCGAGCCCGGACATTTTCGGCAGCCCGAGATCGAGGATCAGCAGGTCGAAAGTCTGCATCGACAGCGCGGTGTCGGCGTCGACGCCGCTCTTCACGTGATCGACGGCATAGCCCGATTGGCGGAGTGACCGGGTGAGGCCGTCCGCGAGTATGCTGTCGTCTTCGGCGATGAGAATTCGCATGTTGCTGACCGATGGCCGGCGAGGCGTTCGCGCCGGCGCGGCTGTCTCCGAAGTTATCCGTGTACAACGCAGCCTGCATTGCGGGCTTGCATAAAACACTGTTTTTTTATACAGTGTCTGCATTCGTGGGCGGCGCTTGAAAGCGGGCGCGCCTTTAACAGACGCTGCTCATCATAGCAAAGGACGATTCATGGAAGATAGCAAGAAGGGCTCCGGGATGACCGCCGAGAAGAGCAAGGCGCTGGCGGCCGCACTCGCGCAGATCGAGAAGCAGTTCGGCAAAGGCTCGATCATGCGCATGGGCGACGGCGAAGCGGCCGAGGATATCCAGGTCGTCTCCACGGGCTCGCTGGGTCTCGATATCGCACTGGGCGTCGGCGGCCTGCCGCGCGGCCGGGTGGTCGAGATCTACGGTCCGGAATCGTCCGGTAAAACCACGCTCACGCTGCAGGTCATCGCCGAGCTGCAGAAGCTGGGCGGCACCGCGGCGTTCATCGACGCCGAGCACGCGCTCGACGTCCAATATGCCGCGAAGCTCGGCGTGAACGTGCCGGAGCTGCTGATCTCGCAGCCGGACACCGGCGAGCAGGCGCTCGAAATCACCGACGCGCTGGTGCGCTCGGGCTCGATCGACATGATCGTCATCGACTCGGTGGCGGCGCTCGTGCCGAAGGCCGAAATCGAAGGCGAGATGGGCGATTCGCTGCCGGGTCTGCAGGCCCGCCTGATGTCGCAGGCGCTGCGCAAGCTGACCGGCACGATCAAGCGCACGAACTGCCTCGTGATCTTCATCAACCAGATCCGGATGAAGATCGGCGTGATGTTCGGCAACCCGGAAACCACGACGGGCGGCAACGCGCTGAAGTTCTACTCGTCGGTGCGTCTCGATATCCGCCGGATCGGCTCGATCAAGAAGAACGACGAGGTGATCGGCAACGAAACCCGCGTGAAGGTCGTCAAGAACAAGGTATCGCCGCCGTTCCGCGAAGCGATCTTCGACATCCTGTACGGCGAAGGCATTTCGCGCCAGGGCGAGATCATCGATCTCGGCGTGCAGGCGAAGATCGTCGACAAGGCGGGCGCCTGGTACAGCTACAACGGCGAGAAGATCGGCCAGGGCAAGGACAACGCGCGTGAATTCCTGCGCGAAAATCCGGAAATCGCGCGCGAGATCGAGAACCGCATCCGCGAATCGCTCGGTGTCGTGGCGATGCCCGATGGCGTAGTCAACGAAGCCGAGGCGATGGACGAAGAAGAGTGATGGTTGCGCGCCGAGGTCAGGCTGGCGAGCCGGCGGAGCACGACGCGCCCGAAACGGCGGGTCGCTCCGGGCGGCGAGTCGGATCCTCGGGCGCCGACCGGCGGGGCGCAGGCGGCAACGCCGCGAACCGCACCGCGACGAGGGCATCCGACGATGCCCTCGTTTCGTTTGAGATTGCTGCACCGGACGACCCGTTCGACGACGATGAGTCGTTCGACGCGCACGACCGCTCCCGCCGTCGCGTGTCCGGTGTCCGCTTCCCGGGCGATCGCGCCCCGGGCGAACGCGTCCCGGACGATCGCGTCCCGGACGATCGCGCAGCCGATGCGCCCGCGACGGAAGATGTCTATACGCGCAGCAGCCAGCATCCGCGCCGCATACGCCGCGCAGCCGGCGCATCTTCCCGCGGTGCTGCTTCAAGCGACGCGTCGGCCGTAGGCGAGCGCAAGCCGTCGAAACCGCCGCGGTCGTTGAAGGGCCGTGCGCTCGGCTATCTGTCAAGGCGCGAATACAGCCGCGCGGAGCTCGCGCGCAAGCTCGCCCCCTACGTCGGCGAAGACGAATCCGTCGAACCGGTGCTCGATGCGCTGGAACAGGAAGGCTGGCTGTCCGACGCGCGCTTCGCCGAGAGTCTCGTGCATCGCCGCGCGTCGCGCGTCGGCGTCGCGCGCATCGTCAGCGAACTGAAGCGCCACGCGGTCGGCGACAGCCTCGTCGAAGCGGTGAATGCCCAATTGCGCGAGACCGAGTTGACGCGCGCGCAGGCCGTGTGGCGCAAGAAATTCGGTGCGCTGCCGCAAACGCCCGCCGAGCGCGCGAAGCAGGCGCGCTTCCTTGCCGCGCGCGGCTTCTCGAGCGCGACCATCGTGAAGTTGCTGAAGGTCGGCGACGATTTCCCGCTCGACGACTGAGCCGCCCGGTCGCGCGCGGGGCGCGCGATTTTGCTGCATCGCAACCGCTTCCGGACAGGCGGGAATACCCGCCGTCGAGGCCGGATGTCTCAAATACCCAATATGCTAAAATCCACGGGTTTTCCTCTTCGGCCTCAACCTCCAGCATGCCGCTATCCGAGCCCGTGCCCCGTCAGTTGCGACATCGACGCGCAATCCGAGCGGAAGCCTACGAGCGCGGCGACGGCTTGTGGGACATCGAAGCCTGCCTGACCGACCACAAGCCGCGCGATGTCGCGCTTGCGTCGGGCATCCGGCCCCAGGGCCTGCCGATCCACGAACTCTGGCTGCGCGTGACCATCGATCGTGACCTCAATGTCGTCGACGCCGAAGCGTCTTCGGAATGGGTTCCCTATCCCGGTCACTGTCAATCCGCTTCCCCCGCCTATCGGGCCCTCATCGGGCTCAACCTCTTCCGCAATTTCCGCCGCAACGCGAACCGGCTGCTCGCCGGCGTCGCCGGCTGTTCCCATCTCACCGAACTGTGCGCCGTGCTGCCGACGGCCGCGATCCAGGCGTTCGCCGGTGATGTGTGGAACGTGCGCGAGGAGGGCGGCGAAGGGCCGGATCATGACGGCGTGCACGCCGAACCGCCTTTCCAGCTTGGCCGCTGCCGGGCGCTGCGATTCGACGGCGAGGTCGTACGGCAGTACTACCCGCGCTGGTACGGCCCGATTCGGCCGGATCTGCCCGGTGAAGGCAGCACGAAGGAATGAACGGAAATCATTCGAAGAAGCGTCTTAAGCGACTTTTCATCCAACTCTCAGACTGAAGGGAATCACGCATGAAGATTCACGAGTACCAGGGTAAGGAAATCCTGCGGAAATTCGGAGTCGCGGTACCGCGCGGCAAGCCGGCGTTCTCGGTTGACGAGGCCGTCAAGGTGGCGGAAGAGCTCGGCGGCCCGGTATGGGTCGTGAAGGCTCAGATTCACGCGGGTGGCCGTGGCAAGGGCGGCGGCGTGAAGGTGGCGAAGTCGATCGAACAGGTGCGCGAATACGCGAACCAGATCCTCGGCATGCAGCTCGTCACGCACCAGACGGGCCCGGAAGGCCAGAAGGTCAACCGTCTGATGATCGAGGAAGGCGCCGACATCAAGCAGGAACTGTATGTCAGCCTCGTCGTCGACCGCATCTCGCAGAAGATCGTGCTGATGGGTTCGAGCGAAGGCGGCATGGACATCGAGGAAGTCGCCGAAAAGCACCCGGAACTGATCCACAAGGTCATCGTCGAGCCGTCGACGGGCCTGCTGGACGCGCAGGCCGACGACCTCGCCGCGAAGATCGGCGTGCCGGCCGCGTCGATTCCGCAAGCGCGCGCGATCCTGCAAGGCCTGTACAAGGCATTCTGGGAAACCGACGCATCGCTGGCTGAAATCAACCCGCTGAACGTCTCCGGCGACGGCAAGGTCACCGCACTCGACGCGAAGTTCAACTTCGACTCGAACGCGCTGTTCCGTCACCCGGAAATCGTCGCGTACCGCGATCTGGACGAAGAAGATCCGGCTGAAATCGAAGCGTCGAAGTTCGACCTCGCGTACATCTCGCTCGACGGCAACATCGGCTGCCTCGTGAACGGCGCGGGCCTCGCGATGGCGACGATGGACACCATCAAGCTGTTCGGCGGCGAGCCGGCGAACTTCCTGGACGTCGGCGGTGGCGCGACGACCGAGAAGGTCACGGAAGCGTTCAAGCTGATGCTGAAGAACCCGGACCTGAAGGCGATCCTCGTGAACATCTTCGGCGGCATCATGCGCTGCGACGTGATCGCGGAAGGCGTGATCGCCGGTTCGAAGGCCGTGAACCTGAACGTGCCGCTCGTCGTGCGCATGAAGGGCACGAACGAGGACCTCGGCAAGAAGATGCTGGCCGATTCGGGCCTGCCGATCATCTCGGCGGACAGCATGGAAGAAGCCGCGCAGAAGGTCGTCGCGGCTGCCGCAGGCAAGTAAGCACGCGCTAATGAACACGTAGGGCGGCGCGGCTTGCTCGCGACGCCCATCGAACAGAGGTCAAAATACATGTCGATTCTGATCAACAAGGACACGAAGGTCATCACGCAGGGCATTACCGGCAAAACCGGTCAGTTCCATACGCGCGCCTGCCGTGAATATGCAAACGGCCGCGAAGCATTCGTCGCGGGCGTGAACCCGAAGAAGGCCGGCGAAGATTTCGAAGGCATTCCGATCTACGCGAGCGTCAAGGAAGCGAAGGCGGAAACCGGCGCGACCGTGTCGGTCATCTATGTGCCGCCGGCAGGCGCTGCCGCTGCGATCTGGGAAGCGGTCGAAGCTGATCTGGATCTCGCGATCTGCATCACGGAAGGCATTCCCGTGCGCGACATGATCGAAGTGAAGGACCGCATGCGTCGCGAAGGCCGCAAGACGCTGCTGCTCGGGCCGAACTGCCCGGGCACGATCACGCCGGACGAGCTGAAGATCGGCATCATGCCGGGTCACATCCACCGCAAGGGCCGCATCGGCGTCGTGTCGCGTTCGGGCACGCTGACGTACGAAGCGGTTGCGCAGCTGACGGCTCTGGGCCTCGGCCAGTCGTCGGCGGTCGGTATCGGCGGCGACCCGATCAACGGCCTGAAGCACATCGACGTGATGAAGATGTTCAACGACGATCCGGATACGGATGCGGTCGTGATGATCGGCGAAATCGGCGGTCCGGACGAAGCCAACGCCGCCGAGTGGATCAAGGACAACATGAAGAAGCCGGTCGTCGGCTTCATCGCGGGCGTCACGGCGCCTCCGGGCAAGCGCATGGGCCACGCCGGCGCGCTGATCTCGGGCGGTGCGGATACGGCCGAAGCGAAGCTGGAAATCATGGAAGCGTGCGGCATCACCGTCACGCGCAACCCGTCGGAAATGGGCCGTCTGCTGAAGAAGGCGCTGTAATTGTTTCCGTTGGGCTCGTCCTGCAGAAAACGCCGGCTTTGCCGGCGTTTTTTGTTATGCTCCCGCAATGAATTCGTAAGCACCGGGCATGCGTGCTGCATGTGCCGACGATGAACCGGGTCGCCCGCGAGGCGGCCGTTGTCCTTTCCTCACCGCCATGCTCGAATTCCTGACCTCGCTGCACTGGGGCGCCATTCTCCAGATCGTCATCATCGATATCCTGCTCGGCGGCGACAACGCGGTCGTGATCGCGCTTGCGTGCCGCAACCTGCCGGCGAACCAGCGGCTGCGCGGCGTCGTCTGGGGCACCGCGGGGGCGATCCTGCTGCGTGTCGCGCTGATCACGTTCGCGGTCGCGCTGCTCGACGTGCCGTTTCTGAAGCTCGGCGGCGGGCTGCTGCTGCTGTGGATCGGCATCAAGCTGATGGCGCCAGCCGGTGACGCGCACGACGACATCAAACCGGCCGACCGGCTGTGGGACGCCGTGAAGACGATCGTGATCGCCGATGCGGTGATGAGCCTCGACAACGTGATCGCGATCGCCGGCGCGGCCGAGCAGGCCGATCCGTCGCACCGGATCGCGCTCGTGATCTTCGGGCTCGTCGTCAGCGTGCCGATCATCGTGTGGGGCAGCACGCTGGTGCTGAAGCTGCTCGACCGTTTCCCGGTCGTCGTGGCGTTCGGCGCCGGGCTGCTCGGGTGGATCGCGGGCGGGCTGATCGTGAACGACCCGGTCGGCGACCGCTGGCCGGTGCTCGATACGCCACCGGTGGTCTATGGCGCGAGCATCGCCGGCGCCCTGTTCGTCGTGGCGATCGGTTACGCGCTCAGGAAGCGTCGCGGCGTGACGCACGCGCCCTGACTGGCCATCCGGCCGACTGTCGGCTTCGCGGCCCGCTGGCTACGATCGAGACGCCTGCCTGTATCGGCAGGCGTTTTTCGTTTCCGGAGCCTGTCATGTTCGAAGCTTTTTCCGTTTCCCTGTTTCGTCGCATTGCCGCCGACCTGCGGCGCGCGAACCGGCCGTCGCCGCGCTGGCGGCCGGCCGGCTTCACGCTGATCGAACTGATGATCGTGCTGGCGATCGTCGGCGTCGTCGCCGCCTATGCAATTCCCGCGTACCAGGATTACCTCGCGCGGTCGCGCGTCGGCGAGGGCCTTGCACTCGCGTCGTCGGCGCGGCTCGCGGTCGCCGACAACGCGGCGAGCGGCGCGAGCCTCGATGGCGGCTACAGCCCGCCTGCCGCGACCCGCAACGTCGAATCGGTTGCGATCGACGGCGCCACCGGCCAGATCACGGTCGCGTTTACCCCCCGCGTCGCCGCGGCTGGCGCGAATACGCTGGTGCTCGTACCGTCCGCGCCAGACAAGGCCGATGCGCCCACCGCGCGCGTACCGCTCAAAAAGGGGGCGATACAGGCGGGCGCGATCGCGTGGGAATGTTTCGCCGCCGGCAAGGAGGCATCGTCGCTGCCCGCGCCGGGAGCGGGGCCGTTGCCGGGTAACGCCGCGACGCTGCCCGCGAAATATGCGCCCGCGGAGTGCCGTGCGTAGCGCCGCCGCCGGTATGGAAGGGCGGTGGCCCGTGCGCAAAGCCGGCCGCCGCGTGTCCGATGCGGCGGCGGCCGCGCCGCGGTTCATCGCGCGTGCGCCGCACAGAGCGGGGAAAGTTTTGTATAGTGCGCCGGTTGCTGACACCCGGTTCGCTCATGCCTTCTACTTTTTCCCGTTCGTTGTCGCTCGTTGCGCTGGCTGTCGCCCTGATCGTGCCGTATGCGATCACGAATCACACGTATCCGATCCCGACCTTCTATTCCGAGTTTTCCGCGCTCGTGCTGTATCTGTTGCTGGGCGTATCGGTCGTGCTGCTCGCGCGCACGGGCCGGCCGGTCAAGCCGTTCGCCGCGCCGGCTGCGTTCGTCGTGCCGATTGGCTTCGCGGTGGTGCTGATCGCGCAATTGGCGCTGATCCCGCTCAAGGTGCCGTCGATGAACTGGCTGGCGCTCGGTTATCTGGCCGCGGCGCTCGTCGCGATGCAGGCCGGCTACGCGCTCGCGCGCGACGGGATCGCGGAAACCGTGTCGCGGATGATGGCCGGTGCGCTGCTCGTCGGCGGCGTGTTCGCGGTCGGCACGCAGATCGTGCAGTTGTTCCACCTCGAGTCGGCTGTCTCGCCGTTCGTCGTGGTGTACAACATCGCGGTCGACCGCCGTCCGTACGGCAACATGGCGCAGGCGAACCATCTGGCCAGCTATATCGCGTTCGCGATGGCCGGCGCGCTGTATCTGGTGCAGACGCGCCGGCTCGCGGTGTGGGCATGGCTCGCGCTGTCGATCGTGCTGTCGGTCGGTCTCGCGCTGACGGTGTCGCGCGGGCCGTGGCTGCAGGTCGCGGTGATGGTCGTCGCGGGGTTCTGGATGGCGTGGGTCGAATCGCGCCGCACGCAGGGCAATGCGCGTGCGTGGCTGATCCCGGTCGTGCTCGCCGTTGCATTCATCGCGGTGAACGTCGCGGTGCGCTGGGCCAACGTGCACTACCACCTGAATCTCGCGGAGTCGGCCGCCGACCGGATGCGCGACGCCGGGCAGATCGCGCCGCGCCTCGCACTGTGGAAGTACGGGCTCGCGATGTTCCGCGAGCATCCGCTGCTCGGGGTCGGCTGGGGCGAATTCCCGTCGCACCAGTTTGCGCTCGCGCGCACGCTCGGCGGCGTCGAGATCGCGAACAACTCGCACGACATCTTCATCGATCTGCTCGCGAAGTCCGGTCTGGTCGGCCTCGGCGTGCTCGCCGTCACGCTCGTCGCGTGGTTCGTGCGCGCGGTGCGGGCGCCCCAGTCGAGCATGCGCGTGTTCGGTTTCGCGCTGATCGGCATCCTGCTGATGCACGCGCTGGTCGAGTATCCGCAGCAATACATGTTCTTCCTGCTGCCGGCGATGTTCGTGATCGGGCTGCTCGACGTGAAGCCGCTGCGCATCCTGCCGGGGCGCGCGGCATTCGGGCTGTTCGCGGTGCTGTCGTTCGGTGGCGTGCTGGCGGCGGTGCCGGTGCTGCGTGACTACCAGCGCGCGGAAGTGCTCTATTACGGCAGCAGCCCGGCCGCGCAGTATCGCGATGCGCCGTCGCGGCTGTTCGGCGCGTGGGGCGATTACGGTGCGGCGACGCTGCTCACCATTTCGTCGGAGAACCTGCCGCTCAAGCTCGCCGCGCACGAGCGCGCGATCGCGCTGCTGCCGGGCGAGACGGTGCTGCGCCGCTACGCGGTGCTGCAGGCGCTGGCCGGCCGCGAAGCCGACGCGCTCGATACCGTCGCGCGCCTGCATGTGTTTGCAAAGGAATTGAAGGACTGGCCGCAACAGCTGGCCGCGTTGTACAAGCTGTGCGATGACGAGCCGACGCTGAAGACGTTCCGGGCCGCACTGGCAGCAAAGTACGGGGAAGCGCCGGCCGACGCGGGCGACGACTCGGACGACGACGATTCGGATTGACCGGCTGCGCGTGCCGGCACGGGGAATACCGGCGTCTATCGGTTGCGATGAAGGCGGATCGACGTCGGGCCCCGCGGCCCGGTGCACGCGCAACGCGCCACGCCGGTCGGGTATCGATTACATCGCGGATCGCGTGGAGTCCGCTCGAATGGGCGGCGATTCGCGTCAACCATTGTCAAATCGCCGCCGTTGACCGGGTGGCGCGTGCACAATGCGCGAAAGCGCTCGCATGAAAGCGGCGCGGGGCTAACCGGTGCGAGCGTAGAAAACGCCCGCGGCTATCCGGGACATTCCACGAACAGGATCGCGGTCGAGCGTCGCTCGGCCGTGCGGCCGTAACGGGGCGCCGGTCCGATGGCCGCGGCGCGGTGCAACACACGCGGCGCGGCCGGGGAAGGCTTCCGTCGTGCGGCGCGCGTGCCCAGACCAGTACTCAAGAACGATATTCGACCATGGCTATCCGCTCGACCTACCTGATCCTGCCCGCCGTCGCGATGCTGTTTTCCGGCTGCGCGATGCTGACGTCGTCGCAGGAAAGCAAGCTGACCTGCCACATTCCGCGCGCGGTCTATCCGGATACCGCGAAGCCGCTCACGCGCCAGGCGACCGTGCTGGTGCGCGCATTGATGACGGCGTCCGGCGAAGCGCAGAACGTGACCGTGACGACGAGCAGCCGCAATGCTGCGGCCGATCGCGCGGCCGTCGAGGCGATGACGCACGCGAGTTGCACGCAGACGGGCGCGACCGCGAATCCGTTCCTGCTCACGCAACCGTTCGTGTTCGAGCCGTCACGTGGCCAGTAAGGCGGGGCACCGTGCCAGACGGCGCGCGCTCAGAAGGTTCGCTTCTTGAGCGTATAGCCGTGCAGCCGGTACAGCGTGTTGGTCTGCGCGTCGAAGTAGGCGCCATGTGCGGTCTTGTCGATCGTTTTATTCGAAGACTTGCCGGCGTCGGTGCTGCTGAACGTCAGGTCGATCGGGGCGCCGCCGCCGGTACCGCCGCTTCCGGAGTTCGGATCGGTTGCGTAAACGAGCAGGAGGCCGTCGCGACCGACGCTCATACCGTCGAGCGTGAGCTTCTCGTCGAACGTGCGCAGTTGCTGCACGGCCTCGGGATGGTCGGTCGTCCACGTGGAAATGGCGCCCGTCCGGCGGCCATTGTCGTGAGCCTCTCCATTTTGCGACTTGTCGAGACGCGACAGTATGTACACCGAATAACGTGATCCCGATTCCGGTGTGGTCGGCGTGGTGTCGAGCGCAGTGATGACCTGGCCTGGCAGCACGGTATCCGTCACGAATGCGTGCCGCCCCCAGTCGAGCCGGGCGACCACGCTGTGAGCCGGTGCGTCGGCAGTCCGTGCGACAGCGTAGGCGATCCGCAGAACCCCGTCCGGGCCGAGGCTGATTTCATTGAAATCCTGGCGCGTTTCGCTTTCGACGTGTGCATCGGCCGGCACGTCGACCGCTTGCCACGTGTTTCCGCCGTCCGAAGTCCGCCATATGCGGGGGCCCCAGCCGGCCGCGTAGCCGCGCTGCGGATCGAGAAAGAGCAGGCGGCCGATGTTCTGGCTGGCGGGCCATCGAAGTTGCGACCAGGTCTGGCCGCCATCGGTCGATTTCCACAGCTTGGTGGTTTGTGGCGCGTCGCCGCCTTGCGCCTCGGGAGCCTTGTAGTTCATCCATGACGTGCTGATGAACTGAACGATCCAGTCTGGCGAGTACCACCAGGCGGTGTTCTGGCCGACCTGTTGGAATTGACGCTTCATCCCGCCGTCGATTGTGCCGCGGAAGAAGCTGATCGTCATGCGGTTCAGCAACTCGCCGGTGTCGTTCATCCATGCTTCGGTCGGCTCGGGCCGTTGCGGCTCGTTCGATTCGGGCTGAGGCTTGAACGTTACTACGGGATTGGCGAGCTTGACGCTCATCACGTCATTGCCCTTGATGCGGAAACTGTTGCCGCCGTATGGCGTGTCGTCCCGCATGAAGTGCGTCGAAATCGTCTCCCGATCCGTCGTGGGGCGGATATAACTGAATGTCACCACGGCCAGGACGGCGAGGCTCACGACGAACCCTATCCGGCGAGTGTGTGTTTGCATCTCATTGGATAGGCGGTTACCCCGAGACACGACCGACTCGGCAGGACCGGTATCTGACGGCTCGGGCAGGCGTCGCGTCGCGATCGTGCGGCCGGGCCCCGCATTGCTCGGTCATTTCGGATCGGCCGCAGGCCGCGGAGCCGACGCCCGAATCGCGACGGGAGCCCCGCGGTCATCGCATCGGAACGGTCAGAACTGCCGCTTCTTCAGCGTATAGGCGACCAGTGAATACAGCGTGTTCGTTTGGGCATCGAAATATCCGCCCTGAGTCAGCTTCTCCCTGCTCGAGTTCCAGGTCTTTCCCGCGTCGCTGCTGACGAACGTGAGATCGAGCGGTGTGCCGTTGCGGCTGGAGTCGGTTGCGTAGACGAGCAGCAATCCGTCCCGGCCGACGCTCAGGCTATCGAGCGTCAGTCTGTCGTCAAACGTATGCAACTGCTGAACCTGCTCGGGTGCACTGTTCGTCCAGGTAGAAATGGCGCCGACGCGTTGTCCTTTGTCGGCGGGATCGCCGGAATTGCGCGGTTCACCGAGGCGCGACAACGCGTAAAGCGCATAGCGATTCGACGCGGTTGGAGACGAGGACAGGTTGACGACCACCTGTTCGGGCAAAACGGCATCCAGCGCGAACTCGGATTGTTCCCAGCCGAGCCGATAGACAACGCTTCCGGCGGCAGCTTGCTCGGTTTTCCCGACGTGGTATGCCACGCGCAAGGTACCGTCCGGACCAAGGTCGATGCCGTCAAAGGTGCGGCGGGGTTTGCCGGATTCCGCGGCACCCGGTGGCAGTGCGATTTCCCGCCACGACTGACCACCGTCGGACGTGCGCCACACGTGCGGGCCCCAACCGATCGCATAACCGCGCTGCGGATCAAGAAACAGCAGGCGGCCGATGTTCCGGTCTTCGGGCCACGCGAGCTGCACCCAGTCGCGTCCGCCGTTGGACGACTTCCAGAGCTTGGTCACTTGCGGCGTCAGTCCATCGGCGGGCTGAGGCGACTTGTAGTCCATCCAGCCGGTGCTGATGAATTCGACCGTCCAGTCCTTGGCGTGCCACCAGGCGGCGGTCTGGCCCGCCTGCTTGAAATGGCGCGTCATGTCGCCGTTCACCGGGCCGCGCCAGAATTCGACCGACGTCCGGTTCAGCGTTTCGCGACTGTCGTTCATCCAGGCTTCGGCCGGCTCCGCTTTTTCCTTGTCCCTCCATTCCGCGTAAGGCTTGAACGTGATTTCAGGATCGCTGATCTTCAGCGTGATCGCCTCGTTTCCCGATATCACGAAGTCGCCGCCGCCGTATGGCTTGCTGTTCTTCATGAAAGTGTTGGAAACGACCTGCCAGTCATTCGACATATATGAGAACCCGACAATCAAGACAATGAGCACGACTGCCGCAACCAGCGACAGCTTCACGGATTTTTTCGTCATTTCATTTCGGCATCAGTTTTTCGATTGCCTGTGCAACAGGGTCGATGACATGTTCGTTGACGGCATCACCGGCCTTTTTTGCATATTCCACGGTATTGTCGACGTATTGCTTGCCCACGCCGACACCACTGTCGAATGCCTGGGAGAACGTCCTCACATCGCCCCATTCCTGGGCGTTAGGTTGCTTGAGGATATAGTACATGTCGACAGGCCCGAGCCCGGCCAGACCGCCGTCGAGATAGGCGAGAGGGTGGGTCTTGAACGCGTATGTCTTGAAGGTGTCGTCGTCCAGTTCGAGCGAGTACTGCGGCACGTTCATCGAGCAGCTTCCGCTGTTCGGCTTCTTGCCCCGGATCGAAATGGTGTCGCCGCGCATGTTCTGCTGCAAACCTTGTTCCAGGTAATGCTGCAGGAACCAGCGTGCGCTCGCAAGCCACGCCTTGCCCTTGTCGCTCAATTGCGGAAGCAGGTATTTACCGTAATTCGAGCAGTAGTAATAACCGTAACTCACGTAATATCCCGGCGGCTTATGCCCGCACCCGATATGACGCATCATGAAATTGCCGTGGCGGGACCAGTCGGAATCGGTGCTTTCGGCTTGTATCAGGTTCTCCCGCCGATGCAGCAGGTCGCGGGCAACTTTCGTGTCTTTCCACGGATCCCATGACGTCGCGAATTTCTTGACGGTCGCCCAAATACTCGACGTGCTGACCTTTTCGACCGTTTCCCAGTATTCGCCATGCAGTGGCCGGTAGTAGTACGGACAGGTTCCAATAATGGAATCCGCCGCCGGCGTCACATGCTTGTCGCAGATGTTGATCTGCACCTTCGGCCGATCCTGGTATCCCGTCGGGGTGAGCATCGCCGCACCTGTCCCGAGCACCTTGTCGTGTTGTCCGTCAGCCATTCGATTTCCCCAGAAACTTGACGACGACGTCGTGCGGCACGTGGCTCTGCGTGAGCCCCGTCTCGCCTGCCGCGTTGGTGACGCCCTCCGAGATCAGCTTGCCGTTCGAGAACATGTGGTACCGCGTGTTCGCGACCGGAATGTCGGTGCCGGCCCAGTGCGCGATGAACGCCTGGTCGTAGTTGCCGCTGGAGTTCGGCAGCGTCGGCATCGTTTGCGACAGGTGGGTGGGGCCGCTGAACGCATGCTGCGCGCCCTTGATGTCGATCTTGCCGGGCGCGTGCACCTCGATGTTGCCGTCCGCGATGCGGATATAAGCGCCGCCGGACGTCAGCAGGATTTCTTTCGCCGCGGCGCCCTCGACCGATTGCGTGACGGCGATCAGCTTCAGCGCCTTCTGTGCGGTCAGCTCGATGTTGTCCGCCTGCGCCTGCACTTCGACCTTGCCCTTGCCGGCGAACAGCTTCATCCCAGCGTTCTGCGCGAACAGGCTGATCCGATCGAGGACACTGGCGATCAGCGATTTGCCGGCGGCGACGTGCGTGCTTTGCCCGCTGACGAGGTTGATGTGCTGGTCCGCGGCAAATTGCGCGGATTGCTGCGTGGACAGCCCGATGCCGGCCGGGCTGCCGAACAGCATCACGGGCTCCTTGAACGCATTGGCCGAGCCGGTTCCGCCACCTGCGGTCCTGCCGCCGGCGCTGCTGCCGCCCACGCTGTGCTGCGTCGCATCGCCGAACTGCTTCAGCGCCGTGTGGCCGGCGTCGAGCGATTCGCCCTGATGCTGCGCGCTGACCTGCGACATGGCGTCGATCA
This sequence comes from Burkholderia sp. AU39826, assembly GCF_020419965.1. Lineage (NCBI taxonomy): Bacteria > Pseudomonadati > Pseudomonadota > Betaproteobacteria > Burkholderiales > Burkholderiaceae > Burkholderia > Burkholderia sp. AU39826. Next base: position 106,765 of record NZ_JAIZQG010000017.1, read on the forward strand.
GCCCTTGCGCGCGCACGAGCTGCTCCCGCGTCTCGTCGACGTCGAGCGGCTGGCTTGCCGCCTGCTTCGGATGCGTCGTCACATACAGCCCGCGGTTCGCGCGCACCGCGCCGTATGCGTCGGAACGCAGGTCGAAGCCGCTGCCGAGATAGCTGCCGCGGTTGTTGCCCGTGTGGTCGATCAGGTAGCCGAGGTGCAAGTGCGTGTTGGCCTGGCTGCTGTACAGGTGCACGCGGTTCTGTGCGGTCGCGTCGTCGAGCACCAGCTGGTTGTAGCCGGCGCCCGCATATTCCTTTGACCGGTATCCGGACAGGAGCCCGTTGCTGTGCCATTGCGGACGCGTCGCGCCGTTGTACACCTTGCCGACGACGATCGGGCGATCGCAGTCGCCGCCGAGGAAATCGACCAGCACTTCCTCGCCGGCGCGGTGCGGGTGAACGGCGCCGTAGCCATTGCCCGAATCGGACGCCGTGGCGCGCAGCCAGCACGACGCCTTTTCGTCGCCGTCGTTCAAGCGGTCCCAGTGGAATCGGACCTTGACCCGGTTGAGCTCGTCCGTGTGAACCTCTTCGCCCTGCGGGGCGACGACGATCGCCGATTGCAGGTGCATCGGCGGCTTCGCATGCTCGAACGGGCTGCGGAACGGCACCGTCGTGCGCTGCGCTTCGATGCGGATCTGAAAGAAGCCCTCGCTGCCGTCGGGATGCCGCACGCGCGACAGGTCGTTATCGGTTTCCCGCATGAGGCGGCCGATTTCGGCCTGCAGGCTGTGCGGGAAAACGGCCGACTCGTCGGCCACGGGCAGATTGTTGACGATGACCCACGTCGTCTCGATCACGGCGAATTCGCGTTGACCGGCATCGTCCTTGTCGTGTTCGGGATGATCGGCGAACTCGAACGTGCGTCCCGCGTCCATGCGCCGCACGCCGCCGACACCGTGAAAGCGCTTGGCGTGCGATTCCTGTTCTTCCATCCAGATCTTCGACAGATGGTCGCCGCGCGACTGCTCGGGATACGTGTACGCACCCGTGTATTCGTAGACTTCGAGTTGCCCCGGCAGGTCGCCCTGGTTCGCGATCGTCGGCGTGTGAGTGGCCTTCGGATTCGACGCGGTGGGCGGCTGCTTGTAGTCGAACGTGCGCGTGGTGCGCGCGACGCTTCGCAGCGTGCGCGTACCGGCGAACTGGACGAGCGTGTCGGCTTCGTCGCCCGCGCCCGCGTGATGAAAGCGCACGGTTCGCGGCGACAGCGCGGGCAATGCATCGAGGCGATCGACGATGACGAGCCGGTGCGACTTGCCGTCGTCGTCCTGTTCCCAGAAACCGTACAGGCCTTCCGATTCCATCAGGCGATGGACGAAATTCCAGTCGTCCTCGTATTGCATGCAGAACGAGCGCGACGGCAGCGGCTGGTAGAGCTTGAACGTGAAGCGGCCCTTGGCCTGCGGGTGCTGGTTCAACACGTCGGCGATGATGTCGTCTGCCGACCGGTCCTGCCAGATCCGCTGATCGCGGCGGAATTTCAGGAAGTGCAGGAACGACGCAAAAACGACCTGATAGTGCGTGAGGCCGCTGTCCGATCCGAGCCGGCGGACCGCATGCGCGTAGCCGTGGTGTGGCGCGTACGATTGGTCGGCCTGCTGGATCCACAGCGTCACCGGCTGCGCGATCAGTTTCTTGAGTTCGACGTCGTCGGATACCGACACGGTATCGACGGTGAACTCGAAATGGCGTCCGAGCCGCGACCGGCCCGTGACCCGCTGCGGCAACAGGACGTCAGGGCCGAGCGGGGTATCCAGCTTGACGAGGCGCTGGTGCTGGACCGGTCCGGCCAGCAACGCGCTTCTTGACGCTTGCGAATTCATCACCAGGGCTCGCTTTGTTGTGCTGTTTTGCTGGTTCGCACGCTCTCTCGTGCGGAATCCGGTAATTGTATGAGATAAACGGCTTTATCTCGAATTTGCGGGCCGGCCGCGCCCGGCCGTTCAGCCCGCCGCGTCTTCCGCCTTCCAATCCCCCGACTTCCCGCCGCGTTTCTCCCGCACGCTCACGTCGGTGATCACCATTCCGCGATCGACGGCCTTGCACATGTCGTAGACGGTCAGCAGCCCGACCTGGACGGCCGTCAGCGCTTCCATCTCGACGCCGGTCCGGCCGAACGTCTCGACCTGCACGACGCAATGCACGCCGGGCAGCGCTTCGTCGAGTTCGAAGTCGACAGCCACGCGCGTGAGCGCGAGCGGGTGGCACAGCGGGATGAGGTCGGCCGTGCGTTTGGCACCCTGGATCGCCGCGATGCGCGCGACGCCGAGCACGTCGCCTTTCTTGGCCTTGCCGTCGCGGATCAGCGCGAACGTGGCCGGCAGCATCCGGATCGTGCCCCGCGCGATCGCGATGCGCCGGGTTTCCTGCTTGTCGCCGACGTCGACCATGTGCGCATGGCCGGCGGCATCGAAATGGGTGAGTCCTGACATGTCTTCCTCTTGTGAGAACGGAGTGCGCGCGCACGTCCGTCGATCGCTGCTTCACGATCGGCCGGGTACCGGAACCCATGCCGACGCGGCGAACCGATCCAGCCTCGCGACGGGCGCCTATCATAGCAGCGGCGTCTGCGTCGCCGGGGGCGCAGATGATGCACGCGCGGCACGGGACAGTCGTCGCGGCGCCGGTACAATGACCCGAATATTCAGACCAAACGCCGCGATGCGCGCCGCTCGCGCGGGACGGCGTCGTTTTCATCCTGCCATGCGTGTCAAACAGTTGCTTGCCGTGTCGCTGTCGGCGGCGCTCGCGCTGCCGCCGGGCGGCCATGCTCAGAGCGCATCCGCGCCACCGCTCGAGCCGGCGGCCGGCGGCGGGACGTCGATTTCCACCGTGCCGTCCGGCATCGCGACCGGCGTGTTCGGTACATACGGCGGCGCGGAGAGCCGATTCTCGGGCGCGGCCGGTGCGTCGGCGCCCGTCGCGAGCTTGCGCGCGCCGCTGCGTGTACTGGAGCTGCCCGATCTCGGCGATGGCTCCGGCGGTTCGCTGACGCCGCGAGCCGAGCGCCGGCTCGGCGAGCGCGTGATGCGCGAAGTGCGGCGCGATCCCGACTATCTCGACGACTGGCTGGTGCGCGACTACCTGAACGCGATGGCGGCGCGGCTCGCGGCCGCGGCGGCCGCGCGCTACATCGGCGGCTACACGCCGGACTTCGACCTGTTCGCGGTACGCGATCCGCAGATCAACGCGTTCTCGATGCCGGGCGGCTTCATCGGGATCAACAGCGGGCTGGTGGTGACGACGCAGACGGAATCGGAGCTCGCATCGGTGGTCGGCCACGAGATGGGCCACGTGCTGCAGCGGCACATCGCCCGGATGATCGGCGCGAACGAGAAATCCGGCTACACGGCGCTGGCGACGATGCTGCTCGGCGTGCTGGCCGGCGTGCTCGCGCGCAGCGGCGATCTCGGCAGCGCGATCGCGATGGGCGGGCAGGCGTATGCGGTCGACAACCAGTTGCGCTTCTCGCGGTCGGCCGAGCGGGAGGCCGATCGCGTCGGCTTCCAGCTGCTCGCGGGGGCCGGCTACGATCCGTACGGGATGCCGGGCTTCTTCGAGCGGCTCGACCGCGCGTCGATGGGCGATGCGGGCGTGCCGGCCTATGCGCGCACGCACCCGCTGACCGGCGAGCGGATTGCCGACATGGAAGATCGCGCGCGCCGCGCGCCGTACCGGCAGCCGCGCCAGTCGGCCGAATACGGGTTCGTGCGTGCGCGTCTTCGCGTGCTGCAGAACCGGGCGCCGACCGACATCTCGGCCGAGGCGCGGCGGATGCAGCTCGAGATCGACGATCGCACCGCGCCGAACGTCGCGGCGAACTGGTACGGCATCGCGCTCGCGAACACGCTTCTCGGCCAGTACGACACGGCGGACAAGGCGCTCGCGTCGGCGCGCGGCGCGTTCGACGCGCGCGAGCGGCGCGACGACGATCCGGCGACGAGTTCGCCGAGCCTCGACGTGCTGGCCGCCGACATCGCCCGCCGCGCGGGCCGCACCGACGACGCGGTGCGGCTCTCGGCGCTCGCGCAGCGGCGCTGGCCGGCGTCGCACGCGGCGATCGTCGCGCACCTGCAGGCGCTGCTCGCCGCGCGCCGTTTCGCCGAAGCGCAGACGCTCGCCCAGGCGCAAGCGAAGGCCGACCCCGAACAGCCGGACTGGTGGGATTACCTCGCGAAGGCGAGCGACGGCAAGGGCGACGTGCTCGCGCGGCGCCGGGCGCTGGCGGAGAAACTGGCGCTCGACGGCGCGTGGCCGTCGGCGATCCGGCAACTGAAGGAAGCGCGCGATGCGAAGGACGTGTCGTTCTACGAGCAGTCGATCATCGGCGCGCGGCTGCTGGAATTCGAGGCGCGCTACAAGGAAGAGCGCGACGACGAGAAGAACGGCCGCGGGTAGCGGCCGCCACGGGGCGAACGCCGACGGCGCCGGGGCGGGTCAGTTGCCGCTGCCGGCGGCGTCGCGTGCGTGGCGCGCCGGGCTCGCGACATAGCCGAACCGCGCGGGCACGTCGGCGCAGGCGATGCTGGCGAGCGGCAGCGTGCGGCCGTCGCGCCAGCGCAGCACGGGCGGCTCGGCATCGAAATCCGCGTGATCGGCGAATAGCCCGAGGTCGTGATCGTGCAGCGCCGCGATGCGTGGGGGTGTGCCGGCCTCGCGAAACAGCACGCCGCCGCCGTCGTCGAGCCAGGCTGCGTCCGGTTCGAACGGGGCGCCCGTCTGGTCGGTGAGCGCGAGCTGCCCGTCGCGTTCGGCGAGCCGCACGATCCACGGCGTATAGGCGAGCTCGACGTACACGCGCTGCGGCCCGTTCTGGAAGAACCACTGGCCCTGCGCGTCGCATGCGTAGTTGCGGCCGATGAACGCGTTCAGCGCCGCATGCCGGACCGGCGAGCCGAGCTCGCCGGCCGCCTGCGCCGCGTCGTCGCGCAGCCGCCATGTGCCGCGCCGGTCGAGCAGCAGCCAGCCGGTGCAATGCGGCACGTTCGGCCATTTGGCGAGCGCCTGCCTGACGATGTCATCCATGGTCGACGAATTTCGAGCAATAACCGAACACCCGCGCCGACAGCCAGTCGAGGCGGCCGGGAAACGGGCCGGTCATGAAGCCCGCATGGCCGCCGTGCGCGGGCTGGTCGAGCTCGACGGCCGGCGACACGTCGGCGGCGCCCGGCAGTGCGGACTCGGGCAGGAACGGATCGTTGCGCGCGTTGAGCAGCAGCGTGGGCACGTCGATCGCGCGCAGCAGCGGGCGGGTCGTGGCCTGTGTCCAGTAGTCGTCCGCGTTCGCGAAGCCGTGCAGCGGTGCGGTCACGACTTCGTCGAAGTCGCGCATCGTCACGGCCCGCAGCATCGCGTCGCGATCGAACAGCCCCGGATACTGCTCGAGCTTCGCGAGTCCCTTGCGTTTCAGCGTCTTCAGGAAGCTGCGCGTGTAGACCATCGCGAACCCTTGCGACAGCGCGCGGCCGCCCGCGTGCACGTCGATCGGCGTCGAGATCGCGGCGGCGGCGCGCACGATCGACGTGTCGCTGCGATGCTCGCCGAGCCAGCGCAGCAGCACGTTGCCGCCGAGCGATACGCCGGCCGCGACCAGCGGCCCGCGATGCTGCCCGGCGAGCCGGCGCAGGATCCAGTCGACCTCGGCGCTGTCCGCGAGATGGTAGAAGCGCGGCTGGCGGTTGATCTCGCCGCTGCAACTGCGAAAGTGGGGGACGACGGCGTGCCAGCCCTTCGCGCGCGCGGCGGCCATCATCGCGAGCGCGTAGTGCGAGCCTGAGCTGCCTTCGAGGCCGTGGAACAGCACGAACAGCGGCGCGTCGGGCGCCGGCGCCGCGCTGTCGAGGTGCGCGACCCAGTCGAGATCGATGAAGTCGTGGTCGGGCGTCTCCCATCGCTCTCGCCGGTAGGCGACAACCGGACGCCGCGCGAACAGCGCGGGCACGATGGTTTGCACATGGCTATTGGGTAGCCAGCGCGGTGCGCGATAGCGCAGTGTGTCGTCGGCGGGGGCCGGGGCCCCGGTCAGCGGCGAGGTGGGCGGAGAAGCCGTACTCATGATCGCCCCGCTAATGCGTTGCTTCGTTTTTCGTCAGTGCAGCGGACCCTGCCCATGACGGATCTTCGCGGCGAATTGTCCGGCCGCCTGTTCGGGAATCGGGCTCGCGTGGATGTGCGCGATCCGCCACTCGCCACGTTCGTGGATCATCACGTACGTCGCGAAAACCATGTCGGGTTCGGCCGTCAGGTCGGCCTGCTGATGCGCTTCGGCGATCGTATAGACGACCGTGCCGAGGCTGTCGTACACGCGGATGTCGAGCGGCTCGATCGTGACCGGGCGCGTCGCGAGCCGGTTGGCGAGCCCGCCGCGGATCTGGTCGAGACCGTGCAGATGCTCGCCGTCCGCCCAGACGCAGCTGGCGAAATCCTCGTCGATCCACAACGCCAGCAGCGCGTCGAGATTGGCATCCGCGACGGCCTGGTAGTAGGCGTTCAGCGTATCGGCAGCGGCTTCGAAGAGGCGGGCAAAACGTGGCATCGGGGTTGTCTCTCGCGCGCGTCGCGCGCCGTATTCAGCGCGGCGGCCCGGATGGAGCCGCCGCACACCGGTGAATCGGATTGCCCGGCGCGCCGTGCGGCGCTGCCGGCCAGGGTCAGCGCTGCCCGACGAGCATGCCGCGCAAATCGCCGAATACCTGCTCGGGACCGAGTTCGCGCAGGCAGTTCAGGTGGCCGAGCGGGCACTCGCGTTCGAAGCAGGGACTGCATTCGAGATGTAACCATTGTACCTTCGCCAGGTCCGACAGCGGAGGGGTATGGCGCGGATCGGTCGATCCGTACAACGCGACGAGCGGCCGGCGCAACGCGGCCGCGACGTGCATCAGCCCCGAATCGTTGGTGACGACCGCGTTCGCGCGCGCGATCAGCGCGCACGCCTCGGACAACGACGTCTGCCCGCACAGGTTGCGCACGTTCGGCGCGTGGTCGGCGATCGCCTGCGCGGCCGCGGCGTCCTTCTGCGAGCCGAGCGCGACGATCTGCGTATACGGGAACGACTGGTGGACGATGGTCGCGAGCGACGCGAAGTGCTCGGGCGGCCAGCGCTTGGCCGGGCCGTATTCGGCGCCCGGGCAGAACACGACGAGCGGCTTGCGTGTATCGAGATTGAAACGTGCGGACACGCGCGCCGTCTCGTTCAGGTCGGCGTCGAGGCGCGGCGCGGGCAGGGTTTTCATCGACTCGGGCAGCTTCGCGCCCGGCGCGTACGCGAGCGCCGCGTAGTGGGTGGTCATCGGCGGCCGCTCGCCCGACTTGTCGGGGTTCGCGTGCCGCACGTTCAGCAGCCCGTAGCGGTGCTCGCCCGTATAGCCGATCCGCAGCGGGATGTTCGCGAGCCACGGGATCACCGCGGACTTCAGCGAATTCGGCAGCACGTACGCCGCGTCGTAGCCGACGTCGCGCAGGTCGCTCGCGAGCTGCCAGCGGCGCAGCAGCTGCAGCTTGCCGTGCGCGAGATCGGTCGCGTGGACATCGTGGATCTCGGGCATCCGCTCGAGCACGGGCGCGACCCACGACGGTGCGACGGCATCGATCGCGATGCGGGGATGGAGTTTCTTCAGCAGCGCAAAAAGCGGCTGCGCCATCAATGCGTCACCGATCCAGTTCGGTGCGATAACCAGCGCTCGACGCATCAGGTCGACTTCCGATGTCGTAATGAAGCACGGCGCGCGGGCGCCGCGTTCGGGTTGCCAGAATGGGAAAGGGCGGCGCGCCGGGCGTCCGGCTGCGCCGCCTTGCGGGTCGGCGGGCCGTGAGGCCCGGCGCCGGGGCTCAGTGGCCCTTGACGACCTCGCCGTCGCGCAGCTTGTAGCGCGTGCCGCAGTACGGGCAGCGCGCCTCGCCGTGCGACACGTCGATGAACACGCGCGGGTGCGCGTTCCAGCGCGTCATGGCCGGGTTCGGGCAGTAGGCGGGGAGATCCTTGGCCGTCAGCTCGACCAGCGGCATTTCCTTGATTTCGCTCATGAGACTTTCTCTTGTCACTCTTTGTGTGGGGCGGTCGGTGGCGCGGCGCGCTCAGACCTTCGTCAGCCAGTGCGCGTACTTCGCGTTCTTGCCCGACACGATATCGAAAAACGCCGACTGGAGCTTTTCCGTGACGGGGCCGCGCGCGCCGCTGCCGATCGTGCGGTTGTCGAGCTCGCGGATCGGCGTGACTTCGGCGGCCGTGCCGGTGAAGAACGCTTCGTCGGCCGTGTAGACCTCGTCGCGCGTGATGCGCTTCTCGATGACCTCGATGCCGGCGTCCTTCGCGAGCGTGATGACCGTGTCGCGCGTGATGCCGTCGAGGCACGACGATAGATCCGGCGTGTACAGCTTGCCGTTGTTCACGAGGAAGAAGTTCTCGCCGGAGCCTTCGGACACGTAGCCGTCGACGTCGAGCAGCAGCGCTTCGTCGTAGCCGTCGGCCGTTGCTTCCTGGTTCGCGAGGATCGAGTTCACGTACCAGCCCGACGCCTTCGCGCGCACCATCGACACGTTCACGTGGTGGCGCGTGAACGACGACGTCTTCACGCGGATGCCCTTCGCGAGGCCGTCCTCGCCGAGGTATGCGCCCCACGGCCACGCGGCGATCGCGACGTGGATGGTATTGCCCTTCGCGGCCACGCCGAGCTTTTCGGAGCCGACCCAGATGATCGGGCGCAGGTAGCACGACTCGAGCCGGTTCTCGCGCACGACCGCGAGTTGCGCGGCTTCGAGCGTTTCGCGGTCGAACGGCACGTCCATCTGGAAGATCTTCGCCGAATTCAGCAGACGTTTGGTGTGCTCGCGCAGGCGGAAGATCGCGGTGCCGCCGTCGGCCGTCTTGTACGCGCGCACGCCCTCGAAGACGCCCATGCCGTAGTGCAGCGTGTGGGTCAGGACGTGGATCTTGGCGTCGCGCCAGTCGATCAGCTTGCCGTCCATCCAGATCTTGCCGTCGCGGTCGGCCATTGACATACGATTCTCCTGGAAGCGGTGATGTGCTGCGGGTGGTATGCAGCGTTGAGCCGGAAAGACGGTTATTTTAGCGTCATTTGGGGGCGATCCGGTCGGACGGCACGGAGCCGGCGCTATAATCGTCCGGTACCGATTCCAATAACGACGGGCCGCACCGGCAGGAGGCGCCGGCGTCCCGACGAACCGCCCGCCGCGGCCCGCTTTCCCATGCTCGCTCGATTGTCCGCCACCGACCGCTTCGCGCTGATTCAGGGCGCGCGCGACTATTCCCCGACACTGATGGCGATCCTGTCCTGGGGGCTCGTCACCGGCATCGCGATGAGCAAGTCCGTGATGACGCTCGGGCAGGCGAGCGCGATGTCGCTGTTCGTCTACGCGGGCTCGTCGCAGCTCGCCGTGCTGCCGCTCCTCGCGGCGAAGCTGCCGATCTGGACCGTGCTGCTCACGGCCGCGATGGTCAACCTGCGCTTCGTGATCTTCAGCGCCGGGCTGGCGCCCCATTTCTCCTACCTGCCGCTGTGGCGGCGTCTCGCGATCGGCTATTTCAACGGCGACGTGATCTACCTGCTGTTCCAGAAACAGGGCTTCGCGTACGGCCGCGTGCCAGGCAAGGAAGCGTATTTCTGGGGGATGGCGCTCGCGAGCTGGGCGTCGTGGCAGGTGTCGTCGCTCGCCGGCATCCTGCTCGCGAGCGTCTTTCCCGCGAGCTGGGGGCTGGAACTGGCCGGCACGCTCGCGCTGATTCCGATCATGGTGTCGGCGGTCGCGAACCGCTCGACGCTCGCGGCGGTCGCGGTCGCGGGCATCGTGTCGCTGATCGCGTTCGACCTGCCGTACCGGCTCGCGCTGCCGCTCGCGGTGCTCGCCGCGCTCGCGGCCGGCTGCACGGCCGACTTCTTCGTCGAGCGGGCCGACTGGCGGCGCATCCGTACCGAAACCGTGCATGAAAAGGAAGTCGAATGAGCGCGACCGAGATCTGGATCGTCATCGTCGGGATGACGATCGTCACGGCCGTCACGCGCGCGCTGTTCCTGATCGGCGGCGAGCGTACCGTGCTGCCCGAACGCGCGCAGCGCGCGCTGCGCTACGCGCCGGCCGCCGCGCTGGTCGCCGTCGTGCTGCCCGATGTGCTCGAAACGCCGGCCGGGCTGTCGTTCGCGCTGTCCAACCATCCGTTCTACGCGGCGCTCGCCGGCCTCGGCTGGTTTCTGTGGCGGCGCAGCATGCTCGGCACGATCGTCGTGGGGATGCTCGTGTTCACCCTCCTGCGCCTGATCTTCTGATGGGCCGCCGTTCCGGTTCGGCGCATGCCGTCCGGCTGCGCGCATGCATTGTTGCGTTGCAGCAATGCGTCGCTACCGGCGCGTCATCCCAAATAGGCGGAATTCGCCGCCGCACGGGTCAGTCTGCCGGGTGGATCGGCTAGAATGCCCGTTCGAGATTTTGACCCGTGCGCGTCATGCGAACCGCCAGCCACGGCCGCATCCGGCGCCCTTTCGCGGCAGCCCGCGCACGTCCAGCGTGAACCCCTTTTCCCCATCCACTACTTCAATCTGTTCAACATGAGCCAAGTCAAGCGTCTTACCGACCTGATCGCCGCCGGCCAGCTCGCCGGCAAGCGGGTGTTCATCCGCGCCGACCTGAACGTCCCGCAGGACGATCACGGCAACATCACCGAGGACACGCGCGTGCGTGCGTCCGTGCCGGCCATCCAGGCCGCGCTCGATGCCGGCGCGGCCGTGATGGTCACGTCGCACCTCGGCCGTCCGACCGAAGGCGAATTCAAGCCGGAAGACTCGCTCGCGCCGGTCGCGAAGCGTCTCGCCGAACTGCTCGGCCGCGACGTGCCGCTGGTGTCGAACTGGGTCGAGAACGGCGTGAACGTCGCGTCGGGCCAGGTCGTGCTGCTCGAGAACTGCCGCGTGAACAAGGGCGAGAAGAAGAATTCGGACGAGCTCGCGCAGAAGATGGCGAAGCTCTGCGACGTGTACGTGAACGATGCGTTCGGCACCGCGCACCGCGCGGAAGCGACCACGCACGGGATCGCGAAGTACGCGCCCGTCGCCTGCGCGGGCCCGCTGCTGGCCGCCGAACTCGACGCGCTCGGCAAGGCGCTCGGCAACCCGGCGCGCCCGCTGGTGGCGATCGTCGCGGGTTCGAAGGTGTCGACCAAGCTGACCATCCTGAAGTCGCTGGCCGGCAAGGTCGACCAGCTGATCGTCGGCGGCGGCATCGCGAACACGTTCATGCTTGCGGCCGGCCTGTCGATCGGCAAGTCGCTCGCGGAAGCCGATCTCGTCGCCGAGGCGAAGGCGATCATCGACGAAGCGCGCGAGCGCGGCGCGTCGGTGCCGATCCCGACCGACGTCGTCACCGCGAAGGAATTCTCGCCGACGGCCGCGGCCACGGTGAAGCAGGTCGCCGACATCGAAGCGGACGACATGATCCTCGACATCGGCCCCGATACGGCCCGCGCGCTCGCGAGCCAGCTCGAGAAGGCCGGCACGATCGTGTGGAACGGCCCGGTCGGCGTGTTCGAATTCGACCAGTTCGGCAACGGCACCAAGACGCTCGCCGAAGCGATCGCCAAATCGTCCGCGTTCTCGATCGCGGGCGGCGGCGACACGCTCGCGGCCATCGCGAAGTACGGCATCCACGACCAGGTCAGCTACATCTCGACGGGCGGCGGCGCCTTCCTCGAGTTCCTCGAGGGGAAGAAGCTGCCGGCGGTGGAAGTGCTCGAAACGCGGGCGGCCTGAGCGTGGCGGCGCGCGCAGGGGTGAAGGCCGCGCGCTCCGCGAAAGCGGAGCAGCCGGCCGGCGCGGGCAAGCGCACACGCGCACCCGCGCGGGCGAACACCGCCCCGCGCGCACCGGCGGCCGCCGGCGACGCGGCCGTGCAGCACCACGAGATTCAGAACAAAGCGATGCCGGGCGCCAGCACCGGCACGCTCCCCGGAGCGGCGGCCGCTGGGCCTGCCGCTTCCGGCTCTCGCAGCGTTTCACCCAGCGCATCCACCTTGATCCAGATGAGGAGTTTCATGCAGCGCGCCACCAAGATAGTCGCCACGATCGGCCCGGCTTCCAGTTCGCCGGAGATTCTGCTGCAGATGATGCAGGCCGGGCTCGACGTCGTGCGGCTCAATTTTTCGCACGGCACGGCCGACGATCACCGCCAGCGCGCCGAAATGGTGCGCGAGGCCGCCCGCAAGGTTGGCCGCGAGATCGCGATCATGGCCGACCTCCAGGGCCCGAAGATCCGCGTCGGCAAGTTCGAGAACGGCAAGACCACGCTCGTGCCGGGGCAGCCGTTCATTCTCGATGCGGGCTGTGAGCTCGGCAACGACGAGCGCGTCGGCCTCGACTACAAGGAGCTGCCGCGCGACCTGAAGCCGGGCGACCTGCTGCTGCTGAACGACGGTCTGATCGTGCTGACCGTCGAGCGCGTGCTCGGCGACGAGATCCACACGATCGTCAAGGTGGGCGGCGAGCTGTCGAACAACAAGGGGATCAACCGCCAGGGCGGCGGCTTGTCGGCCCCGGCGCTGACCGCGAAGGACATGGAAGACATCCGCACCGCGATGTCGCTCGGCGCGGACCTCGTCGCGGTGTCGTTCCCGAAGAACGCGACCGACATGGAAATGGCGCGCCAGCTCGCGAACATCGCGGGCGCGCCGTACGGCATCAAGCCGAAGATGATCGCGAAGATCGAGCGCGCGGAGGCGATCCCGGCGCTGCAGAGCATCCTCGACGCATCCGACGGCATCATGGTCGCGCGCGGCGATCTCGCGGTGGAAGTGGGCAACGCGGCCGTGCCGGCGCTGCAGAAGCGGATGATCCGGATGGCGCGCGAGTCGAACAAGCTCGTGATCACCGCGACGCAGATGATGGAATCGATGATCTACGCGCCCGTGCCGACCCGCGCGGAAGTGTCCGACGTCGCGAACGCGGTGCTCGACGGCACGGATGCGGTGATGCTGTCGGCCGAGACGGCCGCCGGCAAGTACCCGGTCGTCACGATCGAGACGATGGCGGCCGTGTGCGTCGAGGCGGAAAAGTCGGAAGAAGTCGAACTGGACAAGGATTTCCTCGACCGCACGTTCACGCGGATCGACCAGTCGATCGCGATGGGCGCGCTGTTCACCGCGTACCACCTGGGCGCGAAGGCGATCATCGCGCTGACCGAATCGGGCGCGACCGCGCTGTGGATGTCGCGTCACTACACGCACGTGCCGATCTTCGCGCTGACGCCGCGCGTCGGCAGCGAGCGCACGATGGCGCTGTACCGCAACGTGACGCCGCTGCACGTCGACTTCAACAGCGACCGCGATTCGGCGCTGCAGGCGGCGCTCGAGATCGTCGTCAAGCAGGGTTACGTGCAGCACGGCGACATGGTCGTGCTGACCGTCGGCGAGCCGATGGGGCAGGCGGGCGGTACCAACACGCTGAAGATCGTGCGGGTCGGCGAGCACTATTGAGCGCCGGCTGAGCCTTCTCGAGCCGGCGGCCGGATTGTCAGGAATCGAACTGGCACCGTTTTTTTACGCGCAAGCCGCGCGGGGTCCGAAGCCCCGCGCGGCTTTTTTTCTCCTTTTTGGCCGGATTGTGCCGTGCGAACGTAACAAATTGCGAGCGGGGGCCACCGGGCGGTCGGAATCGGAGGCGCTTCGCGATAAAATGCGGCTATTCGACGCTCAGCCGCGCCGCGCCGTCCCGGTTCAGCCGGGAGCGAGCGCCGCGCCGGCGTCAGGGCGCACCGGTTTTCATTCCAAGGAGTTCCACAATGCCTCTCGTATCAATGCGTCAATTGCTGGACCACGCGGCAGAGCACGGTTACGGCCTGCCGGCCTTCAACGTGAACAATCTGGAGCAGGTTCAGGCGATCATGGCGGCGGCGGACCAGGTCGGCGCGCCCGTGATCATGCAGGCATCGGCCGGCGCGCGTAAGTATGCGGGCGAGCCGTTTCTGCGCCACCTGATCGAAGCAGCGGTCGAATCGTATCCGCACATCCCGGTCGTGATGCACCAGGATCACGGCCAGTCGCCGGCGGTCTGCATGGCCGCGATCCGCAGCGGCTTCACGAGCGTGATGATGGACGGTTCGCTCGAAGCCGACGGCAAGACGGTCGCGTCGTACGAGTACAACGTCGACGTGTCGCGCAAGGTCGTCGAGATGGCGCACTCGATCGGCGTGACGGTCGAGGCCGAACTCGGCGTGCTCGGCTCGCTCGAGACGATGAAGGGCGACAAGGAAGACGGCCACGGCGCGGAAGGCACGATGACCCGCGAGCAGCTGCTGACCGATCCGGAGCAGGCCGCCGACTTCGTGAAGCTCACGCAGTGCGATGCGCTCGCGATCGCGATCGGCACGTCGCACGGCGCGTACAAGTTCACGAAGAAGCCGACGGGCGACATCCTGTCGATCCAGCGCATCAAGGAAATTCACGCGCGCATCCCGAACACGCACCTCGTGATGCACGGTTCGTCGTCGGTGCCGCAGGAGCTGCTGGCCGAGATCCGCGAATTCGGCGGCGACATGAAGGAAACCTACGGCGTGCCGGTCGAGGAAATCCAGGAAGGTATCAAGCACGGCGTGCGCAAGATCAACATCGACACCGACCTGCGTCTCGCGATCACCGGCGCGATTCGCCGCTACCTGTTCGAGAACCCGGGCAAGTTCGATCCGCGCGACTACCTGAAGCCCGCGCGCGAAGCGGCGAAGAAGGTGTGCGTCGACCGTTACCTCGCGTTCGGCTGCGAAGGCCAGGCCGCGAAGATCAAGCCGGTGTCGCTCGACAAGATCGCCGAGCAGTACAAGTCGGGCGCGCTCGCACAGGTCGTGCGCTGAGACTGTAGTACGATTGCCCCGCCCGGTTCTGCCGCCGGGCACGGGCTGGCCGCCCGGTCGGCCGGATTCGATCCGGCCCCGGCAGCCGTTCCGTCCGGCCGAACGAGGGCCGGCCGGCAGCCGCCCGGGCGCTGCGCCCGCCGGTTCGCCGACGTATTGCAATACCGCCGTTCCCGCCTGCCGCGGGGAACGGCGTTTCCCTTTTTGTTTGGCTCCTTATCTGCGAAAAGACGATGTCTACCCTTTACGAATCCACGCTCCGCTCGCTGCCGCTCCTCGGTCGCGGCAAGGTTCGCGACAACTACGCGGTCGGCAACGACAAGCTCCTGATCGTCACGACCGATCGCCTGTCGGCCTTCGACGTGGTGATGGGCGAGCCGATTCCGAACAAGGGCCGCGTGCTGAACCAGATGGCCAACTTCTGGTTCGACAAGCTCGCGCACATCGTGCCGAACCACCTGACGGGCGACGCGCCGGAAGCGGTCGTTGCGGCCGACGAGGTCGAGCAGGTGAAGGGCCGCGGCGTGGTCGTCAAGCGCCTCGAGCCGATCATGATCGAAGCGGTCGTGCGCGGCTATCTGGCCGGCAGCGGCTGGAAGGAATACCAGGCGTCGGGCGCCGTGTGCGGCGTGCAGCTGCCGGAAGGCCTGCAGAACGCGCAGAAGCTGCCCGAGCCGATCTTCACGCCGGCCGCGAAGGCCGAGATGGGCGAGCACGACGAGAACATCACGTTCGAGGAAACCGAGCGCCGCATCGGCACCGAGCTGGCCGCGACGATTCGCGACATCTCGATCCGCCTGTACAAGGAAGCGGCCGACTACGCGGCGACGCGCGGCATCATCATCGCCGACACGAAGTTCGAATTCGGCCTCGACAACCACGGCAAGCTGTACCTGATGGACGAAGTGCTGACCGCCGATTCGTCGCGCTTCTGGCCGGCCGACCAGTACCAGGTCGGCACCAATCCGCCGTCGTTCGACAAGCAGTTCGTGCGTGACTGGCTCGAGGCGCAGCCGTGGGGCAAGACGGCGCCGGCGCCGGCGCTGCCGGCCGACGTCGTCGAGAAGACGGCCGCGAAGTACCAGGAAGCGCTCGAGCGCATCACGGGCCAATCGCTCGCCTGACCAGAAGGAACACGAAATGAGTGAAGTCCAGACCGCCCACACGCACAGCGCGCCGCTCGTCGGCGTGCTGATGGGTTCGAGTTCCGACTGGGACGTGATGAAGCATGCGGTCGCCATCCTGCAGGAATTCGGCGTGCCGTACGAAGCGAAGGTCGTGTCCGCACACCGGATGCCCGACGAGATGTTCGACTATGCGGAGAAGGCGCGCGAGCGCGGGCTGCGCGCGATCATCGCGGGCGCCGGCGGCGCCGCGCACCTGCCCGGCATGCTGGCCGCGAAGACCACGGTGCCCGTGCTCGGCGTGCCGGTCGCGAGCAAGTACCTGAAGGGCGTCGATTCGCTGCACTCGATCGTGCAGATGCCGAAGGGCGTGCCGGTCGCGACGTTCGCGATCGGCGAGGCCGGCGCCGCGAATGCCGCATTGTTCGCGGTGTCGATCCTGTCCGGTAATTCGGTCGACTACGCGAACCGGCTCGCCGCGTTCCGCGTGCGCCAGAACGAAGCCGCGCATGCGATGGTGCTGCCGCCGCTGGAATGACGGCATGGCGCGCGGCCGCATGACGCGGCCCGCGCCGGATTTTCCCCACTGCGGCGGGCATCCGCGTTCCGCCGCGACCGACCACTGACATGACCGCAACTCCTGATTCCGTTTCCCCGATCCTGCCCGGCGCGTGGCTGGGCATGGTCGGCGGCGGCCAGCTCGGCCGCATGTTCTGCTTTGCCGCCCAGTCGATGGGCTATCGCGTCGCCGTGCTCGACCCCGATCCGGCGAGCCCCGCGGGCGCGGTCGCCGATCGGCACCTGCGCGCGGCGTACGACGACGAAGCCGCGCTCGCCGAACTGGCCGGCCTGTGCCAGGCCGTATCGACGGAATTCGAGAACGTGCCGGCCGCGAGCCTCGATTTCCTCGCGCGCACGACGTTCGTCGCGCCGGCCGGCCGCTGTGTCGCCGTCGCGCAGGACCGGATCGCGGAGAAGCGTTTCATCGAGGCGTCCGGCGTGCCGGTCGCGCCGCACGTCGTGATCGAATCGGCGGCGGCGCTCGCCGCGCTCGACGATGCCGCGCTCGGCGCCGTGCTGCCGGGCATCCTGAAGACGGCCCGCCTGGGTTACGACGGCAAGGGCCAGGTGCGCGTCGCCACCGCGCAGGAAGCACGCGACGCGCATGCCGCGCTCGGCGGCGTGCCGTGCGTGCTGGAGAAGCGCTTGCCGCTGAAATACGAAGTGTCGGCGCTGATCGCGCGCGGCGCGGACGGCCGTTCGGCCGCGTTCCCGCTCGCGCAGAACGTGCATCACAACGGCATTCTCGCGTTGACGATCGTGCCGGCGCCGGCCGCCGATGCGGCGCGCGTCGAGGAAGCGCAGCAGGCGGCCATCCGGATCGCCGATACGCTCGGCTACGTCGGCGTGCTGTGCGTCGAATTCTTCGTGCTGGAGGACGGCTCGTTCGTCGCGAACGAAATGGCGCCGCGCCCGCACAACTCCGGCCACTACACGGTCGATGCGTGCGCGACGAGCCAGTTCGAGCAGCAGGTGCGCGCGATGACGCGCATGCCGCTCGGCAATCCGCGCCAGCATTCGCCGGCCGCGATGCTGAACATTCTCGGCGACGTGTGGTTCCCCGACGGCGCGGCGGCCGAGGCCGTCACGCCGCCGTGGGACACGGTCGCCGCGATGCCGGCCGCGCACCTGCACCTGTACGGCAAGGAAGAAGCGCGCGTCGGCCGCAAGATGGGCCACGTGAACTTCACGGCCGAGACGCGCGACGAAGCCGTCGCCGCCGCCCACGCGTGCGCGCAACTGCTGCGCGTGCCGCTCGACTGAGGCGCGGGCCGATGTCCATCGATCTCCCAAAGCACGTGACGCCCGCGCAGATCGACGCGGCCGCCGCGTTGCTCGACGCGGGCCAGCTCGTCGCGTTTCCGACCGAAACCGTGTACGGGCTCGGCGGCGACGCGGCGAATCCCGAAGCCGTCGCGCGCATCTATGCGGCGAAGGGGCGGCCCGCGAACCATCCGGTGATCGTGCATCTGCCGCCCGGCGGCGATCCCGGCTACTGGGCCGACGGTCTGCCGGCCGACGCGCAGGCGCTGATCGATGCATTCTGGCCGGGGCCGCTCACGCTGATCCTGAAGCGTCACGCGCGCATTCCCGACGCCGTCAGCGGCGGCCAGGATTCGGTCGGGCTGCGCTGCCCGTCGCATCCGGTCGCGCAGGCGCTGCTGGCCGCGTTCAGCGCGCGGCGCGGCGGCCACGGCGGCGTGGCCGCGCCGTCCGCGAACCGGTTCGGCCACGTGAGCCCGACGACCGCGCAACACGTGCGCGACGAATTCGGCGACACCGTGCACGTGCTCGACGGCGGCGCGTCCGACGTCGGCATCGAGTCGACGATTCTCGACCTGTCGCGCGGTTTCCCGGCGCTGCTGCGTCCGGGCCACGTGACGCCGCAACAGATCGCCGACGTGCTCGGCCGCGCGCCGACACTGCCGGACGGCAGCGATGCGACGGCACCACGCGCGTCCGGCACGCTGAAAGCGCATTACGCGCCGCGCACGCCGCTCGCGCTGCTGCCGTTCGACGCGCTCGAGCCGCTGCTCGCGGCCGCGCAAACCGACGGCGAACGCGTCGCGCTCGTCGCGCGTGCGTCACGGGCAGGGCACTGGGCGCAGGCCGACGGCGTGCATTTCATCGCGGCGCCGGAAGATCCGCAGGCCTATGCGCGCGAGCTGTACGGGATGCTGCGGGCGCTCGATCGCGCGCAGGTCGCGCGCATCCTCGTCGAGAAGCTGCCCGAGACCGTCGAATGGATCGCGGTCAACGATCGCCTCGGCCGCGCGGCGGCCGCGTTCGAAGCGCGCGACTGACGCATCCGTCCTCATCCGTCCGCACCAACGAAAAACGCCCGACCGGCGAACCCGGTCGGGCGTTTGCGTTGGGGCGCGTGGCCGGCGGCTTACTTGCCGACGCCCGCCTTCGCGATCTGCTGTTCGACGTACTGCGCGAACAGCGCATGCAGGCGCGTCGTCGGGTGGACCGTGTCGGCGAACATGTAGGTCTGGTCCGCATTCGCGACCGTGTAGTTCTGCGGCGAGCAGAACAGCGACGAGCCGAACGCGGTCGCGTTCGCGACGCCGTACTGCGTGGCGGCCTGGACCATCGCCTTCAGGTTGCACGCGGTGTCGGTATTCGACACGCTGAAGCCGTTCGCCTGGAAGTTGGCCGCGATCCCGTCCTGCCACGTGAACGAATCGACCACCGCGACCTTCGTCGGGTCGACCTTCAGCGCGGCGAGCGTGCCGGCCAGCGTCTTGTTGAACAGCCCCGACAGTTGCGTGAACGCGGCCTGCGTGCCGCCCTGCAACGCGAGCGGCGTGCCGCCGATGTCCGGCACGTTCGCGACGAACACGTGCGTGGCGCCCGCCGCGACGATCTGCTGGACGATCCCGCCGAGTTGCTGCGCGGCCAGGCCGATCGCCTGGGCCGCGGCGAGCTGCGCGGCCGGCGTGTTGCCTTGCGCCTGCGCGACCTGCGCCTGGTAGAAGATGTCGTTCGCGCCGCCGTTGATCAGCACGATCTGGCCGGCGTTGAAGCTGCCGTGCTGCGTCAGGTACTGCTTGACCTGGTCGGCGATCGGCGTGGTGGTCGCCTGCGCGTAGTCGGAGTTCGGCACGCTGGCGTCCGCATGGCCGATGCCCGGCTGCAGCGTCACGCGCGAGCCGCCCTGCGCGTAGCCGAGGCCGCCGGTGGCCTGCAGCGGGATGCCGAAGCCGCCCTGGTTCGCGGGCTGCAGCGTGTCGCCGTAATATTGCGCGACGTTCTGCGTCCATACCTGGCCCGGGTTGGTCGTGAAGCGGCCGCCGCCGAAGCCGAGCTTGATCTGCGAGTAGGTGCCGACGTCGGACAGGCTGTCGCCGAACGACACGATCTGCATCTTCACGCCCGACGGCGGCGTGTTCGACGCGCTGCTGTTGTTGTTGTCATCGCCGCCGCCGCACGCGGCGAGCAGCGCGAGCGCGGCCCCGGCGATCGCGATCCGCGCGGTGCGCAGCATGCGCTGACGCGTGCGGGAAGGTGCGTGTTGTTGTGTCTGCATCGTTCTATCTCCTCGTAGATATGGCCTGATGTGTTTCTCATCTGCCGCGTGCCTGCTCGGTTCCGGGCTGCGCGGCGGCCGTTGGCTGAAACGGTTTATCGGTCGCGCACGGCCGCTGTCGGCACTGTGCGCGGATCCTGGTTCGCGGCCTCGGCAATCTGCGCATGATAAGCGCTCGCCCATTCGGGCGGGCCGAAAATCGCGCGCAGCTTGTTGCGCCATCCGCCGACGCGCCACGCGTCGGACGCCATCGACACCCACTCGTGGAACGTCGCGACGAACGGGTTGTTCGAGCCGAGCCGCTCGACGATCCCGTACCGCGGCGGATCGTCGGGCGTTTCCTCGACATAGCTGCCGAACAGGCGATCCCAGATCACCAGGACGCCTGCGTAATTGCGGTCGATGTAGCGGGGATTGCGCGCGTGGTGCGCGCGGTGGATCGACGGCGTGTTCAGCACGTATTCGAGCCAGCCGAGCTTGCCGATCGCCTGCGTGTGCACGAAGAACTGGAACGCGAGGTTGATCAGCACGATGCCGACGACCTGTTGCGGCGGAAAGCCGGCGAACGCGAGCGGCAGCCAGAACAGCCACATGCCCGCGACCGGATACATCAGGCTCTGGCGGAAGGCGGTCGAGAAGTTCATTCGTTCGGACGAGTGGTGCACGACGTGCGCGGCCCACAGCCAGCGCACGCGATGGCTCGCGCGATGAAACACGTAGTAGAGGAAGTCCTGCGCGACGAACAGCACCGCGAACGACAGCCAGCCGTCGTGCCACGTGTGGACGCGATAGTGCCGGTAGCAGTACGCATAGACGGGAATCACGAACAGCCACGCGAGCTTGTCGGCGGCCTGGTGCATCAGCGCGAGCGCCGCGTTGCACAGCGTGTCGCGCCATGCATAGATGCGGTCCTGCGCACGGGTGCGGGCGAGGTGCCAGGCCTCCCACGCGATGCAGAGCAGGAAGACGGGCGCCAGCGCGAGCAGAAGCAATTCGACGTCGAATCGCATGGGCGTGTCTCCTTCGTTCCCCTGCAAGCCTTGAGGCCGGGCGTATGGCCCGTTGTAGATATCGTCAGGCCAACAGCCTACGCAATCGCCACGCGCTAGGCGAGGGGGCAGCGTAGAGGGTTCCCTCTGAGGACAGGGTTTCTACGGAATCCGTACTGCACGGGGCCCGGCGGTACGGCCCCGTTTTGTGGGGCAGGGCGCGCGCGCGGCGCATCGCGCGAGGGTGGCGGGGGCGTTTCAAACCGCGCGGGGAGCGGCGTGGGTCGCCCGGGCCGCCCTGTCGGGACGGCCCGATGCACGATGCGCGGATCGTCAGTGCGCGCCCGCGTAGATCCACTCGAGCAGCGTGTCGTGCGCGGCGCGCGCGGCTTCCGCGTGATCGTCGTTGATGAAGCTGACGACGACGTAGCTCTGCCCGTCCGCCCCGGCGACGTAGCCGGCGATCGCGCGCACGTCGCGCAGCGTGCCGGTCTTGATGTGCGCGTTGCCGAGCACGCCCGCGTTGGTGAGGCGGTTCTTCATCGTGCCGTCGATGCCCGCGATCGGCAGCGAATCGACGAACGCCTGCGCGACCGGGCTCGCGTTCGCGGCCTGGAGCAGCGCGGCGAGCGACAGCGCGCTCACGTGCTCTTCGCGCGACAGCCCCGAACCGTTCTCGAGCACGAGGTCGGGCATCGCGATGCCGTTCTTCTGCAGGAACGCCTGGATCGCGCGGCTCGACTGCTCGGGCGTCGCGGGCGGCTTGCCGCTGACCGCCCCGATCGTCAGGAACAGGTTGCGCGCCATCACGTTGTTGCTGAACTTGTTGATGTCGTAGACGATGCTGCCGAGCACCGGGCCGTGATGCACGGCGAGCGGCCGTGCGGTGGTCGGCACCTTGCCTTCGCTCACCGGCCCCGCGATCGTGCCGCCGTCCTGCTGCCACAGCGCGAGGAAGCCGCGCGCGAAGAACGTCGTGTGATCGAGGATCGCGAGGTTGGTCGTGTGCGCGCCGCAGCGCAGCGGGTAGTCGCCGGCGAACGACGCGGTCATGATCCCGCCGCCGGCCGTCAGCGTCGGGCGCGCGGCCGCGGCGGCCGCGCTGCACGAGCCGGCGCCTTCGACGAGCCGGTTGTCGATCGACAGGTCGGCGAGCGGCGGCAGCACGTCGACGGCGACCTTGCCGTCGTCGCCCGGCGTGACCGTGAACGACACGGCCTTGAACGCGTACAGCAGCGGATCGGGGCCGACGTTGTACGGCGCGCTCGCATCGTCGTCGAACGACGGCAGGTCGCGCGTCGACGCCGCGAAATAGCTCTTGTCGAGCACGAGGCCGCCGGCCACGCGCTTCACGCCGGCCTTGCGCAGCTTGTCGACGAGGTCGATCAGCTCCTCGGGCACGAGCTTCGGATCGCCGGTGCCCTTGATGTACAGGTTGCCCTGCAGCGTGCCGTCGGGATCGACCGTGCCGTCCGTGTACGCGGTGGTGCGCCAGCGGTAGTCGGGGCCGAGGATCGACAGGCCCGAGAAGGTCGTCACGAGCTTCATCGTCGAGGCCGGCATCATCGGCCGGCTCGCATTCCACGCGATCAGCGGCTGCGGATCGCCGACGCGCTCGACCACGACGCTCATCGACGACGCCGGCACCTTCGCGCGCTGCAGCGCGACGAGCACGGACGCAGGCAGGCCGGCCGCGCGTGCGGCGGGCGACACGACGGCGGTCTTGCGCGCTTCCTTGTGGGGTTTCTTGCGGGCCTGCGCGGACGGTGCGAACGCGAGGGCCGTGCAGGTGGCGACGACGGCGGCCGCGCGCAGGCAGACGCGGGCGCGCGGGGCGAACCGGGCGGAAAGATCGGAAATCGGCATGGGCGAATACGGGAAAAGCAGGGGCTCGGGCAGGGCGCGCGCGGGCGCCGAAGCGCACATTGTAGAGACAAGTCGGGGCAGGTCCCTTGCAATCCGCCTTACTGTTGCATTGCACGGTGCCGCGCACGCGATTCGCGGCGCTACAATGGTCGCCGTGTTTGATTCGCCCCATGGATGCCTGTCGCGATGCGGATTCTGCTTGTCGAAGATGATCGAATGATTGCCGAGGGCGTGCGCAAGGCGCTGCGCTCGGACGGCTTTGCGGTCGACTGGGTGCAGGACGGCGACGCGGCGCTCACGGCGCTCGGCGGCGAGACGTACGACCTGCTGCTGCTCGATCTCGGCCTGCCGAAGCGCGACGGCATCGACGTGCTGCGCACGCTGCGCGGGCGCGGGCTGGCGCTGCCGGTGCTGATCGTCACCGCGCGCGATGCGGTCGCCGATCGCGTGAAGGGGCTCGACGCCGGCGCCGACGACTATCTCGTCAAGCCGTTCGACCTCGACGAGCTGGGCGCGCGGATGCGCGCGCTGATCCGCCGTCAGGCCGGGCGCAGCGAGTCGCTGATCCGCCACGGCGCGCTGACGCTCGATCCGGCTGCGCATCAGGTGACGCTCGACGGCGCGCCCGTCGCGCTGTCCGCGCGCGAGTTCGCGCTGCTCGAGGCGCTGCTCGCGCGGCCGGGCGCGGTGCTGTCGAAGAGCCAGCTCGAGGAGAAGATGTACGGCTGGGGCGAGGAGATCGGCAGCAACACGGTCGAGGTCTATATCCACGCGCTGCGCAAGAAGCTCGGCTCGGACCTGATCCGCAACGTGCGCGGGCTCGGCTACATGGTCGTCAAGGAAAGCTGACGCGTGCGGTCGATTCGTCATCAATTGCTGATCTGGCTGCTCGCGATCGTCGTCGCGGGCGTGGGCATGGCGGGCTGGCTCATCTACCGGCAGGCGCTCGCCGAGGCGAACGAACTGTTCGACTACCAGTTGCAGGAAATCGCCGCGGCGCTGCCGTCGGAGCCGTTCTCGCAGGTGTTCGGCTCGCGTACCAACGGCGACGAAGGCATCGTGATCCAGATCTGGAATCGCAACGGCGTGCTGATGTACTTCTCGCATCCGCGCGCGCCGATCGCGCCGCGCGCGGAGCTCGGCTTTTCGACCGAGCGCACCGATCGCGGCGAATGGCGCGTGTACGGCGCGATCGTCGGCGACAACGTCGTGCAGCTCGCGCAGCCGCTGTCGGTGCGCAACCGGCTGGCGGCCAACGTCGCGCTGCGCACGCTGTGGCCGCTGATCGTGCTGCTGCCGTTCCTCGGCGCGGCCGTGTGGATGATCGTCGGCCGCGGGCTCGCGCCGCTCGGCCGCGTGACGCGCGCGGTCGAGGCGCGCCGGCCGGAAGCGCTCGACCCGCTGCCCGACGCGCGCCTGCCGCTCGAGGTGCAGCCGCTCGTGCGGGCGCTGAACGGGCTGCTCGCGCGGCTGTCGGCGGCGCTCGACACGCAGAAGGCGTTCGTCGCCGACGCCGCGCACGAGTTGCGCACGCCGCTCGCGGCCGTGCAGATCCAGGCGCAGCTCGTCGCCCGCGCGAAGGACGATGCGTCGCGCGGCGAGGCGATCGCGGATCTCCAGGACGGCGTGTCGCGCGCGACGCGTCTCACCGAGCAACTGCTCGCGCTCGCGCGCGCGGAGCCGGACGGTGCGACGATGCGCGAGCCGGTCGACCTGCAGGCGCTGCTTACCGAGTGCGTGGCCGCGCATGCGCCGCTCGCGCAGCGGCACGACATCGATCTCGGCTTCGAGGAAACGTGCGCGGCGAGCGTCGTCGCGGACGTCGGCGCGCTGCGCGTGATGTTCGGCAACCTGCTCGACAACGCGGTGAAGTACACGCCGGACGGCGGCCGCATCGACGTATCGCTGACGCGCGACGCGGCCGGCCGCGCGTGCGTGCAGATCGCCGACAGCGGGCCGGGCATTCCGGCCGACGAGCGCGAGCGCGTGTTCGACCGCTTCTATCGCGACAGCACGGCGCGGGCACGCACCGACGTGTCGGGCAGCGGGCTCGGGCTCGCGATCGTCAAGCGCGTGGCGGCGCAGCAGGGCGCGACGGTGTCGCTTGGCGATGCGGCCGCGGGCGGCCTGCTCGTCAGCGTCGTGTTCCGCGACGCCGAGATGCCGACCCAGGCGCCGCAGCCTTCCGAATCCGCCTGAAGGGCGAGCCGGGCCGCCGGTAGCCGCGCGGCAGCCGCTTAAGCCTCGCTTAAGGCTGATTAAGCCTCCTTTAAGTCAGGGTCGTTACGCTGCGTCCTAACAACGAGGAGGTCCTACGATGAACACCCGATTCCTTGCGCGCGGCACCGTCGCGGTCGCCGTGGCGGCCGCCCTGTCGGCAGGCTATTTCGCCGGCACCCGCCGCGCCGATCCGCAGATCATCACGCCCGCGCAGGCCGCCATGATGCCGGCCGAAGCCGCCGCCAAGACCGGCATCCCCGATTTCTCCGGGCTCGTCGAAACCTACGGCCCGGCGGTCGTGAACATCAGCGCGAAGCATGTCGTGAAGCAGGTCGCGCGGCGCGCGCCGCAGCCGCAGCTGCCGATCGATCCGAGCGACCCGTTCTACCAGTTCTTCAAGCACTTCTACGGCCAGGTGCCGGGCATGGGCGGCGACGCGCAGCCGGACGACCAGCCGAGCGCGAGCCTCGGGTCGGGCTTCATCGTCAGTTCCGACGGATACATCCTGACCAACGCGCACGTGATCGACGGCGCGAACGTCGTCACGGTCAAGCTGACCGACAAGCGCGAATACAAGGCGAAGGTCGTCGGCGCCGACAAGCAGTCCGACGTCGCCGTGCTGAAGATCGACGCGAGCGGCCTGCCGACCGTGAAGATCGGCGACCCGGCGCAGAGCAAGGTCGGCCAGTGGGTCGTCGCGATCGGCTCGCCGTACGGCTTCGACAACACGGTCACGTCGGGCATCATCAGCGCGAAGTCGCGCGCGCTGCCCGACGAGAACTACACGCCGTTCATCCAGACCGACGTGCCGGTGAACCCCGGCAACTCGGGCGGCCCGCTGTTCAACCTGCAGGGCGAGGTGATCGGCATCAACTCGATGATCTACTCGCAGACGGGCGGCTTCCAGGGCCTGTCGTTCGCGATTCCGATCAACGAGGCGATCAAGGTGAAGGACGAGCTCGTGAAGACGGGCCACGTGAGCCGCGGCCGTCTCGGCGTCGCCGTGCAGGGGCTGAACCAGACGCTCGCGAGCTCGTTCGGGCTGCAGAAGCCGGACGGCGCGCTCGTCAGCTCGGTCGACGCCAACGGCCCCGCCGCGAAGGCGGGCCTGCAGCCGGGCGACGTGATCCTGTCGGTCAACGGTTCGCCGGTCGCCGATTCGACGTCGCTGCCCGCGCAGATCGCGAACCTGAAGCCGGGTTCGAAGGCCGACCTGCAGATCTGGCGCGACAAGTCGAAGAAGTCGATCAGCGTGACGCTTGGCGCGATGGCCGATGCGAAGCTCGCATCGAACGACGGCGGGCCGGTCGAGCAGGGCCGCCTGGGTGTCGCGGTGCGCCCGCTGTCGCCGCAGGAGCGCAGCGCCGACAACCTGTCGCACGGGCTGATCGTGCAGCAGGCCGGCGGGCCGGCCGCGAACGCGGGCATCCAGCCCGGCGACGTGATCCTCGCGGTGAACGGCCGCCCGGTCACGAGCCCCGAGCAGTTGCGCGACGCGGTGAAGGGCGCGGGCAACAGTCTTGCT
This sequence comes from Burkholderia sp. AU39826, assembly GCF_020419965.1. Lineage (NCBI taxonomy): Bacteria > Pseudomonadati > Pseudomonadota > Betaproteobacteria > Burkholderiales > Burkholderiaceae > Burkholderia > Burkholderia sp. AU39826. Next base: position 133,467 of record NZ_JAIZQG010000017.1, read on the forward strand.
CTGCTGATCCAGCGCGATAATGCACAGATCTTCGTGCCGGTCGACCTGAGCTGACCGGCAGCGGCCGCGGCCGGCCAGCCCGGCTGCGGCGGGCGCCGCCGCCGTGCGATCGCGTGACGCTGCGCCCAGTATGTGTTCCGACCCCAAGGAGAGAGCCATGCAAAATCTACGCAACGTGTCCCGATTTGCCGTCGCCGCGGCGCTGGCCGCCGGCCTCGCAGCCGGCGCGACCGGCGCGTACGCGCAGGCGGACGGCTTGCCCGCCGCGCGCCAGCAGGGCGACGTCACCTTCGTGTCCGGCGGCGTCGGGCTGGACGAATCGACGGCGTTCCAGCGCAGCGAGGCGCAGTGGCCGCTCGCGCTGCGCTTCACCGGCAAGGGCGGCGAGTTCCTGGCCGACGTCCATGTCCGGATCGTCGACGGCAAGGGCGCCGAAGTGCTGAAAACCGATGCGCGTGGACCCTACATGCTCGTGAAGGTGCCGCCTGGGCGCTACACGGTGCACGCGTCGTACCAGGGTAGCGACGAATCGCGCGCCGTCACGGTCGGCGCGAAGGGCGGCGCGAAAGCCGCGTTCCAGTGGAGTGCGCAGTAGCCCGCCGCACGCGGCCGCGATCCCGGTCGCGCAATCGGACGAAGTTTCGCCCATAATGAAAGCCACGGCATGCGTGCCGTGGCTTTTTCGTTTCCTGCCCCGGCCTGACTGCCGCCCGAAGGAGAGACGATGTCCGATGCAGCCGACCCTCGACTCGAAATCGTGCCGAACCGTCATCGCGTGCGCGTGATCCATCGCGGCATCACCTATGCCGATTCGCACGGTGCGCTGACGGTCCGTGAGGCGGGGCTTCCGGACATCCATTACCTGCCGCGCGGCGACGTCAACATGCGCCGGCTCGTGAAATCGGGCGTCACGTCGGCCTGCCCGTTCAGGGGGCAGGCCGTGCATTTCGACTTGCAGACGGAAGACGGCGTGATCGAGAACGCCGCATGGAGTTACGAACAGCCGAAGGAGGCGGCGGCCGTGCTCGCGCTCTACGTCGCCTTCGATGTCGCACGGGTCGACAGTCTCGTCGAGACGTCCTGATGCGGCGCGCGTTCATCGGGGAGGCGACATGGAACTGAACGACACGTTACGCGTACCGCTCGCGCCGCCTGTCGTGCGGGACGCGCTGGAGGATCTCGCACTGCTGCGCGCGAGCTTCGATCATTGCGAATCGTTCGTGAAACTCGCGCACGGCGAGTTCGCGCTGACGATCACGGTGCCGCTCGGCCCGCTGCGCGCCCGCTACGACGTGCGCGCGCACGCGGCCGCCGAGCAGGGCGACGCGCAAGGGCAGCCGCGCCGCGTGCTCAACTTCAAGGCGCGGGCCGACGGCCTCGGCGCGCTGCGCGGCCAGGTCGAACTCGTGCTGATGCCGGATGACGATGCGACCGCCACGCGGATCGAGTACGTGGTCTGGGCCACCGCGAGCGGGCCGCTCGCCGAATTGCCGGGGCGGCAGATCGACAATGCGCTGCGGGAATGGACCGACACGTTCTTCCGCGAGTTCAGCGCGGTCGTGCAGGCGAAGCACGGCCTCGCGCCGAATCGCGCGAGCGCTTCTGCGCAGCGGCGCCAGCATGTGTTCCTGCGGCCCGCATCGCTGATGGCCGCGACGAAGCGTTCGCTGCCGCCGCATCTCGGCGGCGCGCTGAGCGGGCGGGCGGCGAGCGCGCTCCGGCATCGCGATTCCGGCACGGTGCCCGTGTGGGCCTGGGCGGCGATGATCGTGTTCGTCGCGCTGCTGCTTTACGCGGCACGCTGGTTCAACGGCGGCTGAGCGGCCGATCGGCCGCCCGGTTCCGCGTCTCGGCCCGCGCTGCGCCCGCACGACGGGCGTCACCGTCCCCCGCCGGCACCGGCTCCGGCGCCGCGAAATTCCCTCCGATACGCAGACGGCGACGTGCCGAGCGCGCCCGTGAAATGCTGGCGCAGCGACACGCTCGAGCCGTAGCCGGCCGCCTGCGCGATCGCGTCGATCGATTGGCCGGTGGTTTCGAGCAGAAGCCGCGCACGTGCGAGCCGCTCGGCCTGCAGCCACGCGGTGACGGTCGTGCCGGTCGCCTGGCGGAAGTGGCGCGTGAACGTGCGCCGGCTCATCAGCACGCGTTCGGCGAGCGAATCGACGCTGTGCGCGGCGTCGAGATGGCCGCGTACCCAGTCGAGCAGCCCCGCTAGCCGCGCGTCGCGCGGGTGCGCCGCGACCGGCTGCGGCACGTACTGGGCCTGCCCGCCCTGACGGTGCGGCGGGATCACGAGGCGGCGCGCGATGCGGTTCGCGGCGTCCGAGCCGAAGCGCCGCCGCACGACGTGCAGACAGCAGTCGAGGCCTGCCGCGGTGCCGGCCGACGTCATCAGGTTGCCGTCGTCCACGTACAGCACGTCCGGATCGAGCTTCACGCGGGGAAAGCGCTGCGCGAAATCGTCGGCCCACGCCCAGTGCGTGGTGGCCGGGCGACCGTCGAGCAGGCCGGCCGCGGCGAGCACGTAGGCGCCGAGGCACAGGCCGACGAGTTCCACGCCGCGCGCGGCGACCGCGCGGACCGCATCGAGCAGCGCGTCGGGCGGCGTTTCGTCCGGGTCGCGCCACGAAGGCACGATGACGATGTCCGCATCGTCGAGCGCGTCGAGCCCGTACGGCGCGGTGATCGTGAAGCCGCCCGTCGTCGCGAGCGGGCCGCGCTCGACCGAGCAGACGCGGAACTCGAACGCGGGCGACACGGCCGCGTCGCGTGCCTGACCGAACACGACCGACGGCACCGACAGGTGGAACGGGCTGATGCCGTCGTACGCGATCACCGCGACGACGGTCGGAATGGAGCTGACGGGCGACGCGGCGGCGAGCATGGCGCGGTTCCGGGAAGGTGATGGCCCGATTCTATCGAAGAATGGCTATCGGGCCACTATCAGCGCGGGTCGCGCGCGCCGACAATGCATCGCATCGCACTGCTGGCCGTCCCGCTCCGGGGCGGGGCAGCGCCTCCCCGACCAGGAGATCGCCATGTCGAACACGGCCCCGCATTCCGCTTCCCGTCCCGCTGCCCGTCGCGCACTGATCGTGATCGACGTGCAGAACGAATACGTGACCGGCAACCTGCCGATCGAATATCCGCCGCTCGACGTGTCGCTGGCGAACATCGGCCGCGCGATCGACGCCGCGCACGCGGCCGGCGTGCCGGTGATCGTGGTTCAGCACGTCGCGCCGGCCGGCGCGCCGATCTTCGCGCCAGGCACCGACGGCGTCGCGCTGCACGCGGTGGTGGCCAGCCGGCCGTACGCGCATCGGATCGAGAAGGCGCAGGCGAGCGCGTTCGCCGGCACCGATCTCGCCGCGTGGCTCGACGCGCACGGGATCGACACGCTGGCGGTGGCCGGCTACATGACGCACAACTGCAATGCGTCGACCGTCTATCACGCGGCGCATGCGGGGCTGAAGGTCGAGTACCTGAACGACGCGACGGGCGCGCTGCCTTACGAGAACGAAGCGGGCGCGGCGAGCGCCGAAGAGATTCACCGCGCGTACGGGGTGGTGTTCCAGTCGAATTTCGCGGCGGTGATGTCGACCGACACGTGGATCGCGGGGCTGGCCGGCGCGGCGATGCCGGCGCGCGATTCGGTGGCCGCGTCGAACCGGCGGGCCCGCGCGCGGCGCGCGAAGGCGGCCTGACCCGGTACGGCGACGCGGCGCGCGATGCGCCGCCCGGTCAGTCGCCGTCCTTCAGCATCGCCGGGCTGTAGCGCAGCATGTCGAAGCAGCCGTCGACGAGCTTTTCCGCATGCTGCTCGGCGTCGATCTCGTCGGGCAGCATCAGCATGTCGCGCACGAAGCCGCTGACGAGCGTGTGCAGCATCAGCGCCGCACGCCACGTATCGAGCCGCTCGGGCAGCAGCTTGAGCCCCACGGCCGCCGCGAGATCGGCGTCGATCATGTGCAGCGCCTCGCTCATCCCCGCGCGGTTGCGCTGCAGCAGCGGCTCCATGTCCGCGACGTACTCGCACTTCATGAACAGGATGCTGAACACGCGCCGCAGCTGTGCGTCGCGCTGCACGCCGAGCAGGCACCAGATCAGGATCTGGCGCACCTTCTCCAGCGGATTGCCGCCCGGCGCGTCGAGCGGTATCCGCTTCAATTCGTCGATCGGCAGGAACACGCGGTCGAACATCGCATCGAACAGTTCGCTCTTGTTCGCGAAATGCCAGTAGATCGCGCCGCGCGTCACGCCGGCGTGCTGGGCGATGTCCGCGAGCGACGTGTGCGACACGCCTTTTTCGAAGAACACGTGTTCGGCGGCGTCGAGAATGCGATTGCGCGTCTCGAGCGCCTCCTCCTTGGTACGTCTGACCATGTGCAGGCCTAATTGGATCGATCGTGGATGAATATAGGGTCCGCAACCCCCTCGTCGCCGCCATGCGGACAGGCTATGCTGGCGGTTGGTAACAATCCGTAAGACTGAACAGCCGGCGGAGCACGAACGGGCTTTTTACATACATTCGTGAATGTATATACAATACCACCCTACGATCGAATGACCCAAGTGGCAATCAGTTAATATCCCACTCTGCTGATTCCCGCCCTAGTATCAGTCCGCAGTTCGCGGCATCCCCGTCGGCACGGAGGTCTCGTGCCGACGTGCTGTATCCAGCAGTCCAGTAATTCGGTGTTCGATCTGCGCCGCGAGGCGCATCCGTGTTGCGCTCCCGCCGGGTGCCGCACTTATTCCATTGGTTACACACAGAGGTCGCTCCATGCGCGTCGAACGGGTTCCATACCGCTTGATCACTGTCGCGGCAGCCGCGGTTTTCCTGGCTGCCTGCGGAAAAAAAGAATCGGCACCTCCGCCGCAAACGCCGGAAGTCGGCGTCGTCACCGTCCAGCCGCAAGCCGTACCGGTCTTCACCGACCTGCCGGGCCGCACCAGCGCATTCCTCGTCGCGCAAGTGCGTGCACGGGTCGACGGCATCGTGCTGCGCCGTG
>NZ_JAIZQG010000018.1:0-134782 GCF_020419965.1 Burkholderia sp. AU39826
GCGCGGGCGTCTTCGGCGGCTCGGCCGGCACCGGCTGCTGCACGTCGGCTTGCGGCGCGCGCGGCGCGGGCAGCGCGGCCGGCGCGACCGGGGCCTCCGATTTCGGCGCCGGAGCGGGTGCGGGCCCCTGGGCCGGTGTCTGCGGCGCGGCGGCGGCATCGTTCGCGGGCTGCATCGGCTGGGCGCCTGCCTTGCGCACGCCGCGGCGGCCTTCCATGTTGCCGGTCGCATACACGTCGATTTCGTTCGGCTTCGAGAAGCTGTCGGTCGGCAGCGCGACGTCCGCGGTCTGCAGCGGCTTCACCAGGTGCGGCGTGATCAGGAAAATCAGCTCGGTGCGGTCCTGCTGGAACGACGTGCTGCGAAACAGCGCGCCGAGCACCGGCACTTCGCCGACGCCGGGGATCGCCTTCAGCGCGCCGGTCGCGTTGTCCTTGATCAGCCCGCCGATCGCGAACGATTCGCCGTCGCTCATCTGCACCGTCGTCGATGCGCGCCGCGTCGTGATCAGCGGCAGGATCGACGTGCCGCCGATGTTGGTCGCGCTCAGCGTGACGCCCGTCTGCGACAGCTCCGACACTTCCGGCGCGACCTTCAGGCTGATCCGGCCGTTGGCCAGCACCGTCGGCGTGAACTTCAGCGCGACGCCGAATTCCTCTTCCTGCAGCGTGATCGACGACGTGCCGTTGCCGCTGCTCTGCGGAATCGGGATGAAGATCTTGCCGCCCGCGAGGAACGTCGCTTCCTGGCCGCTGATCGTCACGAGGTTCGGCTCCGCGAGGATCTTCACGAGGTTGTCGGTGTTCTGCGCGTCGGCTGCGATGCTGAACGGCTTGTTGTTCGCCTTGTTGAACACGGCGCCGCTCGCGACGCCCGCGAGCAGGTTGCTGACCAGCGCGCCGCTCCACGAACCGAACCCGCCCTGGATGTTGAACGCGCTGCCCATCTGGTTGATCAGCGTCTTCGACACCTCGGCCACCTTCACCTCGAGCATCACCTGCTGCGGCGACGTGACGTTCAGCATGTTCAGCACGCCGCCGCCCTGCTTGCCGCCGCCCGCTGCATCGCCCGCGCTGTCGCCGTATGCGTGGGCGATCTGCACCGCCTGCTGCGCGGCCTGCGAGCTCGACACGGTGCCGGCGAGCACGATCGTGCCGGCCGCCGTCGACACGTGAATGTCGCGCTCGTTCGGCATCAGTTGCAGTAGCGACGCCTGCAGGCCGCCTGCGTCCGCGCCGACCGCGACGTCGATCACGCGGCACGCACCGCTCCTGCCCTGCACGATCATGTTGGTCGTGCCGACCGCGAGCCCGAGGATGTACAGCGTCTGCGGCGACACCATCGTCGCCTGCGCGACGGCCGGATTGCCGATCGTCCGGTTGCGGACCGGCTCCGGCATCGGCACCAGCAGCGACTTGCCAAGCGGCACCGCGACGCTGGTCGATTCGCGCACGGCGCCAACGCAGTTCGGCCCGCGCAGCGGCCCCGCCGATGCGGCGGGCGCGGCGGCCGGCGCCGGCGACATGCTGATCGTCATCTGCATCGGCCCCTTGCCGACCGCGGCCGGCGCGCTGGCGCCGCCCTTGGTCAGCACCGCCGATTCGATGCCTTCCTGGGCGAGTGCGCCATATACGGTCAGCCATCCCGAACAGAGGATCGCGGCCATCATCGTGCCCCGTGCGACGCGTGTGCGCAGTGGGCCGGTACCTGTGCGTTGCGGTTTGATCTTCATTTCGTCTGATCCCCCGAGAGACCGGCGCCGTGCCGGTTATCGACTTCCAAGGCCGCCGCGCGTTGCCGGCGGCCGGTTTGTTTATCTGGCTGGTTCGATCTGCTTCAGAAACATTCGACGCTACCCTTCACGCCCGACAGCACACCGACGCAGTCGCGCCGGACTTCCGGCGCCGCATGCGACGCGACGTGCACGCGCACCGGCCGCGCATGGACGGGCGCCGGCGGCGCTTCCGGTGCGGGCGCCTTGCCGAGCAGCGTCATCTTCGTCGCGCCGCCGGTGGCCAGCGTCTTCTGGTCGACCTGGTTGCGCAGCACCAGCGACAGCGTGCCGACGCTGCGTGCGAGGTCGAGCCGTTCGGCCTGGTCGGGCGTGACTTCCAGCGTCACCGCGTTGACCACCTTCGGCGCCGTGTCGTCGCGGCTGACCTGCTGCGCGACGGCGAGCACGAGGATGTGCTCGAGCACGATCTTCGAGATGCTCTGCCCGTCGGTCTTGCCTTGCTGTTCCTGCGTGTTGACGATCACGTCGACGTAGTTGCCGGGCAGCGCGAAGCCCGCGACGCCGACCACGTCGTTCACGCGCACCGTGATCGCGCGGCTGCCGTCGGCGATCACCGCGGACAGCCCGCCCTTCGTGCCGACCGGCGCGAGCTTCGACTCGATCACCGGCTCGCCGCGCGCGAGGCTGGTGCGCACGACGCGCCCTTCGAGCGCCTTCGTATCGGTGAACGCGCCGGTGGGCACGCTGCCCGACGGCCAGCTCACCATGTGGATCTGGTTCGGCCCGAGCGGCTCGCCCAGGTTGAGGTCGGTGGTGGCCACCGCGACGGACGTGACCGAGCTCGTGGACGTCTGCATCAGCCAGTGGGAGGCGAATACGACCGCGGCAAGACCCGCGATCATCGCGACGACCAGCATCATGACCGCTCGACTGTTTTTCATGGCAATGCTCCTCGACGAATCGTGAAAGAAACCGCTCAACCGGTGACGAACGTACGGCCTCCGCGCTCGATGGGCGGCGGATGGCCTCCGTCCCGTTCGGGCGCCGCGCCGAAATAACTCGCCCACGCGTCGTACAGCGCGTCGTGCGTCACCTCGGGCGGATCGCCGCGGTAACGCGCGCCGGCGGCCACGAGGCGCAGCAGGTCCGCCGGGAAGCACGCAAGAAACGCCTTGCCGGTCGGCAGATGCAGCCGATGCAGCAGGAAATCGAAGGCATCGCTCGCCGAGACGAGCCCGAGCGTCGCGCAGGCCGCGTCGTATACCGCGCGGTAGTCGTCGATCGACATCGCGCCGACGTGGAGCTTCGAGCCGAGCCGGCGCATGAACGCGTCGTCGCAGAACTGCTCCGGCGCGAGGTTGCTCGAGAACACGGGCCACACGTCGAACGGCAGCACGAAGCGGTTGCCGGATTCGAGCGTCATGAAATCGACGCCGCGATCGAGCGGACGCAGCCAGCGGTTGAGCAGGTCGCGCGGCTCGACGCGCTGGCGGCCCAGATCGTCGACGACGTACATGCCCATGTTCGCCTTCATGTGCGGCGGCGCCTGGTAGAAGCCGGCCGCTTCGTCGCGACGCAGGTCGAGTTCGTCGAGCGTCAGCTCGCCGCCCGACATCACCACCGGCCGCCGGCACAGACGCCAGCGCCGATCGACCGACTGGCCGCCGCACGCGGCTTGCGCATCGACGTGCACGAGCGGGTCGTAGACCTGGATCACTTCGCCCGCCGCGCAGATCGCGTGCGGCACCGGCACGCGGCCGTGCATCAGCGAGCCGAGCCGCTCGGCGAGAAAGGTCTTGCCGCTGCCGGCCGGGCCGTAGATCAGCAGCGGCCGGCCCGCATTCAGCGCGGCGGCCGCCGCATCGAGCACCGCCGTGTCGATCACGACGCCCTCGAACGCGGCCCACACGTCGCTCTGGCCGATGTGCAGCTTGCGCACCGAATGCGCGGCCACACTCGCGAGATACGCGTCGAGCGTGACCGGCGCGGGACCGCTGTAGCCGCTGCGTTCCCGCTCCTCGAGCGCGAGCACGCGGCCCGCATCGGTCAGGCGGAACGTCACGTCGAGATCGGTCGCGCCGCGATGGGTCAGCTCGACGAGATGCTCGCGCACCAGGAATGCAAAGACGTCGTCGAGCACCGCGAGCGGCAGGCAGTGCCGCTCGACCAGGTCGCCGTACGACGGGCGGCCCAGCACCAGCGTCGACTTCAGCACGAGGCCGGCGACGAACGCCATGCTCAACCCGGTTTCCGCGAGCGAGCGCGGCGCCGGCGGCAGTTGCGCGCCCAGCTTCGTGTGGACCTCCCGCGACGGCAGCGGATCGGGCAGGCGTGCCACCTGCGCGTCGCGTCTCGGTTCGGTATGGTTCGTGTTCATGATCGTTGCGTCCTCGTTTCGGATCCGCCGCGCTATGCGCACGACGCGAACAGCATGCCCAGCGTGCCGGCCGCGATCGCGACGCCGTACGGCAGCGTGCCGACCGACGCGATCTCGACCGGGCCGTCGGCGGCCTCGGCGCGCGCCGCGTGCGAGCGCCGCACGATCAGCGTGCGCACGTTCGCCCACATCCGGCGCATCCGCCCGCGCAGCAGCGCGTAGGCGACGGCGCCGATCCCGCCGGCCAGGAACGTGGCCAGCACGATGTAAAACGTCATTTCCGCGCCGACCCATGCGCCGATCGCGAGCATCAGCTTCACGTCGCCCGCCGCCATGCCGCGCAGCAGGTAGAACGGCAGCAGCAGGCCGAAGCCGGTCGCGGCGCCGGCGAGCCAGCCGAGCACGCCCGCGGGCACGCCGTGCAACAGGCACTGAGCAACCAGCGCGCCGGCCAGGCCGAGCAGCACGAGACGGTTCGGAATGCGACGGGTCGCGATGTCGGTGCTGGCCGCGGCGATCGCGAGCAGCGTCACGCACAACGGAACCGGGTAAGGCGGCGCAACGGGAAACATGGCGAACCTCGCAGGTCGAATCGGTGGATCAGGAAGCCATCGCCAGCGCGGTGGTCACGGCGGTGCTCACGGCCGCGGCGATCATCTCGTACGCATCGCCGAGCGAACCCTTCAGCGTGACGACGCTGCCCAGTACCGCGATGGCGAACATCGACGCGAGCAACGCATACTCGATCGACGTCACACCTCGTTCGTCGGCGATCCAGCGACGGGCGACACGCACGATGGCTTTCATGATGGTCTCCGGTGTCCGGTTGACGGAATCGCCGGGGACGGCTCGAACGCTGCACCAGCCGAGCCGTCCACGGCACGCTCCATCAGATGCCTGCAACCGCCGAATCGAGGTCGGCCGCGATCGTGCTGAACACGGTCTTCAGATCCTTCCCGATGGTCGACAGCGCGAGGATGATGCCGACTGCGATCAGTGCGGCGATCAGGCCGTATTCGATGGCGGTCACGCCGTCTTCGTCGCGAATGAAACGGCCGGCTTGTTGAATGAACTTGGACATGATGTTCTCCTTGCGTGGTGACTTTCAAAACCCTCGCGCACCGGCTGGTCGGACGACCGTGCATCGATACGTCGAGGAATGTCGTTGATGCCGTGTGGCGCCGACGAACGATCCGGACGATTCGGGCGAACCGTTCGTCGTACCGTCCATCAGATGCCTGCTACCGCCGAGTCCAGATCCGCGGCGATCGTGCTGAACACGGTCTTCAGATCCGTACCGACCGTCGCCAGCGCGGCGACGATGCCGATCGCGATCAGCGCGGCGATCAGGCCGTATTCAATGGCCGTCACACCGTCCTGATCGTGGGCGAACCACGCGATCTTTTCGATGATTCTTGACATGAGCGTTCTCCTTTCGGACTACTATGAAATACCCTTCGTCGGTCATGACGTCGGGGGTGGGCACCACCGGCACTACTCTGGAAATCGGAAGCCGACGATCAGTCGCGGAAGCGGGGCGGACCACCGCGGTCCGTGCGAACGGGTATCGGCGAGACGGAGCATGAGAGACGCGCGTACGGTGCGACCGGCCGGATGAGCCGGGCAGGTCGATCGAACTGAACGGCACGACGGCCGTCCGACGCATGGAATCCGGTTGAACGGGAGATGAATTCCCGGCAAAGCCGCAATGTGTCTTTAACGCGGCTTGCGATCCGCGATGTGCTGTGGTCTTTCATTTTTATTCCCCATGTACTGCCATGCCGATTTCTTATTGCCCTGAAGCGACCGGGTCTCTCGGGTCGTTCGACGACCGTTCCCGCGGTGGATCGAACGGGAGCTGCGTGTTCCCCGACGCGCTCCGGCCCGACTTTTTCCGCAGGTGATTCGCGAGCCGGTTCCGCTGCCTGTTGCCCGAACCGCCCGGTCGTCACATCGTCGACTGCCGTGCCAACGCTTACGCAAAGAGCGGACCATCCCGGGCGAAATCGAGGCGCACCAAGGGTTTCGGCGATCCACCCGGCCTCCCCCCAACCGCGCGGCCGCCGAAATGTTTCAACTTTGATATATGCGGCGCCGGCGCATGTAGCCGGCATGAAACCCCGTCATCGCGCTGCACAAAGGTCCAAAAAAATTTTCTCGGGATTTTCCCGAACGCGGCGGCGCGCGCGGGCGCCGCGGGTTCCGCGGCATGCCCGGCCGGTAAAAATCGCGGAATGTTTCAGGCCAGAAACACGAATGCCGACGGTAGCGTTTTCTCATACCAGAAACGGCGGTTTTCACCCGAATCGCTGAACACATTCAATGTCGGCCGGCCGTGCGCGGTTTGCATCACGCGATTTTTTCTTCAACAATGAATTCACCGGACAACGCCATTTCAGCGCGATTCGATCCGCAGGCACGACAACATCGAACGGCTGCGACAGACCACGCGGCCAAACCACAGACGGGGCATCATGTACACAGCCAATCGTGAAACGCGCGATCGCGCCATACGCTGTGCTCAATGGCTGACGGCCGACCGGATCATTCCGTACAGCTGCATCATGCTGATGCTCTTCGTCGCGCTCCTGATCGTCTGGGGTGTCGTGACCGACGGCTTCACATCGAACGCCACCGCCCGACCGGGCACCGACTTCTCGGTCTTCTGGACCGCATCGCATCTCGTGTTGCAAGGCCATGCCGCAGCGGCCTACGACACGTCGTCATTCCTGCAGGCCGAGTTCGCGCACTTCGGTGCGTATCTGCAAAACCGGCCGCTTCCCTGGCTCTATCCGCCGACGATGCTGCTGTTCATCGCGCCGGTTGCCCTCGTGCCTTTCCTGCCCGCTTACTTCCTCTTTTTCGCGGGCAGTCTTTTATGCTATGCGTTCGCCGTCTCGCGCTTGTCGGGGCTGCGCGCGCATCTTCCCGTGCCGCGCGCCGCGGCGCTCGTCGTCGTCGCGTATTCGGCGGTGTGCATGTCCGCGCTGTTCGGCCAGAACAGCATCCTGACCGCCGGCCTCGCCGCGCTCGCGCTGCATCTGCTCGGCAAGCGGCCGGTGCTGGCCGGCGTGCTGATCGGGCTGCTTGCGATCAAGCCGCAACTCGCCGTCGTGTTCCCGTTCGTGCTGATCGCGACGCGTGCGTGGCGCACCTTCGCGGCGGCGGCGCTCAGCGCGACGCTGTTCGCGGCGGCCGGCGTCGCGCTGGCCGGCCCCGCCGCGCTGCACGGGCTGAGTCATGCGATGGCGACGGTACGCGCGCAGCATTTCATGCTCGCGTCGTACTGGCTCGCGTCGCCGACGCCGTTCGCCGCGCTGCGGCTCGCGGGCGCGCCGGTGGCGGCCGCGCTGGCCGCCCAGGCGGCGGTCGCGCTCGTCGCGCTCGCCGCGGCTGTCAACGTATGGCGCCGCACGCGCGACATGCGGTTGCGCGGCGCGGTGCTGGCCGTCGCCACGCTGCTGACGACGCCGTACCTGTGGAACTACGAGCTGACGTGGCTCGGCATCGCGCTCTTCTGCCTGATCGCGCACGGCCTCGACGAAGGCTGGCTGCCCGGCGACCAGGGCATTCTCGTGCTCGCGTGGCTGCTGCCGATCTTCGAAATGCTGAACCGGCTGATGAAGCTGCCGCAGATCGGGCCGGTCGTGCTGCTCGCGGTGCTGTTCGTCGTCGTGCGCCGTACGGCGCTCGCGTCGCGGAGCGCACGATGAAAACGCCGTCGTTCGCCCGTCACGCGCACCCGAATGCCCATCTGCACCCGGAACTCCCGATCGCCGGCCCGCGCCGCCATCCGCACTGGCTCAATCGCGATCGCGTGCGTCTCTATGCGGCCGCCGTGCTGCTGACGGAGCTGCTGTTCATCGTCATTTACCTGATCCGCGTGCACCTGTCTCACGGCGGCGCGCTGGAGCCGCTGTCGCAGGATTTCTCGCCGGTGTGGAGCGCCGCATGGCTCGCCGCGCACGGGCACGGCGCCGACGCGTGGCATTACTCGGCGCTGTTCGCGGTCCAGAAGCTCGCGGTCCCGACGATGACGCTCGCGGACGGCACGCTGCCGTGGCTCTATCCGCCGACGATGCTGCTGCTCGTGGCGCCGCTCGGCTGGCTGCCGTACACGCTGGCGCTCGTGCTGTGGCTCGGCATCGGCATCGCGCTGTTCGCCGCGGCGATGCGCGCGACCGTGCAGCGCGATGTCGCGTGGCTGTGCGCCCTTGCGTTCCCCGGCGCGTTCCTTACGGTGATCGTCGGGCAGACGAGCCTCTTCACCGCGACGCTTGCCGCCGTCGGCCTGCTCGCACTGAAACGCCGCCCCGTCTGCGCCGGGATCTGCTTCGGGTTGCTGACGATGAAGCCGCAGCTCGCGGTGCTGTTCCCGCTCGCGCTGCTGTGCGCGGGCCAATGGCGCGCGCTGGCCGCATGGGCCGCGACGATCGCCGTCAGCGCCCTGCTCGCGACGCTCGCGTTCGGCGTCGCCCCGTGGATCGCGTTCGCGCACCTGATCGCCCACGTCTACACGATCGTGGGCACCGGTCACGCGAAGCTCGCACGCATGCCGACCGCATTCGCGCTCGCGACGATGGCCGGCTGGCCCGCGCTCGTCGCGCGCGGCCTTCAACTGCTGTCGGCGGCGGTTGCCGCGGTCGCCGTCGTCTACGCGTGGCGCGGCGCGTGCTCGTATGCCCTGCGCGCCGCGACCCTCGCGTGCGCATGCCTGCTCGTCAGCCCCTATCTGTACGACTACGACCTGACGTGGTACGGCATCGTGATCGCGTGGTACGCACGCTATGCGTCGACGCGCGGCTGGCGGCGCTTCGACCGCGAATGGCTGATGCTGCTGTGGCCGATGCCGCTCGCGGGCCTCGCGATCGTGCCGCACCTGTCGTTCCAGTTCATGCCGCTCGCGACACTCGCGTCGCTCGCGCTGCTCGTCAGCCGGATCGCCCGGGAAAGACGCGACGTGCCGTCGATGCCCGACGCGCGCGACACCTCGACCGAGACCGGGTTCAGCCACCCGCTCCGGCCACACCACCGCCCGGCGCACGGCATGCGCCGCACCGGTCGCCCGACGCTCGGCGCCGGCAGGTAAAGCGACATCACAAGGGGAATCATCATGCGGGAATCCATCTACACGCCGCTCGTCTCGCTGGTCGTGCCGTTCTACAACGAAGGCGAAGCCGTCGAGCGCTTCTTCGACGTCGTGATTCCGTTGCTGAGCGCGATCGACGCGATCCGCTTCGAAATCGTCTGCGTGAACGACGGCAGCCGCGACGACACGCTGGAACGCCTGGTCCGGATCGGCGCGGCCGAGCGGCGCGTGCGCGTGATCGATCTGACCCGCAACTTCGGCAAGGAGGCCGCGCTGACGGCCGGCCTCGACGAAGCGGCCGGCGATGCGGTGATTCCGCTCGACGCCGACCTGCAGGACCCACCGAGCCTGATCCCCGTGATGATCGAACACTGGCGCGACGGCGCGGAGGTCGTCGCGGCGAAGCGCAGCAACCGCGCGTGCGATTCGTTCGCGAAGCGCACCGCCGCCGCGATCTACTATCGCGTGCACAACCTGCTGTCGGACGTGAAGCTGCCGGAGAACGTCGGCGATTTCCGGCTGATGGACCGCAAGGTCGTGAACGCGCTGCGCAACCTGCCCGAGCGGCACCGCTTCATGAAAGGGCTGTTCGCGTGGGTCGGCTACAAGACCGTGATCGTCGAATATCAGCGCGATCCGCGCAGCGCCGGGCACTCGAAATTCTCCGGCTGGAAGCTGTGGAATTTCGCGCTCGAAGGCATCACCAGCTTCAGCACCGTGCCGCTGCGCAGCTGGACCTACATCGGCATCGGCATCGCGGCGCTCGCGTTCGTGTACGGCGCGTTCATCATCCTGCGCACGCTGCTGTTCGGCAATCCGGTGCTCGGCTACGCGTCGCTGATCTCGGTCACGCTGTTCATCGGCGGCATCGAGCTGATCGGGATCGGCGTCGTCGGCGAATACGTCGGGCGCATCTACGACGAATCGAAGCAACGGCCCGTCTACCTGATCCGCCGCCGCTACCAGGCGCACGGCAAGGTGATCGAACTGCCGGTCGCGCGCGATGCACGCCGCCAGCCCGCACGCCGGCGCGTGCAGCCGGCCCGGCCGCGCATCGGCGCGCGCTGAACGCACCGGCGCCATGATTGGCCTGCTCCAGGCCGAGCGCACGCGGCTCGTGCGCTTCGGCGTGTCGGGGCTCTGCTCGACCGCGATTCACGCGCTGGTCGCGACAGCGCTGTTCGCGCTGCGCGATGCGACGCCGGTGACCGCGAATGCGGTCGCGTTCCTCTGCGCCACCGTGTTCTCGTATCTGGCGAATACGCTGTGGAGCTTCTCGTCGACGGTACGCACCCGCAATGCGACGCGCTTTCTCGCGGTCACGCTCGCCGGGTTCGTCGAAACGCTGCTGCTCGCGCGCGCCGCCGAGGCGCTGGATGCGTCGCGCACGACGAGCGTCGTCGCGATCGCGCTGCTGATCCCGCCGACGACGTTCGTGCTGCACCGGCTCTGGACGTATCGGTAAGCCTCCCTTCCCGGCCCTGCCAACGATCGGCCAATCAATTAACAGATTCAATGTCGCGATATTTGTGTCACGCATCGAATCGATTGATTCCGATTTTAAAATTAACCCGATAAATCATTTTATCGACCTGTTTACTTTTACAGCTTCCACAAGCAATCAAACGGGATAATCTGCATTCGCGGTCGCATCCGCACGTGTCGATATCGGTGAAAAGCCTTGTTGCACAAGGCGATGGTGGCCGCACGAAGCAATTCGCGCAACGATAAATCCCATTACTTCAAACGGGAGCTTCTATGTCACGCGTTACCGATGTGCTCGTTTCGTTCGATACCGAAACCATTCTCAAAAAATATCCGAATCCCAGCAAGAATCCGGCGGCGCCAACGCTGATCGACTGGCACTATGTCTATATGGTGACCAACCAGGACAACGTCATCTCCGGCCAGGCGGGCGGCGAGCTCGACCTGAAGGCGCAGGTCGGCGACCTGATCCGCTGGCGCGAAACGAGCCTGTCGCTGGGCTTCGAGAACCAGGTGGTGTTCTACAAGTTCATCGGCAACGTCGGCAACGACCTGATCTCGACGCCGACGCCGCGCGTCGCGGAGGCGTCGATTCCGGTGCCGAACACCAGCAAGCCCGAAGTGCCGACGTGCCAGAAGGTCGCGAACTACTACTGGTCGTCCGAATGCCTGAAGGTCGGCCGCGTGACCTACCATTTCCTGTTCCAGATCATCGATCGCAATTGCCAGAGCCAGGGCTGCTTCTCGTGGGATCCGTTCATCTCGATCCATAACTGATCGCGGCACGCGGGCGGCCGCACGACGGCCGCGCGTCCCGCCCCTTGTTGCGGAGGACGTGCTCATGTCTGGTGTACGTTGCGATGCGCTCGCGATCGTCGACGCCGTCACGCTGCTGGCGGCCTATCCCGATGCGAGCCGGGACGCCGACGCGCCCACCGTGATCGACGGCCGGCACATCTACGTGTTGAGCCCCGGCGACGCCGGGCAGGTCAGCCACCACGACAACCGGCTCTTTGCCGGCCTGTCGCCGGGCGACCGGCTTCATCTGCGCGAAACCGCGCTGGCGCTGCGCGCGGAGGTGACCGTGCTGTTCGTCCGGTTCGCGCTGAAGGACGCCGGCATCGTCGCGCCGATCGAAGCGGAGATCCGCGACGCCGCCACGGCGGTGCCGAACGGCGACGACCTGCTGCATCCGTCGTGCCAGCCGATGAAGGACCATTTCTGGCGCGGCGAGGTGCTGGCCCCGGGCGCCACCACGTGCACGGCCGATTTCGCGGTGCTCGATCGCGACGGCGCCGTATCGGGCTATTTCCGCTGGGAAACGACGATCGAGATCGCCGGCAGCGGGCCGGACACGAAACAGCCCGGCGCCACACCGTAGCCGGATCGCGACGGCCGTTTCACGTTGCCGGCGAATGCCGACTTCAACGCGATCGGGGCGGAGGACGGCTACGACGACGCTCACGTGCGCCCCGCCGCGTGCCGTACTCAGGTACGCGGCAACCCCGGCGGATTGGTCTGCGACCGGTCGATCGCCTCGGCATCCAGCCGCCAGTGGTCGAGCGCCTTCCGGTAGCTGCCGTTCGCGATCAGCGCATTGATCGCGAGCGTCAGCGGCTCGGCGAGGCCGCTGCCCTTGCGGGTCGTGATCGCGATATCCGCGGTGCGCGGCCAGCCGCCGCTGACGGTGCCGATCAGTTTTGCATCGCCGCGCAGCGACGCCTGGTACGCGAGCATCGAATTCACGCTGAAGATCGTGTCGACCCGGCCCGACTGCAGCGCGACCCAGCGCTCGGCCGCATCCGCGTAATACTGGATCTCGACCGGCGCGAGGCCGCGCGCGACGTTCTGCCGGTTCCATTCGAGCAGGATCTTTTCCTGGTTCGTGCCCGAATCGGTCACGACGCGCAGCCCCGCGACATCCTTCGGTTCGCGGATCGCGGCAAGCTTGCTGCCGGTCTTCACGTAAAAGCCGAGCTGATCCTTCCGGTAGGTCGAGAAGTCGAACTTCTCCTTGCGCTGCTCGGTCACCGTCACGTTCGAGATCACCGCATCGACCTTGCCGGACTGCAGCGCGAGCGGCCAGTCGGCCCACGCGAGCGGCACGATCTTCAGCTTGCGGCCGATGCTGTCCGCGATCAGTTGCGCGAGATCGGGATCGAAGCCGACCACCGTGCGCGCGTCGGTCGCATAGGTGCTGAGCGGCGGCAGGTTCGGCGCGATGCCGATCGTCAGCGTGTTCGCCTCGGCGAACCGGAAGCCGGCCGGCAGCGCCTGCTCGACCGCCGGATTCACCGCGCCGCGCTGCCGGCCCGGTTGCTCGGGGCTCAGGTCGAACGACGCGGCGTGCGACGCGACGGCGCTCGCGGCGATCAGCGCGGTGGCGAGCACGCGGGCGATGCGTGCAACGGGAAAGGCGTTTCTTCTCATATGTCATGGAATCCTGTTTTTATTCGGGGATGCGCGAAGCGGGCGCGGGCAGCGGGCCGGCAACGTCCGACGCCAGTCGCTGCCCCGCCGGCTCGGTCACGCAGGCGTCGCGTCCAGTTCGACCACGGCCGCACGCCGCGGCACCGGTTGCACGACGGGCGACGGAGGGCTCGCGTGCGCCGACTCGCCCGCATACAGCGCCTTCGGGTCGAATACGCGTGCCTGCAGCGGCGTGAACGCCCGGAAATTCCACAGGCTGCGCGCGACGAACACGCGCTGCACCCAGCGGAACGCGCGGTCGTTCTCGTCGTACTGCGGATCGAAGCGGTCGCGCGAATGCAGCGTGAAATGGTTGTTGATCAGCACCAGCTTGCCCGGTGACACCTGCACGCCGAACGACACCTCGCGCACCGCGCGATACAGGTTGGCCAGCGCTTCCTGCGCGCGCGGGTTGACGGCCAGCACCATGTCCGGATAGAACGCGACCGTCACGCGCGGCGCGTCGAGCGGCCCCGACAGCACCGCGCTCAGGTCGGTGTTGTCGCGCGGCGTGGGCGTCGCGCCGCGCCACCGGTACGGCACGCGGATGATGTAGTGCTCGCCGTAGAGTTGCGCGATATCGTCCGGCGACAGCAGTTGCAGCGCGCGGCGCGCATCGGAGAGCCGCGTGTACGGGCCGCCGCCGGCCTCGCTGCGCACACCGAGCAGCAGCAGCGCGAACGGCGACGTATCGCCTTCCGGCATGTGCGCCTGCGCGGCGTTTTCGATATGGAAGTCGAGCTCGACCTCGGAGCCGAGGCCCGTGTAATCGCGAGCGGTCGCCTTGTGCGGCGTCAGGTTGTTCACCAGCTCGCGGCCTTCGTGCGCGATCGAGTACGGCTCGCCGGCGAGCGTGCTCAACGCGACCAGCACGTTCTCGCTGAGCACGCCGGCCTTGAACGAGCGGCCGGTTTCCTCGAACCGCGGGCTGCCCGTCACGCCGTCGTCGATCGGCAGGTTGTCGATCTCGATCGAGCCGTGCGCGTCCGCCGTCGGCGCCTTCGCCCGGTCGAATGCGTCGACGATCCGGTCGGGAAACGCGTTGTAGGCCAGCTTTCGGACTGCGCTGATATAGCCTGCGCCGCCGGCCGGGTCATAATCCAGCGCGCCGAGCGTCGTGCGGATGTGAGCGGATTCCGCTGCCGTCAAAGCGATGCGTGCATCTGCGAGATAGGTCATAGGTCTCTCGTATAAAGATCTGGTTCGAAGAGCGGCATGGCATCGCCGCCGCGCGCCGCCGTCCTCGGGGCGAAGCGCTCGACAAGACTAGGAGACCGTCATTGCATTTCGAAATGATATTAATTCGATTACAAACAAAAATTATCGATATAAGTTCAGCAATGCGGACGGAACCGGTTCACCGCGTTTTGCGCCGACCCTTAACATGAATACTTGTTAAAAAATCGTTGCTTATTATTTGTATTCGCCAGTGGGTCGATGCTAGTTTTCTGTCGGATTCGACGCCGCGGCCGGCGCCCGACGGGCAGCCGGCTTCCTTGATCCGCCATACGGAAACCCGCCAGATGAATCGATACCGCCTGCCGTCCCGCACCATCCACACGTCCCGCACGCACCGGGAGCCGCGATGAGCGACCGTGCCCCGGCGCTCGACCGAGTCGACCGCGCGTTGCCCGCTACCGCCACCGCCACCACCGGTTCGCCGCGCACGTCGCTGCGCGCCATCCTCCCGACCGTCGCGGCCGCGAGCCTCGGCTTCGCGATCGTCCAGCTCGACGTGACCGTCGTCAACGTCGCGATTCCGAGCCTCGGCCACGCGTTCGGATCGAGCGTCCACGGGCTGCAGTGGATCGTCGATGCATACACGCTGTCGTTCGCCGCGCTGCTGCTGACGTCGGGCACGCTGGCCGACCGCTTCGGCAGCCGCCGGCTGTTCGCGTACGGCCTTGCGCTGTTCCTGCTCGCGTCGCTCGGCTGCGCGCTCGCGCCGTCGCTGGCGGCGCTGGTTGCCGCGCGGGTCGCGCAAGGCGTCGGCGCCGCGATGATCCTGCCCACGTCGCTCGCGCTCATCACGCATGCGTGCGCCAACGATGCCGCCGCGCGCGTGAAAGCCGTCGCGTGGTGGAGCGCGACGGGCGGCGCGATCAGCGCGGCCGGGCCGACGCTCGGCGGGCTGCTGATCGATTCGCTCGGCTGGCGCGCGATCTTCTTCATCAACCTGCCGATCTGCGCGTTCGGGCTGTGGCTCACGCTGCGCCACGTGCGGGATTCGGCCGCCGCGCGCACGCGGCTGTTCGATCCGGTCGGCCAGCTCGTCGCGGTGCTCCTGCTCGGGCTGCTGACGGGCGGCATCATCCGGGCCGGGGCGCACGGGATCGGCGACCCTTACGCGGCCGGCGCGTTGATCGCGTCGGTCGCGCTCGGCGCGTCGTTCATCGCGATCGAACGGCGCGTGGCCGCGCCGATGCTGCAACTCGCGTTCTTCCGGATCGCGCGCGTGCCGGGCGTGCTCGCGATCGGCGCGATCACGAATGCGGCGTTCTACGGGCTGATCTTCTCGCTCAGCCTCTATTTCCAGAACGCGCGCGGCTTCACGGCAACCGAATCGGGGCTCGCGCTCGCGCCGCTCACGATCATCATGCTCGCCAACATCGCGAGCGCGCGGCTCGCGGTCCGCCACGGATTCCGCGCGACCGTCATCGTCGGCCTCGCCGTGTCGCTCGCCGGCTACATGTGGCTGTGGCGGACGCTCGCCGCGCACACGCCGTACGCGCTGCTGGCGCCGGGGCTCGTGGCGATGGCGATCGGCGGCGGCATCGCGATTCCCGCGCTGACGTCGACGCTGCTCGGCAGCGTCGAGGCCGGCCGCTCGGCCACCGCGTCCGCGATCCTCAATACCGCGCGTCAGGTGGGCGCCGCGATCGGCGTCGCGGCGCTCGGCGCGCTGGTCGCCGGCCAGGGCGCGGCAATCGTGGCCGGCGCGGCGCGCGCGTTTGCCGTCGCGGCCGTGCTCGTCGCACTCTGCGTCGTGCTGGCCGTGCGCTGGCCTCGCGACGCCCGCGATACCGGCACGCGGGCCTGAGCACCTTGCCGCACGCACTCCTTCAACCGATTTTCCATCCGAGCGAGAGGAATCCATGCAGCATCGCTTCATCGATACCGTCCTGATCGTCGACGGCGCGTCGACCGCCGCCTACCTGGCCCCCGCGTTTCGCGCATACGGCATCCGTTGCGCGCACGTGATCAGCGACCCCGATCTGCCGGCCATCTACCGCGACCAGTTCGTGCCGTCCGACTACATCCGGCAGGTCCAGCATCGCGGCGACATCGACGCGACGCTCGCGCAACTGGGCGACCTGCGGATCGGCGCGGTGCTGCATGGCCTCGACGCGGCGCTCGAGCTCGCCGACACGCTGGCCGAGCGGCTCGACGTGCCGTATCGCAACCCGCTCGCCACCTCCGCCGCGCGACGCGACAAGTTCGCGATGAACGAACGCATTCGCCAGGCCGGGCTGCGCGCGCCGGCGCACTTCCACAGCACGTCGGTCGATGAAGCGCTCGATTGGGCGCGCGCGCAGCGCGCGCTGCCGCTCGTCGTGAAGCCGGCGCGCAGCGCGGGCGTGGCCGGCGTGAAGATCTGCCGGACGCTCGAGCAGGTCGAGGCCGCCGCGCGCGACGTGCTGAACACCCGTTCGCTGTACAACCAGCCGAACGACGACATCGTGATCCAAAGCTATTCCGAGGGGCAGGAATACATCGTCGATTCGGTGTCATTCGAAGGCCGCCATCGCGTGGTCAGCCTGTGGGAAGTGCATCGCGACCGCACGCACGCGCCGCGGCTCGACAAGATGCTGGTGCTGAACCATGCCGACCCGCGCTACGCACCGCTGCTCGACTACGCGGCCGACGTGCTCGATGCGCTGGACGTGCGCTTCGGGCCGACCCACCTCGAGCTGTTCGATACGGCCGACGGCCCGACCATCGTCGAGCTGAACGCGCGGCTGCACGGCAGTCTCGATCCGCGGCTGACGAGCGCGGTCAGCGGCGAGAATCACGTATCGGCCACCGTCGAAGCAGTGCTGCATCCGGAGCGGCTGTTCGGCGACGTCGCCGCGCCGACGGATTTTCGCGGGTACTGCGGTCACGTGCTGCTGCTGTCGTCGCGCAACGGCGTGCTGCGGCAGGATTTCACGTGGCAGGCGATCCAGGCGCTGCCGTCGTTCGTCGGGCTCAAGCAGTGGATCAAGGTCGGCGACACGCTGCGCGTGACCACCGACCTGCAAACGGCGCTCGGCACGGTCGGCCTGTATAGCCCGACCTTCGAACGGCTGCTCGAGGATTGCCGGCGGATTCGCGAAATCGAGGCCGATTTCTTCGCGGACGAAGGCGCGGTCGCGCCGGTCTAGGGTCGCGGCGTGCCAGTGTCAGCGCGCGAGCAGCGCACCGGCCTGCCGGCCGAGCACCGCACGCAACGCGTCGAGTTCCGGCAGCGCGGGCGTTTCGTCGGGCGTGACGAGGTAGGTTGTCACGCTGTCGAGATCGTCGAATGCATGCGCGCGCAGTTCCTTGCGCGCCACGTGCTCGGTCGTGATCCGCTTCGGCAGGATCGCGACGCCCATCCCGGCCGCCACGCAGCCGAGGATCGCGCCGAACGTGCCGAACGACGACACCGATTCGATCGCGACGCCGCGCGCCTTCAGCCAGTGCTCCGCGACCGCGCGGTACGGGCAGCCGTCGTGAAACGCGAGCAGGCGCACCGCGTTGTCGGCCAGCAGTTGCCGGCGCGTGACGGTCGCGGCGCTCACCAGCACCATGTCCTCCGCGAACGCGGGCTCGTAACGCAGCCCGGGCCGCACGACCGCGCGTGCGGTGAGCGCCGCGTCGATCCGGCCGCGCAGCAGCGCATCCGCCAGATCGGGCTCGCTGCCGATCTGCACCGCGAGGCCGAGCGCCGGGTCGCGCTCCTTCAGCGCGGCGGCCAGCGCAGGCAGCCGCGTGGCGGCCGTGCTTTCCATCGATCCGAGCCGGAAGCTACGGGCAACCGGCGTTTCGCGCACCACCTGCGTCGCTTCGTCGACGAGACGCAGGATGCGGTCGCAATACGGCATCAGCCGGCGCCCGGCATCGTTCAGCACCAGCCGCTTGCCATGGCGGTCGAACAGCGGTGCGTCGAGCGATTCCTCGAGCTGACGCAGCCGCGCCGTGACGTTCGACTGCGTGCAGCCGAGCCGTTCGGCCGCGCGCAACGCGCTGCCTTCCTGCACGACGGCCCGGAAAGTTTCGAGCAATGGGATGTTCATATCAGTTTCTCTTGTTACCGATTCAGTTTATATCATTTTACTTCGCCCACCATCCGGATTAGCCTAGCGCGTATTCCGTGCCGGCCCCTTCCGAGGAATCCGCATGCCATTCGCTGCCCGCTTCGGCTTCACTCCCGTTCGCCGCCGGCCCGAGGTTCGTCCATGCGCGCACTGATCGCCGCGCTGGTGCGGCGCGGCCCGACCGTGCTCGCGTGCGGTGTCGGCCTCGGGCTGCTGGTGCCGCCGCTCGCGGCGCTCGCGCGGCCGCTGATGCCCGTTACCGTGTTCCTGTTCGTGCTCGGCACGCTGCTGCGCGTCGAGCCGAGCGCCGTGCGCGCGGTCGCGCGGCGCCCCGCCGTGTCGCTACTGCTGCCCGCGCTGACGATGATCGCGTGCCCGATCGCGCTCGGCGTCGCCGCGCGGCTCGCGGGTTTACCGTACGACTGGGTCGTCGCGCTGGTGATCGCGTACTGCGCGCCGCCGTCGAGCGGCACGTCGACGATTGCGCGCATGCTGTCGCTCGACGCCAGTGTCGCGCTCGTCGCGACCCTCGCGTCGATGGTGTTCGTGCCGCTGACCGCGCCGCTGCTGACGGCCTGGTTCAGCCACGACGCCGCGGTGTCGATCTCGCCGTCGAGCCTCGCGCTGCGGCTCGCGCTGCTGATCGGCAGCGCCGAGGGCGTCGCGCTGCTCGTGCGGCGCCTTGCCGGCGCGCGGCTCGCGCGCCATGCGACGCCGATCGACGCGACCGTCGTCGTCGCGCTGCTGATCTTCGCGCTCGGCACGATGGCCGGCATGCAGCAGTCGATCATCGACGCACCGCACCGCGCACTGGCGGCGATCGCGCTTGCATTCGCCGTCAACGCCGGTTTCCAGATCGTCGCGTACGGGCTCACGCCCGGCGATGTCCGCACGCGCCTGAACGTCGCATTGATCGTCGCCAATCGCAACGTCGGGCTGATGTGGGCCGCGCTCGGACTGGCCGCCACGCCGACCATGGCGCTCGTGTTCGCGTGCGCGCAGTTGCCGATCTATACGTTGCCGCGCGTCGTTCAGCATCTGCTGCCCCGCCTCGAAGCGCAGCGCCTGCGCCGGCGCGCACGCTAGCTCTCCCGTCCTCGATCAAGGATTCACCATGAAGCGACTCATCGTGATCGGCGCACGCGCCACCGGCAGCAGCGTCGCGCTGGTGCGCGCCGCCCTCGCGCGCCAGGTGGCCGTGACCGTCGTCACCGCGCCCGGCCATCGTCTCGACGGCGTGTTTCCCGCGGGCGTCGAGACGGTCAACCTCGCGCCCGACGCCGACCAGCTCGCCGGTTGGCTGCGCGCACGCTTTCCGGACGAACTCGACACGCTGCGCGTGACGACCGCGCACGACACCTATGCGCGCACCGCCGCATGGGTCGCCGATGCGCTCGGGCTGCCCGGCCCCGATGCGCGGCACGTCGCGCACGCGGTGTCGAAGTCGAACCAGAAGGCGTTGCTCGCCGCGCACGGCATCCCGGCCGCGCAGTTCGTGTCGGGTACGCTGGCCGCGCCGGCGGCGCTCGCGGCGGCCGCCGCCCCGTTGCGCTTTCCGGTCGTCGTCAAACCGTCGGAAGGCTCCGCGAGCGACGGCGTGCGCCGCTGCGAGGACATCGCCGCCGTGCGCGCGCAGCTCGATGCGCTCGCCGCCGTGCAGGCCGATGCACGATCGCTTGCGACCGAACGCATCGTCATCGAGGAATTCCTGGAGGGCAGCGAATACTGCGTCGAGTATTTCGACGGCCGCTACGTCGGCGCACTGCGCAAGCTCAAGCGGCATGGCGCGGGTTTTCTCGAACGCGGGTATACGTCCGAACTCGATCTCGACGCCAACACGCTGCGCGCGCTGATCGACGTCGGCACGCGCGCGACCGCCGCCGCCGGGCTCACGTGGGGGCCCGCGCATCTCGACTGCATCGTGCACGACGGCGTGCCGCACGTGATCGAACTGAATCCGCGCATCGCGGGCAGCTTCATCTGCGACATCGTGCGCGACGGCTACGGTTTCAACGTGGTCGAAGCATTGCTCGACAGGCTCGACGGAAAAACGGTGACGATTCCCGAGTTGTTCGAGCCGCACGCGTATGCGCGCGCCGAATTCCTGCTCGACAGCGATCCCGGTGCGTGGCGCTTCGCGCAGGCCGGCGAGATCGATGACGGGGCGGTAAAGATCAGCTACGGGCCGCAAGTGCTGCCCGATCGCGAACGGCGCGCGTTTATTTATGTGCGGGTCGCGTTGCCGGCGGTACGCGGTGCTGAGGACGACGCTGGCTCGACGGCTGAGCACGGCGCCGTCGTGGAGCCGACGCTGGCGACAGCTCCCTCTCCTGATTTGAAGCCTTCAACTGGAGAAATGGCCTGACGCATGCGCCAGGCCCTCTCCAGAACGATTGTGGCCGTTCATCGCGTGCCCGGCACCAGATCGACGATTCCATCGATGCCGAGGCATCGCGGCTCGTGCGGCCGTGAATCATGCCCTCGTCCGAACCGGCCTCGACATAGAGCAAACAGCGATCGGTCCCCTCGTCGATACCCTTTCAGGATCGCGTCATGTCGAGCGGCACGACGTATCGGTCGAAATCCTCCGGTGCGACGAATCCCAGCGCATTCGCGACTTCCCTCAGCGATTTCCCTTCGCGGTGAGCCGTCTTCGCAACGATCGCTGCGTTGTCGTAGCCGATGTGACGATTGAGCGCGGTGACCAGCATCAGATTCTTTTCGAGGTTCTCGTCCATCTGCTGCAGATTGGGCTCGATGCCGACCGCGCAATGCACGTTGAACGCGCGACACGCGTCGGCGAGCAGCGTGATGCTCTCCAGCACGTTGTGGACCATAACCGGTTTGTACACGTTGAGCTGGAAATTTCCCTGGCTCCCGGCGAATGCGACGGTCGCATCGTTGCCGAATACCTGCGTGCAAACCATCGTGAGCGCTTCGCATTGCGTCGGATTGACCTTCCCCGGCATGATCGACGAGCCTGGCTCGTTCTCGGGAATATGAATCTCGCCGATCCCGCAGCGCGGCCCGCTTGCCAGCCAGCGAACATCGTTGGCGATCTTCAGCAGTGCCATCGCGAGCGTTCGGATCGCCGCGGACGTGCTGACGAGCGCGTCGTGCGCGGACAACGCAAAGAACTTGTTGGCCGACGACCGGAACGGATGCCCCGTGAGTTCACCGATGATGGCCGCGCACGTGTCACCAAACAGCGGATGCGCGTTCAGCCCCGTGCCCACGGCCGTGCCGCCGATCGCGAGATCGTACAGCCCAGTCAGGTTGGTCCGAATCGACGCGAGCGAATAGTCGATCTGCTTCACCCAGCCGCCGATCTCCTGCCCGAACGTGATCGGCGTCGCGTCCTGCAAGTGCGTGCGCCCGACCTTCACGACGTCGAAATACCGCTCGGATTTCTCCAGCAACGTATCGCGTAACGCCATCACGCTCGGAAACAACGTGTCGAACAGTTCCGTGACGACCGCGATATACATCGCAGTCGGAAACGTGTCGTTCGACGACTGGCCGCGATTGACGTGATCGTTCGGATGAATCGGCGTCTTGCTGCCGAGCACCCCGCCCTTCATTTCGATTGCGCGATTGGAGATGACCTCGTTGACATTCATGTTCGACTGCGTGCCCGAGCCCGTCTGAAACACCACCAGCGGAAAATGATCGTCGAGCGCCCCGGAGATCACTTCGTCCGCTGCCTCCGAGATCGGGATGGCGATCGCCTCCGGCAATTCGCCGAGCTTGAGATTCGCCAGCGCCGCGGCCTTCTTCAGGATGCCCATTGCATGGATGATCGATCTTCCCCACTTGAAGCGGGATTGGCCGATCGGGAAATTCATGATGGAACGCTCGGTTTGTGCACCCCAGTATTTTTCCGACGGGACCTGGATGGAACCCATCGAATCCGATTCGATACGCATGTTTGTTGACCTCGATTCAGTCGCTCGCCGCGGCGAGCGTTGGACTCATTCATTTGGCGAAGCAGGATTCGAATGCATTCGCCGGCAGGCACTGGCGGCTTCCCGCTCCGGCCTCGCCTATCGCGCCGGGATGCGGCCCGCCGGCTCGTTTCCCTGGCCCGTTACGCGCGGAGCACCGATGCCATCTTTCCAAGGTGCTCGCATGCCCGGATCACGTACTCGTCGGACAGCATGCCGATACGGCGATAGTTGATCTCCTGGTTCGACGCTTCCGCATAAAGCGTCAGCGCGTCGGCCGCGTGCCTGAAATGCCGCGCTTCGACGCTTCCGCAATGCACGCTCAGAAACGATGCGATCCGGTTGACCTCGGTCGCCGTGACCGAGAAGGACTCGCGTATCCATTTCTTCCACATCGGCGTCATCAGGTTGTATTCGCCCGTATTGAACAGCTCGGTCATCGCCATCATCTCGATGGCCTCGATCAGGTCCGGTGCGAGCGGGCGCTTCTGTCCGACCCATGCAGAGAATTCCTTCGTGACGGGATCGAGAAACCGGTCCTGCAGGCGCCAGTTGTCCGAACCGCAGATGGCGGTTGCCATCCGGTGATACAGCTTCGAATGGTGTGGATGTCCGTGCAGCTCGCCGAGGCCGATATCCTCGACGATGATCTCGCCGCAGTGTCGCGCGGCTGTCAGCATCTTCACCTTGTTCCGTTCGCCATCGAGCGACTCGGATTCCTGCAGGAGACGCACGATGATGCTCGATACGGCATGGGCGGCGCCATCCGGGCTGCGCCATCCGCAAAAAAAGGTACAAAGCGAGTCGGTGGTCCATTTTCCCGACGTGATGCCTTCATAGGTCTTCCGGTATTCGCGCAACCTGTCGCGATTATTTTCGAAGCCGGTCAGCAGCGCGTCGACGAGCCGCCTGTCCTCCACGTCGATCAGTGCGTCGTTGACGTAATCGATGAAAGCGTGCGTCGAATGCTCCATGTCTTCCTCCTCGATTGATGAATGTGTCGATCGTGATGAGGCTTGCACGATCGGCGCCCCCAATGTCGGCGCTACTCGACAAGCCGATCGGGCCGTGTGGCGGCGCCAACCGTCGGGTTCAATCGACGTCGATCTCCGCCACGAACCGGCCGAGGCGAAGCAGGCCCTCGATCAATTCTTCATGTTCGATTGCATAGGAGATCCGGATGCAGTTTGAATCGCCGCAGCCGGCACCCGGAACGACAGCGACGTGCGCTTCCGTCAATAGCAGTTCGGCGAGATGGTCGACGTCGCGGATCCGCTGCCCGCGGTAATGGCGACCCAACTTTTCCGAGACATCGACGAACAGGTAGAACGCGCCTTCCGGCGGGGCATAGGCGACGCCCGCGATCCGGTCCAGAAACGTGCGTGCCGTGGTCAGTTGCTGCTCGAGGAACCGGTTGATCTCCGCGATGAATGCGTCGGAACCGGACGTGATCGTGCTCAGCGCCGCGTACTGCGACAGGCTACTGGGATTCGACGTCGTATGCCCCTGCAGATTGTGCATCGCGGCTATCACGTGCGCCGGCGCACACGCGTAGCCGACGCGCCAGCCAGTCACGGCCTGGCTTTTCGAAAACGAGTCGACGAGGACCGTCTGTCGCCTGAGCGGCTCGAAAAGCGACAGGATGTTGTGATGCTCGTGCGGATGCCTGACGAGATGCCGATAGCACTCGTCGAACACCACCCAGATTTGGCGGTCGAACGCGAGCTTTGCGATTCCAAGCAACTGCTCGCGCTGATAGACCGTTCCCGTCGGGTTGTTGGGCGTGTTGATCACGATCATTCGGGTTCTGTCCGTCAGCGCGCCCTCGACCGAACGCCAGGTCAGTCGGTACTGATCGGCCTGCGTGTCGACGCAGACGGCCGTCGCACCGGCGAGCCGGATCTGGGTCGGAAAGGTCTCCCAATAGGGAGTCGGAACGATCACTTCGTCACCGGGGTTCAGCAGGACCATCGACGCATTGAAGAGCGCCTGCTTCGCGCCCGCCGTGACGGCGATCTCGTCTGCCGTGAACATCGCCCCGCATCGCCGGCTCACGCTTTCCGCGAGCTTTTCTCGGAGTTGGGGCAATCCGATCGGCGGCGTATAACGATTGCGCCTGCTTTCCACCGCATCGATCGCGCCCGCCTTCATGGGCGGGCATGCATCGAAAGAAAGTTCTCCGGCAGCGAAATTGATGACCTTGACGCCACGGTCCTTCAATGCGTTTGCTTTGCTGCGCATGCTCGACGTGCCCGGTGCGGTAACGCTGCGCGCACGGTCCGACAACGGCAACTCGATTTGCGGGATGTCGCGTGTATTCATGTCGTCGTAGGCGAAAACCAATGAAATGGAGCCACGGCAAGGCGAGCCGGTCGTGGGCTTCGCCTCAGTAATCAGTTGTGCGAACTGAACCCGGCAGGTCGGCACCTGGGCCGACCCCGCACTGCGTCAGACGAGCGCTTGCGCGCACTCGCGCATGACGGTCGCCTTGCGACGCAGGTAGTCCTGGAACAGCGTCGTCGCGGCCGATGCGTCGATCGTTACCTGCATTGCGTCGGCGAACGCGTTGACCGCCTGTACGGCGTGCCCGAAGTGATTGCTCTCGGTCCCGCCGGTATGCACGGTGACCCACGCGACGATGTGGCGCACGCGATCGGCCGGAATGCCGACGTGCGTGTGGAACCAGGATTTGTAAAGGTCGTGGATGAACTCGACTTCACCGTGCGTGTAAACCTCGTGAACCAGCGTGGTAAGCAGGCCGAGGAGGATATCCCGTTCCTTCAGCCGCTGACGATCCGTCCAGTCCTTGAATGCCTGCGCGGACGGAAGGCAAGCGGACTTCAGCAGCCACGTGTCGTCACCGCACGCAGCCGTCGCCATCGTATAGAAGAGATCGGCATGGAGCACGCCGCCCAGCGCGCCGAGATCCTCGTCGGTGATGCGCTGCAGGCTCGCGCATACGTCATGAAGCTGGTTCGACGCCGCCGAACCGGCGTCGGAGCGCGCCAGCAGCGTGATCCGGTTTGCAAGGCCGGAGACGCTCGCCGCGGAATTGTTGGTCTTCGACCAACTGGCGAAGAAGGTGCGAAGAGCCGGCGCCGAATAGCCACGCTCCGTCAACCGGCGGAATGCACCTTCGATGTCCCGAAGCGCCTCCTCCTCGGCCGAGAAGGCCGCAACGAGCGCATCCTTCAGGAGTCCGCCTTTCATCCCGTGAAGCACAGGCGTGACAATATCGAGCAACCCCGCTTGCGATTGAAACGTTTCCATCCTTTTCTCTCCGGTTCTAGATGTGATTTGAAGCGAACTACCGGGTCAGCCGCACTTCGGGTGAGCGCGGTCTGCCTGCGCTGGCGGGAGGCATCCCGCGCCAGAAGAAAAACACGAGCGCGCCTGCGAGCGCCTGTGCACCGACGACGAATGCGACGCAGCCCACCCAGCCCCAGCGATTCCACGCGGGAACGGGCAGGACCGAGCCGAGACTCCCGCCGAAGTAATAGAAGGAAAGGTAAATGCCGATCGCCGTCGATCTTGCACCCCGCGCCACCCGCGAGATGAACGCGTTGGCCGACGCCTGCTCGACGAACACCGCGGTGGAACTGAGCGCGAGGCCGGCCAGGATCGCGATGACGCTGCTCGACAGCGTCAGCAATGCACCGACGATCGCGAGCCCGGTCGCCGCAAGGGCGAGATCGCGCGGGCCGCGTTGCGCCGCGACGCGGCCCGCGAGCGGCGTGACGACGACCGCGACGAGGAACACCGCATAGATCGCGCCGATCTCGACCGTATCGAAGCCAAATGGCGCACGGGCCAGCCGCAGTCCGACGAAGGTGAACGTCGCGACCTGCGACGCGAGCACGCATGCGCCGACCAGGAACGACGCGAGCAGCGGGCCGCGCGTCAAGAGCGTCCAGCGAGATGCCGACGCACCTTCGTCGCCCGGACGCGCGGCGCCGGCCGCCGGCAGGCACGCATGGATCGCGAGGCCCGTTGCCAGACACAGGAACGCGATGACGTCGAGCGCGTGGCGCCAGCCGAACGCGGACGTCAGGCTATTCGTCACGAAACGCCCGGCGAATCCGCCGAGTGTCGTGCCGGCGACGAAGAGCGCACTGACCTCCGTCGCCGCGTCGTGGCTGAAGACCTCGCCGATGCACGCGATCGAGATCGCGAAGATGAACGGCATCAGCACGCCCGCGGCAAAGCGGGCGGCGAGGAACGATGAAAAGCTCGCCGCGTGCGCAGACCAGAGAACGGGAAGCGCACACGCGACGGCGGCGCACGAAATGACCGTTCGGCGATCGAAGCGGGCGGCCAGCGCGCCGACGAACGGAGCGATAATGGCGACCGCCAAGGTGGTGGCGCTGACGCCCTGGCCGGCTTGTTCCGGGCTCACGTCAAATGCCGCGGCAAGTTCGTGCAGGATGCCCTGAGTCGAATAAAGATTGAGAAAAGCCGCAAACCCGCACAGGAAAAATGCGGATCGAATGGTTCTGTTGCCCACTGGTGACGCCCTGTCTGGTTTGTGTGACAGTCTGACGAGTGGGCGACACGCGCGCCAATACTGTTTTCGTGGCCATTGATACCGAAACGACAAAAATGCTCGACCTACGCCGCCTCCGCTATTTCGTGACCGTCGCCGACGAATTGCACTTCGGACGCGCGGCGTTGCGTTTGCGTATTGCCCAGCCGCCTTTGACGCGCCATATCGCCGCGCTGGAAACCGACCTCGGTATCCGGCTGTTCGAACGATCGACGCGCGCGGTCCAGCTCACGCCGGCAGGCGCGCTGTTTCTCGAACACGCGAGGAGCGTCATTCATGCCGTCGACGAGGCGGAGGCAACGGCGCGCAAGATGGCGCAAGGCATGGTCGGTCGCGTCGTGATCGGCTATGCGAGCTCCATTCCGATGTCCGACGCGTTTTCGGACATCATCCGCCATGCGAGCCGCAGCATGCCGGAAGTCGAGTTGGCGTTTCGGGAAGTATCGACCGCGAGTCAACGCCAGCAGATCGCCGCCGGCACGCTGGACGTCGGATTCGGTTGGGCCGCGGCAAAGACGTCGGAAGCGCGCATCGGGTCCCTCGTCGTGTCGAGCGAGCCGCTCGTCGCCGCGGTTCCGGCCCAGAGTCGATACGCGGGCAAGGCGACGATCGAGTTCCGTGAACTCGTCAACGAGAACTTCGTCACGTTCCCCGCGGGCTACGGTTCCGCGCTGAATGCGGCGCTCGACGATCTGTGCGCCCGCGAGGGCGTTGCGCCGCGGATCGGGCCTACCGCGTCGCAGATCACGACGCTGGTGTCGCTGGTGGCAGCGGAACGCGGCGTCGCCATCGTGCCCAGCTTCACGTCGACGTTGCAACGCTCGGGTGTCGCTTACGTGCCGCTGGCGACGCCGCATGTTCTCGAATTGGTCGTCACGTGGTCCGAACCGTTTTCGTCAACCTGCGTCGAGCAGTTCATCGAGTTCGCGAGGTCGGTCGCAGCCGGCTAGGACAGGCGCTATGCTTCCAGGCCCTTCTGCACGTACCACGATAACGGCAGTGTCAGCAGCAGGACCGAGGCCAGCGCCAGCAGCGCGGTCGGGACGCCCGCGACGTCGCCCAGACGGCCGAACAGAACCGGCGACAGCGCGCCGCCGCCGATCGTGCCCGTATAGAACAACGCGAACGCCTGCTCGCGCTTGCCGACGCCGGCCAGCTCCGGCACGACACCGTAGAGCACGGACGATGTTCCGTTCAGCGCCAATCCAAGCAGCGGGAGCATCGCCATCATCGCGAAGAGCGGCGAGAACACGGCGAGCACGATCAACAGCGACGTGGCGGACTCCGTGAGCCACACCGTCTTCATCATCCCGATGCGCGCGCCCAGATAGCCGCAGAACAGCTTGCCGAACGCGCCGCCCACGAACAGCAACGTCAGCGCGAGACCGATACCGGCAGTGCCGGCCCCTTTGCTTTTGAGGAGGAACGGCAGGAACGTCAGAAAGCCCATCCGCACGGCACTGTCGAGGGTGCCGGTCGCGAGCAGCGCGTGCAAGCCGCCGGCCGAACCGCTGCCCGCGGGCGTTTTCGGCGTCTTGTCGCGCGCCGCCCGCGACGAGTCGCTCGACGGAATCAGCCACCACAGCAGGCCCGCTGAAACCACGCCCAGCACGCCGATCAGCGTGGCGCCGGTTCGCCACGTCACGACCGTCAACAGCAGGCCGATCAGGCCGGGTATCAGCGTCTTGCCGATGTCGCCGGAGAAGTTGTATTGAGCCAGCGCCTCCTTCACGCCTCCGCCCGCCTCGTAGGAATCGGTGACCATCGACGATGCGAGCGGATGCTGCGTGCTGGCGCCCAGTCCGCCCGCTACCAGCGCGATCAGCAGTACCGTCAGCCCGCCGGCCTGCCCCGCGATCAGGTAGGCCATGCCCGCGAGGGCCGTCCCGGCCACCAGCAAGCGCTCCCGGCCCCAGCGCCGCGCTGCCCGGCTGGCGAGCAACTGAAAACCCGCCATCACGCCGGAATAGAGCCCGCGCAACAAGCCGATCTGCGCGTAATTGATCGCGAACTGCGCCTGCCAGATCGGCAGCAGCACGTAAATGACGTCGGTCAACCCGTCGTGCACGGCGTGTGCGCCGCAAGCGGCGATCAGCGAGCGGCGACGGGAGGAATCGGGGCCATTCGGGGTCTCGAGAGAGACTGCGTGTTTCAAATCGCTCATTTCGGTGATGGTGTGCCGACTGTCGGTTGCGGTTCGCCGCCACTCCTGGTCAACGGCTTGAACAGCGACCTGATATCGAAGTACTCGCTGATCGCGCACTGTGACCGACCGCGCGTGGCAAATCGTGAATGATAGACCAGGACCACATTCTGGCATCCCCCCGAAATTTTCGCCGAACGCATGGTCGTGGTCATGGTCGAGCGATTTCTCGATGGGTAAATGCTGAATGGGCCGATGACCGATTTGGCGCACTGAAAACACGCGACATCCGGCGCGGGCGGTGCAACGCACGTTTGCGAGCGCAACGCATAAGCCTCACCGCGATGATGGGCGTGATGAAGGAAGAGGTATGAAAGGACGAATCGAAGCGGTTCCCGTTGCGGCGTTTCGTCCGGCGCGTCGCAACATGGCTTCTCGATGCCGTCTCCGCGGATATCGCTTGGCATTGCTTACCGCATCTGGCACCCACGGCGCCTTCAACGCAACGGCGACCACGCCTCCGGCAGGCCGATCGTCGACGTCGCCCTTTCGATCTGCTCCGGCCCCCCTGCCGGCGGCCACAGGCCCGCTGCATAGTGTTGCTTTCGCAACGCCATGCGTGCTTCCAGACTCGGGAATCCCCAGATGTGCGTGATGCGCGGCGGCCCATCGAGCGCATACATGTTGCAAACGAGATGCGACGTATAGGCTTTGGCCGGGCCCACCGCACGTTCCCACGCGGAAAGGGTCGGCGCAATTCCGCCGGCTTTCAGCCAGTAGCGGCGAATCTCGTAGAAGCCGCCCAATGCGCCCGGTTCGATGTCAGGTAGAAAAGGAAACAGCGCATAGCTTTCCATGTCCAATCGAACGGATGCGCTTTCAATCCCGAAAGGTCGCTCGGCATGCAATGCCCGATCGCGTTCATGCTGCAATTCATCCCTCGTCCCGAAGCCGCGCAGCACGACGATCCGCGATAGCTCGCCAATTTCCGTGCGCCATGCGCCGAGCAGCCTTCCTTGCGCGTCGGCATTCGATACCCACCGATGCGCACGGCGGGACACCGTATCCTGGTCCAGCAGCGGACACGACAACGTCGTGAGTTCGTACAGCATTTCTGCCCTCCTTTCGCTTGCATGTCGCAATGTATTTCCAAAGCGATGGCCGATAAACGCGCATCACCTTGAAACAGAATCCAGTACCATTGCGCAATGGATCTCCTCAAGGCGATGGCCGTATTCGTCCGCATCGTGGAAACGGGTAGCCTGACAGCGGCCGCGCAAGCGTCCGGTCTGTCGCCGACCATGGTCGGCAATTACCTACAGGCCTTGGAAACCCGGCTCGGCGCGGTCCTCGTTCACCGCACGACCCGCAAGCAGAAAGTCAGCGCGTTCGGCCACGCTTACTACGAGCGATGCGTCGAAATCCTCGGTCTGGTCGACGACACGGAACGGCTCGCGCTCGATCATCTCCAGCAGCCACGCGGGCGTTTGCGCGTGACCGCGCCCGTCGTGTTTGCGAACGAGTGCCTGATTCCCGCGCTCGCGGACTATTACCAGCGCTACCCGGAGATCAAGCTCGATATCGTCGCCACCGACTCGCTCGCCGATCTGTTCGACGAAGGTTTCGAGGCAGCCATTCGCATCGGCGCGATCGCCAACCCCGATGTCGTGGCGCGTCCGTTGGCGTCCTATCGGCTGGTGCTGTGCGCGTCGCCCGCTTACGTTCACGCACATGGCGCGCCCACCACGCCGAACGCGCTTGGCGAACATCACTGCCTGACGTACGCGTATCCGCCCCGATCGGCGTGGCACGCGGCACAAACTCAATGGATGCTGGAAGGTCCGGATGGGCCGATGAGCGTCGCCGTGGACGGCAGACTGAAAATCGACAATGCGGAAGCGTTGCGCCGGGCGGCATTGAGAGGGCTGGGTATCGCGATGCTTCCTTCCATGTTGATACGCGAGGACATTCGCGACGAGCGCCTCATCGAGATCATGCCGGACTTCGCCGCCCCCGAAAGGTCGATGAATCTGCTTTATCTGCAAGAGAGGCAGCAATCACCGAAGCTTCGTAGCTTTACTGAATTCGTGGTGGACCGGTTCGGCGCCGAAACGGTCCACGGAATCTGATCCGGCCGCGGCCAATCGCAAAAAGCGCCGTATTGCATCGGCACCTCGCGATTTCGATCCGAAGTGCGTTTCCGTTCTCGCCCACCGCGAGCGTTGATCCACACCGGCCCGCGAGGGAACAGCGCCGAGGCGATGGTGCTCGAATCAGATCGCGCCGCCGCTCGCGTCTGCCGGGCGTTGCCCTCAGCCGCGCGTATCGACCCAGTGGCGTGCCCACCGTGCCGAATGCGCGAGCGCCTGTGCCTCGCTCGCGAAGTAATCGAGCGAATAGAACTGGTAGCGGCCTTCGTCGTGCATGCTATCGACGCGTTCGAGCAGCAGGTTGGATGAAAAGCTCCCGTCGGGCAAGCGATGCGTCGAGGGTTGGACGGCATAGCCGTTGTATTGTTGAATTCGTTTGTCGTGCATTTTAATTTTAATGATGTTCGAGTGCGTGCGGGCCGTGCGACCGGCACACGGGTACGCCGATTCAAAAGCCATTGCGGACCGAATCTGACGCAGTCGGAAAGCGGAAATAAGGCGTTGCGGCCGGAGGGGAATGAAGTGCAACGAGACGTGTGGCGCTTGGCAAGCTGCTAACCCAATCGATGCAGCTGCAGGCAATCGCGCCAACTTGAGGAGACGAAGCTCCGTGGGGATGTCGCTGCGACCCGGCGTCCGTCGCGGAAGGCCGGGCCCTTCAAACTTTACAGCGGCTTGATGTTGGCCGCTTGCAGACCCTTCGGGCCCTGCTTCGTTTCGAAGCTCACTTTTTGGTTTTCAGCCAGCGTCTTGAAGCCGTCGGCGCGGATTTCGGAGAAGTGAGCGAACAGGTCGTCACCGCCGTTGTCCGGAGTAATGAAGCCAAAGCCTTTGCTGTCGTTGAACCACTTGACGATACCGGTATCCATGAAGATTCCTTGAGAAAAAAATACGAAAATTTGCTCTGTTGAAGAGCGCTTGAAGCGTCAAGGAGGGAGAGGACAACGAATACCGCCGGGGAGGAGCGAGCAATTGATGAACAGCAATCGGACTTCTTGGACTTCGGTGCATACACTAACGGCCAGCAACCGCCACGTCAATCGTTATCTTGTAACTGTGTACCGGATAGCCGCTTGGAGGACGAGACTGGGAGATGCACTACGTCGCCTCGCGCATGGGCCAGCGTCGAAAGAGAAGCGCTCCGACCCCGAGTCGCCACGACGAGATCCGAAGCAGTCCGTGAGATTGGACGAGGAACGTTCTCGGTCCAGAGCGTGTTTCGATCGTCGCGCGCATGCGGCTCGACTCATCGGAGCGCGACGCCCCAATCGAAGGCAGCCGGAAGCTGCCGTCAGCCCTGAACCAGCACCGCCCGCCTGCTTCACTCCTTCGCGAACGCGAGCAGGCGTTCGCCGAGTTTCTCCGGTTGCTCCTGCTGGATCCAGTGACCTGCGCCGTCGATCAGTTCGATGCCGCGCATGCTCGTCGCCGCCTTCGTTCGCATCAGATCGAGCGCGCCCGGCGCCGAATAGGTGCCCCAATCGCGCTTGCCGCCAATGAAGAGCGACGGAACGTCGATCGTTCTGCCCGAAAACAGGCGCAACTCCGCGTTCAGGTCGGGATCCGACAGCACACGATAAGCCTGAAGCGCACCCTGAAACCCGGTGCGGCCGTACTCCGCCGTGTACACGCCCAGCTCCGCGTCGGTCAGCCATTTGCAGGCAAGGGCTTCCGCGGCGGACGGCTGGAATGGCGCGACGGTTTCCGGCATCGTCTTGCCGAGATCCATCACGTAATACGTGGGCATTTGCGCAAGCTCCGCGGCGGTGAGCGCCTTGAGCGGATGCGGCTTGTTCCCCGGCCAGTCGGCGCTCTTCACATGGAAAAATGCACGAAGAAACGCGGACAAACCTTGGGGTGGATGCCACATGTCCCGGTTGGCGTTCCGTGTGCTCAGGTATTGCTGGTAATACGCTCTCGGCGGATCGAGCGCGGCAAGCGCCGCCGCCAGCTTCCCGCTTTCACTGTTCGGGCGAGCCGACGATGTCTCGTTTCGCGCCGTGTCGAACGGAAGCGCGGGCGGGCCGGGGAACGGTGCGCTCATCAGCACCACCGACGGAAAGACGTCAGGCCGCGCCAGCGCACAATACGCGGCCACGGGCGAGCCGAGGTCGTGTCCTGCCAGCATCGACGTATGCCGATACCCCAACGCCGAAACCAGTCCGAGGGCGTCGCGCGCCATGTTCAGGAAGCCGAAGGGCCCGAGCGGGGCGTCATAGTCGTTCGCCCAGCCGGTGGTGCGTCCATACCCCCGCTGGTCGGGTGCGACGACGTGGTATCCCGCGTCGGCCAGGATGGGCATCAGATGCCGCCAGCCGTAGGCCAGATCCGGAAAACCGTGCAGAAGCAGCGCGAGCGGCCGGCCGGCGCTTTCATGACCGGCTTCGAGAATATGGACATCGAGGCCGTTCACCCCGTGAATCATGCGCGAGCGCACCCCGTTGGGAAGCGTTCCTGCGACGTAGGTCGACATGGCCAAATCGCCTTCTCCTGTCGGGTTTGCGCGGGCAGGCCGAAGCCACGCGGCAACCAGGCCGGCCGCGCCCATCGCGAGGACGGCTCGTCGCGGCGCCGATGGCTTGCTGTTATCGACGGGCATCGTGGCGCTCCGGAATATGGTGATCACCATAGTATGGCGATCGCCATAGCCCGGTCAAGCGAAACGTGGTACGTTTGCCGCATGACACGCAAGACTGACGCTCGCGCTCGCGCGATTGCCACGGCGGAACGGCTGTTTCGCATCCAGGGCTACACCGCGACCGGACTGACCCAGATCCTCGAAGAAAGCGGCGCCCCCAAAGGATCGTTCTACTTCCACTTCCCACGCGGCAAGGCGCAGCTCGCGGAGGAAGCCATCGATCATTACGTCACGAATCGAATTGCCGTCTTGCGGAACATCTCGGCTGAGACGACCGGTCATGCGCTGAATTTTGTTCGCCGGATCCTCAGCACATTTGCCGCCGAAATGGTCGCCACCGATTTCCAGTACGGGTGCCTGATGCAAAACCTGGCGAACGAACTGCCCGCGCTCGACGCCGAACTCACCCAGCGGGTCGCGCGTGGGTTTGCCGATTCGACCGAGGTCATTGCGGCGCATTTCCGCGGGTGCGGTTTCGCTTCCGCACGCGCATCGTCAGCCGCCGCCGCGCTGGTCGCCGCGCTCGAAGGTGCCCGTACGATCGCCCGCCTGGAGCGCTCGCCGGCCGTATTCGACGCGCTGGCGGAGGTCAGCGGCCAAAGGTGGGGCGCTGCCGATGCGTGATCCGGCCCGATGTTCCCGTGACGAGTCGTCCGTGACTTCCGCCGATCACGGGGCATCGCCCGTTGCCGAGATGCCGCGAATGCTGTCGACTGCGTTCGCTCGAATGGCGCAGCGGTAACCGGGCAACTTGAACGGTGGGGAAACTGGCATGCAGACGCATTCGAAGAAAACCGAACAGGTCGGCCTCCCGGCGCACTCGAGGCTGAGCCGCTCATACGGCTCGGCGGATTTCGCCGACGCATTTTCGGTGGCCTTGCCGGCTACCGCCTGCAACGACGCGGCGTCTCTCGCCCGACACATCTTTACCGGGCAACCCAAGTGGATCGCGCTGCTGCTGCGCATCCGGGACCTGGTCGTGTGGCCGTTCGGCCTGAAAGGAACGGCCGATTTGAAAGCCGCGAACGACGACCGAATCAGCATTTTTCGCGTGTTCGAACGACACGACGACGAAATCATTCTGGGCGAGGACGACACGCATCTCGATTTCCGTGTGTCGGTGCTCGTGCAGCCCGCATCCGATGGCCTGCCCGGCGACTGACGCTCACCACCCTCGTTTTCTACAATCGTCCGTTGGGCCGGGTTTATCTCGGCGTCATCGCGCCTTTCCATCGCCTCGTCGTGCGATCCTCGCTCGACCAGGCGCAGGCGCTCGGATGGCCGCGCCGGTAGCCGCCGGAAAGCCCGGCGCCGCCGCAGGCGCCGTCACGGCGACATCGACGATCGCGACGGCGTTTTCATTTGCCGGTGGTCTGAACGACCGGCCTTCCTCGCGACGCCGAAGCCGCAGATCAATGCGAAGCACCGAACAGTCGAATCACGACGCCGCGCAGCCACCGGTTGCCGGCCTCGTGGTGATAGCGCGCATGCCAATGCTGCCGTACCGCGAAGCCTTCGACGGGAATCGGGCACGCATGAACCGCCAGATCGTTGGCCTGTGCCAGCGTCTCGCCGATATGACGCGGTAGCGTCGTGATCAGGTCGGTCGTCTGCACGATCGCCCCCAACCCCAGAAAGCCCGGCAATTCCAGCACCACGTCCCGCTCGATACGCGCCTGCCGCAGCGCCTGTTCGAGAAGTTGTGCCCCCGTTCCCGCCGTAATGGCGACATGCCCCTCCGAACGATATTGCTTTACCCCAAGCCGGCCGCGAATCCGCGGGTGATGCCGGTTCACCAGACAAATCCAGTCCTGGTCATACAGCTTCTGCTGATAAATACCGCCGCCAAGCCACGGCACGTAGCCGATCGCGAGATCGGCTTCGCCGGATTCGAGCGCCCGCTCCGTATTGCCGTCGATCCGTGCGGCTTCCAGCCGGACGCCCGGCGCCTGCGCGCGGACATGGGCCAGCAGCCGCGGCAGCAGCGTCACGTGGCTCGCGTCGGTCATGCAGATGCGAAAGCGTCGCTGCGCGGTCGCCGGATCGAATGCGATCTCCCACGCCGTGAAGCGCCGCAGCGATTCGAGGATTTCCCGGCATGGCCCGATCAGCGCGTCGGCTTGCGGTGTCGGCGCCATGCCGCCGGGCGTGCGGATGAAGAGCGGATCGTGCAGGTGTTCGCGCAAGTGCCCGAGCCAGATGCTGACGGTCGGCTGGCTCTGGCCGAGCTGCTCGGCGACGCGCGTGACGCTGCGCACGTCGTACAGGAGATCGAATAGCTGAAGCAGCTTCAGGTCCGGCAGATCGGCGGGCATCGTCGCATTATTGTCCGTGGCAATGACGCCATTGTATCCATTGCATTGCCGACATGAGCGGCGGCTCCTATCGTGAGGCCATACGTCAAGGAGACACCATTGAAAATTGCAATTCTGGGTGCTGGCGCGCTGGGCTGTGCGATCGGCGCCACCCTCACTGAGGGCGGTCACGAGACCTGGTTGATCGACCGCTCGCCCGCGCACGTCGACGCGATGCGTCGCGACGGCCTGCGGGTCGACGACGCCCGCGGCACGCGCCTGGTACGCGTCCATGCGACGACGCAGGCCGCCGAAGTCGGTGTGGCCGACCTGGTGGTGGTCCTGGTCAAGTCGTTTCACACCGATGCCGCCATCCGCGGCGCCCTGTCGCTGGTGGGGCCCGATACCGTCGTGCTGTCGCTGCAGAACGGCCTCGGGCACGAGGACATCCTGAGCGACGCCGTCGGCCGCGAACGCGTCCTCGCGGGCAAGACCTACGTCGGCGGCGTGCTGCGCGGGCCGGGCCATATCGAATCCGGCGTGATCGGCAAGCACACCTACATCGGTGAACTCGACGGACGCATCACGCCGCGCGTGCAGGCGATCGCGGACGCGTTCAATACGGCCGGCCTCGCGACGACGATCAGCGACAACATCGTCGGCACGATGTGGGACAAGCTGCTGGTGAATGTCGCGACCGGCGCGCTGACGGGGCTGACCGGCCTCACCTACGGGCAGCTCTACGACGAGCCGCTGCTGAAGGCGACGTCGCTCGCCGCGGTCGCCGAGGCGATCGCGGCGGCGCAAGCGGCTGGCGTCAAGCTGTCGATGACCGATCCCGAACAGGCGTGGACGCTCGCCGCCGAGGGGCTGCCGGCTGCCTTCAAGACCTCGATGCTGCAGAGCCTGGAGAAAGGCTCGATCACCGAGATCGACTTCATCAACGGTTCGGTCGTGCGTGCCGGGCAGCGCCACGGCGTGCCGACGCCGGTCAATGCCACGCTCGTCGCCTGCATCAAGGGGCTGGAGCGCGCGATGGCCGATCGCCAGCGCGAGGAGCCTGCCGCATGAGCGCCACGAAAGCCTATCTCGAACACGTCGCGATCTGGGTGAAGGACATCCGCTGGCACATCCGTTTCTTCGAGGAAGTCCTCGGCATGACGCTGCGCGAAGTGGACGGCACGCTCGACGCACCGCGGCAGTACTGGACGCTCGGCGGCCTGCAGTTCATCCACGCGCCGGAACATGACGGCCCGGAAGGCCGGCTCGCCCATCTCGGCGTGATGTGCGAGGACCTGGAGGCCGCGCTGGCCGCGGCGCGGCGGTTCGACGTGACCGAGATGCCGCAGGGGCGCAACTGGATTCGCCTGCCCGACGGGCTCGCCGTCGAGCTGATTCAGGCCCGGCCGGCTTCCTGCATCGCGCAGGCGCTGGCGATCAACCCGCGCGCGGAGGCATGACCATGACGATCGTCGAAAAATACTGGGACGACGCGCGCGAGGGCGACACGTGCACGAGCCCGACCTACCGGGTGACCAAGGAGCGCATTCTCGCGTATGCCGACCTCACCGGCGACCATACGCCCGTTCACGTGGACGAGGCATACGCGAACGCCAGCCATTTCGGCTGCCTCGTCGCGCACGGGCTGTTCGGGCTATCCATCGCCGACGGCCTGAAAACGCAGAGCGACTATCGCTTCCTGCCGGGCATGTCGCTCGGCTGGACCTGGGATTTCCTGCTGCCGATCAAGGTCGGCGACGTGCTGCACGTGACGTTCCGCGTCGGCTCGATGCGGGCCAGCAAGAGCCGCCCGGACTGGGGCATCGTCGTGCTGCCGTCGGAGCTGATCAACCAGGACGGGCAGGTCGTTCAACGCGGCGAACATCGTCTGATGGTGCCGCGCCGTCCGGAGGCACCGTGATGCAGGCCCGTCCCCTCGAAGGCATTCGCGTCGTCGACTACAGCCATTTCCTCGCCGGCCCGTATGTCGGGCGCTGTCTCGCGGCGCTCGGCGCCGAAGTCATCAAGGTCGAGCGTCCCGGCACCGGCGACGCCGGGCGTCAGCACGCAACCGTGCTCGACGACCAGCAAAGCGGCTACTTCCTGCAGCTCAACATGGGCAAGCGCGGCGTGAGCGTGAACATGAAGGACGCGCGCGGCAAGGCGTTCATGCAGCGGCTGTGCGACTCCGCGGACGTCTTCATCGAGAACTATCGGCCGGGTGCGCTGGACAAGCTCGGGCTCGGCTATGCCGAACTGTCGGCGCGCAATCCGGGCCTCGTCTACTGCTCGATTTCGGCGTACGGTCACACCGGCCCCGATGCGCATCGCGCGGGCTTCGGGCTGATCGCCGAAGCGAAGAGCGGGATCATGCAGATGGTCGGCACGCCGGGCGAGCGCCCGCCGCTGCTGCGCATTTCGCTCGGCGACATGTACACCGGCATTCATGCGGTCGCGGCGATCAACGCCGCGCTGCTGGGCCGCGTGAAGAGCGGCCGCGGGCAACACGTCGACATGGCGCTGTACGACACGCTGGTGTCGATGCACGAGTATGCGGTGCAGTGCTACACGCTCAAGGGCGCGCTGCCCGAGCAGACCGGACACGACATGCCCACCTCGACCCTCTATGGCGTGTTCCGTGCCGCGGACGGCGATCTCGTGATCGCCGCGCAGGTCGACGACGCATGGAAGCGCTTCGCCGAACTGATCGCGGCGCACGGCGGCCCGGCGGGCTTCGGCGCCGACACGCGGTTTCACGACAGCACCGGACGCAACGCGCACCGCGCGGAAATCCTGTCGGTGGTCGAGCCGTGGGTGGCCGCGCGTTCCGTCGCGTCGGTACTGGATCTGCTGGACGGCATCGACGTGCCCTGCGCGAAGGTGCAGCGCATCGACGAGGTGTTGAACGATCCGCAGATCCAGGCCCGAGGCATGGTCGTCGAGCAACAGCATCCGCGCTACGGGACGCTGCGCCTGCCCAACTTGCCGTTCCGGTTCTCCGATTGCGATACGACGATTCGCGACGTCGCGCCCGATCTCGGGCAGCACAACGCGGAAGTCGCG
The DNA here is from genome assembly GCF_020419965.1 of Burkholderia sp. AU39826. Taxonomy (NCBI): domain Bacteria; kingdom Pseudomonadati; phylum Pseudomonadota; class Betaproteobacteria; order Burkholderiales; family Burkholderiaceae; genus Burkholderia; species Burkholderia sp. AU39826. The sequence goes on from NZ_JAIZQG010000018.1 coordinate 39,210, forward strand.
CGTTCCCTCGGGTTCGATGCGGCCGAAATCGACGCGATGCAGGCCGACGGCGTCCTCTATTCGAAAGCGAGCCAATCATGACCGACCAATACGCGGTGATCGGCAATCCGATCGGACACACGAAATCTCCGCTGATTCACGGCCTCTTCGCGCAAGCGACGCGGCAGGACCTCCGCTATACGGCGATCGAAGGGCCCGTCGAGCCGGCAGGCGCCTTTGCTGCCGCGGTTCGCGCGTTTTTCGACGGCGGCGGCAAAGGTATCAACGTCACCGCGCCGTTCAAGCTCGACGCGTTCGCGATGTCGGACGAACGCAGCGAGCGTGCGCGGCTCGCGGGCGCGGCCAATGCGCTCAAGTTCGACGGCGGCCGCATCCTGGCGGACAACTTCGACGGAATCGGGCTGGTTCGCGATATCGAAGCGAACCTCAATCTGCCGATGGCCGGCAAGCGCGTGCTGGTGCTCGGTGCGGGCGGCGCGGCGCGCGGCGCGCTGTTGCCGTTCCTCGAAGCCGGCCCGGCGGAACTCGTGATCGCGAATCGCGACGTCGACAAGGCGCGCGCACTGGCCGCGCAGGTCGCCGGGCGCGGCCCGCTGGTTGCAGGCAGCTACGCGGACCTCGCGCGGATGGGACGTTTCGACCTGGTCGTCAATGCGACGTCGGCCAGTTTGACCGGCGACCTGCCGCCCGTCCCGCCGAGCGTGTTCAGCCCGAAGGGAACCGCCTACGAGCTCGCCTATGGCAAGCGTCTCACGCCGTTTCTCCGGCTCGCGAAAAACGCCGGCGTGCACGGGATCGCGGACGGCGTCGGCATGCTGGTCGAGCAGGCGGCCGAAGCGTTCGCCTGGTGGCGCGGCGTGCGCCCCGAGACCAGCGCGGTGATCGATCGGCTGGCCGTGCCGTTTGATTGAACAGGCGACGGGATCGGCGTGCGGGCGATCCCCATCGCTCCGCGGCATCGATCTCGACAGGGTCGGCATGCGCGATCTCGCAGACCCGGCGCGTCGATACGAGCGAGCTGTGCCGAGCGACGTTGCCTTGCCGCTGCCCCCATCCCTCGCCCGATACCGTGCCGAACACCGTCATGCCGGACACCACGCGCCCCGCTCGCCTGAACTTCGCGCTCATGTTGCCGCTGCTGCTCGCGGCCCAGCCGGTGGCGACCGACAGTTACCTGCCGGCGCTACCGGAAATTGCTGCAACGCTGGGCTCGGCCAGCGTCAGTCTCACGGTTTTCGCGTTGATATTCGGTATCGGACAATTGCCGATGGGCAGTCTTTCCGACCGGTTCGGCCGCCGTCCCGTCTTGCTGACCGGCCTTGCGCTCTATGCGCTGACCGCATTGGCGGCGGCGCTCGCGTCAACCGCCGCGATGCTGGTGGCCGCGCGTGCAATGCAGGGCTTCGCGATGGCCGCGATCCTGGTATGTGCCCGTGCGGCGGTACGCGACCGGTACTCGGCGGGCGACGGCCCATACGTGATGGCGCGCGGTTTCATGGGCATGGGGATGATGGCGTTCCTTGCCCCGATTCTCGGTGCGTACGTCACGCAGCACGCCGGCTGGCGATGGGTACTCGCGGGGATGAGCCTGTATGCGTTCAGCTTGCTCGTCATGTGCTGGTACGGCTTCGAGGAGAGCGCCGCCAGTATCGCGCCGCGCCGGAATTCGACCGGGGACGTGCGCGAGATATTCAGCGATGCCCCGTTCAGGGTATGGACGCTGCTGGCCGCGTCGACGTACACCGGCATGTTCTGCTTTCTGCTACTTTCTCCGACGATCTATATCCGGAACCTCGGCATCTCGCCCCAGCGATACGGCTGGATACCGGCGAGCGGAACGCTCGTCTATGTCCTGAGCACCTACGGCTGCCGCCGGTTGCTCCGACGTCAAAGCATGCTGCGAACGGTGCGCCAGGGCGCGACGTTGAGTCTTTCCGGCGCGGTGATCCAGGCATTGGGGTGTGCGCTGCTTCCCGGCAGCATCTGGCCGTTGCTCGTCGGGCACGGCGTGTATTGTCTCGGCCACGGGATCCATCAGCCATGCGGGCAGGCAGGCGCGGTCAGCGGCCTGCCTCACCTTGCCGGCCGCGCGGTATCGTGGTCCGGCTTCATCATGATGTTCTTCGCCTTCAGCGTGGGACAGACGGCGGCGGTTTTCACCGATCCGCGCTATCAATCGGGGGCGTGGCCGATGGTGGTGCCGATGCTCGTCGTCGGCGTCACGCTGGTCACGATTGCGTTTGCGTGGTTGCCGAAAATCGGTGGCGCGAAGTTGGGCGCGGCAACGGCTCCGGCACGCGCGGTGGATGGTCGATGAGTTGCTTCGGGCAGTCGGCGGGCGAAGCGACGCGAACGCCTGCCCGACGTCGCGTCGATCAGCCGCGCTCAGATCTGTTGCTGCCCGCCATCGACGAACAATTCGATGCCGTTCACGAAGCTCGCATCGTCTGAAGCGAGGAACAGCGCCGCGCTCGCGATCTCGCCCGGCTCGCCGAGGCGTCCCATCGGAATCTGGGCCGCCAGATAATCGGCCAACCCCTGCCGCTGAGCCGCATCGTCACCGGCAAGATCAAGCAGGCCGGGCGTGCGGGTCGCGCCGGGGCTGATCGTGTTCACACGAATGCGGCGCTCCTTGAGGTCGAGAATCCAACTGCGCGCAAACGCGCGCACCGCCGCCTTCGAAGCCGAATACACGCTGAACGCAGCGGTACCCGCGCTGCCCGCCGTCGAGCCGGTCAGAATCACCGATGCACCCTCGGCAAGCAGCGGCAGCGCCTTCTGCACGGTGAACAGCACGCCCTTTACGTTGCGATCGAACGTTTCGTCGTAATGCGCCTCGGTGATGCTGCCGAGCGGCAGCATCGAACCGCCGCCGGCGTTCACGAACAGCACGTCCAGGCGCCCGTGCTCTTCCTTGATTTGCGCATACAGCGCGTCGAGTTCATCGAGCTTCGTGGAATCGGAACGCACGCCCGTCGCGTGGCCGCCGGCTGCGCGAATCCCTTCCACGGCGGCATCGAGCTCGGCCTGGCGGCGGCCCGTGAGATAGACGTGCGCGCCGTCAGCCGCGAAGCGCTGGGCGGTGGCGAGACCGATGCCGCTGGTGGCGCCGGTGACGAGTGCGATCTTGTTGTCGAGCTTGCGTGCCATGGTATTGCTCCTTTCGTTGATCAGTGGTGTTTGCGTCAGGTGTCGCGTAGTGCGATGTGAGGAGAATATCGACGGCCTGATCTTTTCGAAATAGAATTGATCGCAATAAAACGTTGCATAAATGCAAGGATGAGGCGCAATGGCGTACCTACCCGACTTCGAAGGGCTCGCGATGTTCGCGAAGGTGGCCGAGCACGGGTCGTTTGCGGCCGCGGCGCGCGCGACCGGGGTGTCGGTCGCCACCGTCTCGCGCGGCGTGGCCCGCCTGGAGGACCGGCTCGGCGCGCGGTTGTTCAATCGGACGTCGCGCCAGCTCTCGCTGACCGAGTTCGGCCGGACGATCAGCGAGAAAGCCGGCGAGATCTATCGCCAGGCCGAGGAGGCGGAAAGCTCGGCGCGCGAGATGTCGGTGCAGCCCCGCGGGCTGGTGCGCCTGACCGTGCCGATGTCGTTCGGGCTGCGCTGGGTCGCGCCATTGCTGCCGGGCTTCTTTCGCGCGTATCCGGAAGTGTCGATCGACCTGCATTTATCGGATGCGTCGGTCGATCTGATCGCCGATGGATTCGACGCCGCATTGCGTATCGCCGCGCTGCCGGATTCGTCACTGGTCGCGCGTCGGCTGTGCGCGGTCACGCAATTCGTGGTGGCGTCGCCGGAATATTTGCGTCGCGAAGGAAAACCCGCGCATCCGCGCGAACTCGCGGATCGCCCCTGCCTCTCGTACGCCTATCGTGCGCGTAGTGCCGTCTGGCGTTTCACGAACGACGCGGGCGACGAGGAGTCGGTCATGCCGACGGGCCCGCTACGCGTCACCAACGCCGATGCGCTGTTGCCGACGCTGCTCGATGGTCTCGCGATCGCCGAGCTGCCGGAGTTCATCGCCTACGACTATCTGGCCGATGGCCGTCTCGAAGCCATTCTCACCGACTGGTCGCTGACGAAGGGTGGGCTTTATTTCGTTACGCCGTCGGCACGGGCGCGCCCCGCGAAGGTGACGGCATTGTCCGACTACTTCGCCGAACATCTGGGCAATCCAGTCTGGCGATGGCCACCGTGACGCGCGCGGAAAGCGCTGGGGATACCTGATCTTCAAGGACTTGATCAGGTTCGACCGATCGACCGCTACGGCCCCCAGAGAAGGCCGTCGGCCGACCGTCTGCGCGAACGACTTCAGATACTTCACGCCCGTGTCGCACATGATCGCGACGACGTGGCGTCCGGGCCGAGGCGTTCGGCGAACCGCAACCCCGCCCGTCTCGCCGGCCATCCGATGCGTCAGACCGTACGCGACACCAGTTCGCCCAGCACCGTGTCCAGCGCGACGCGGCCACGCAGGATTTCGTCAGGATCACTTTCGAAATCGATCCAGCCTTCGTTGAAACCGTCCAGCATGCGCATGCGCGGGAGCGGGTGCTTCATACCCTGCGCGCGAAACAGCGCTTCCCACGTTCGCCTGTCGATGGCCTCCGCGCGCACGTCCCGACCCAAAACGCGAGCGAAGGCCAGCGCGAGATCGTCGGGGCTCACCCGGCGCGGCCCTTCGAGCTCGACGACACGCACCCCGCGCCACGTCTGCTGGAGCAGGTCAGCCGCCACGCGGCCGACGTCCGCGGTGGCGACCATCGGCACGGGCTTGTCGAGCGGCTGCAGGTAGCTGGCGACGACGCCATCGTCGCGCGCGGACACGACATCCCACGCGGCGTTCTCCATGAACCAGCCGGGCCGCAGGAACGTCACCGGCATCGGCAGCTCGCGCAGCGTCTGCTCCATCAGCGTGAGTTGTGTGAGCAGATTGGTCTCGTGTGCCTGCGCGCCGATCGTCGACAGGCACACGACCCTTTCGGGGCGCGCCTTCAGCAGCGCGGCAGACACGGCCTCGATCACCTTCCGCGCCTCGGGAAAGCCGGGCGCCGGATCGAACTGCGGCGGCAGCAGGATGAACACGCCCGTCGCGCCGGCGAACGCGGCGGCGAGCGACGAAGCGTCTTCCATGAAAGCGGTCGCCATCTCGCACCCGCGCGCCGCCCACGCCGCGGCCCGCGTCGCATCGCGCACGACCGAGCGCACGGGCCGACCCGAGGCCAGCAGCTCACGGGCCAGCGCGCCGCCGACCTTACCGGTGATTCCAGTGATTGCATACATTGCTCGTTCTCCATGTGTGAATGCGTGGGTCGCATTGTGGACAAACGCCGGCCGAAACAAAACGACATGGATGGCATCAGATTAGTGACAACACGTCATCAATTCGGCATGATCGATGCGCACGCCCGGCAATGGGCATCATGCGGCGTGGGCGTGCCGGCCTTCCGCGGGTCGCTCGCGATCCGCCAACCGTATTCATTCGAGCAACCATGAGATCCAGTAGCGAGAAACTGTCCGGCGGCATCAGCGTGTTCGCCGCCGTGGTCGATGCCGGGACGTTCGCGGCTGCCGCCGACGTGATCGGCATGACGCCGCCGGGCGTCAGTCGAGCGATTGCCCGGCTGGAAAGAAAGCTGAACATCCGGCTGTTCAACCGCACGACGCGGTCGGTGTCGCTGACCGAAGAGGGCCGCCGCTTTTACGAGCAGGTCATGCCCCATCTCGCCGGGCTGGAGGAAGCCGCCGCGGCGGCCGCGGGTGGCGCGTCCGCGGTGCGCGGCAAGCTGCGCATCAATCTGGATCCCGTCGTCTATCGCGCCATTCTCGGGCAACGGCTCGATGCGTTCATGGACGCCCATCCCGAACTCGAAATCGAACTCATCGCGCGAGACAGCCTGGGCGACCTCGTGACGGACGGCTTCGACCTCGCCGTACGATTCGGCGAACCGCGGGCCTCCAGCCTGATCGCGAGAAAGCTGCTCGACACCGGCGTCGTGACGGTCGCGGCGCCCTCGTACATCGCGCGCCGGGGGCGGCCGGAAAAACCCGAGGACCTCGAAAACCGCAACCACCGCTGCCTCGAATTTCGGAACCCGGAAACAGGCAAGCCGTTCGCGTGGGAATTCCATCGCAAGCGCAAACGCATCGTGGTCGACACCCGCGGACGCCTCACGGTCAACGATCCAGGCGCCCTGCTCAACGCATGCGTCGCCGGTTCCGGCATCGCGCAGATGCTGCTGCTCGGTGCCGAGCCGCTGATCGCCGACGGCCGGTTGATCAATCTCTTTCCCGAATGGGCCGACGAGCGGTATCCGTTATACGCGTACTACCCGTCCCGGCATCACGTGCCGGCCAAGACCCGCGCGTTCCTGGATTTCATGGTCGAACTGTCGGGCATGCACGCGGGCGTCGGCACGCGCTAGTGCTCCGGCGCCGCCTCGCGAGCGCGCGGCGGCCCGCCGACGAGCGCCAGCTACACTGTCTGCGCGAGGGCTGGATCGATCTCGCGCGCGGTCAGTCCGAATCTCGCCATGCGAGCGCGATGGTCCGGCGAGCCGAGATAGGCACGAAGTTGCCGATCAAACGTGTCGACAAGACGCCGGTTTTCCCGGTTGAATGAAAACGCGCCGAGCGGAGGCGCTCGCCGTGCGCCGTTGACGCCCGGCTCGTGCGCGACGGCCTCGATCATCGCGCTGCCTATCCGGCTCGCAACGATTCGATTCCCCAGCGCCGTGCTCGCATAGGCGTCGATCACGCCGGAGAGAACGGCCGCGATCGCGTCGGCTTGCTGTTCGAACACGACGATTTGCCGCCGACTCACGCCTGACGCCATCGCGGAATCCTGCTGGACCTGTCCGGCAATGATGCCGAGGCGCGCATCGGGACGTTCGGCGATCGACGCATAGCTCGTGAGCGCTTTCGGGTTGCCGGGACGCACCAGAAAGCCGTCCTCGATGCCCCACACCGGCACGCTGAACGCGACGGTATCGGCGCGCTGCGGCGTCACGAACAGCGGCACGTTCATGTCCCAGTGACCCGATGCGACGCCGGGTAGCAATTCGCTGAACGTCGTCGGGCAATACTCGATCCGGGTAACGCCGATCTGTCGCAGGATCGTCGCCGCGAGCTCCAGATCGGCACCCATGGCGGTGCCGTCCGCTTCGGTCCAGCCGAACGGCGGTTCCTCGATGTACGCAATGGTTACCTTCATCGCATTGTCCCGCAGGCCGAAGAATCGATCAGGAGTTCATCAGCTTACCGTGGGAAGTCGAGATCCACTAAGAGCGGACAAAATTAATTCGGGTGTAAGCAAATTGACGACATTATTTTGGCGAGACCGTCAGGCGTTCCAGAATGAACTGGCTCCACGCTATTCGACGTTGTCCGCCACGTCCGTCATCCGGATCATGTGCGGCTTGATGCCGTCGTCTTCGGCCGTCGCGGCCTCCTTCGGGTGAATCAGCGCTTCGAGCCGCGCCTTCGTCGCGATGAACTCGGGCGTATTGACCTGCGAGTAATCGCGCGGCCGCGGCACCGGCACCTCGATCAGTTCCTGCACGCCGCCGGGGTTCGCCTTCAGCACCAGGATCCGGTCGGCCAGAAAGATCGCCTCGTCGAGATCGTGCGTGATGAACAGGATCGTCACGTCGATGTTGCGCCAGATGTCGAGCAGGTGCGTCTGCATCCTCGCCCGCGTCTGGGCGTCCAGCGCGCCGAACGGTTCGTCCATCAGCAGGATGCGCGGACGGTTCGCGAGCGCACGGGCAATCGCCACGCGCTGCTTCATCCCGCCCGACAACTGGTGCGGATACACGTCCGCAAAACGCGTCAGCCCGACGAGATCGAGCCACTGCAGCGCCTCGCGCTCGGCCACGCCGCTGCTGCTGCCGTTCATTCGCAGGCCGAACATCACGTTCTTCTTCACCGTGAGCCACGGAAACAGCGTATAGCCCTGGAACACCATCCCGCGATCGGCGCCCGGCCCGTCCACCGGTTTGCCGTCCAGCAGCACGTCGCCGCTCGTCTGCGCGTCGAGCCCGGCGAGGATCCGGATCAACGTCGATTTGCCACAGCCGGACGGGCCGATCACGCACACGAACTCGCGCCGGTGCGTGCTGAAACTGATGTCGTCGAGCGCGACACACTCGCCCTGCGGTGTCGTGAAACGCTTGCCGATGTGCCGCACGTCGAGTATTACGTCGCGGGCCTTCAGTCGCGCGAAGCGCTCGCGCACCGCGTCGGATTGAATCAGGTAATCGGGGACGGCTTGCGGGTTCTGCATGATGCCCTCTGCTGAAATCGGTCGATGGATACGTGCGGGCGGCGCTCACGCTTTCAGCGTGCGGTCCCACGGAAAGAGCCGGCGGCCGAGCAGCGCGAGCACGATATCGGTGCCGAGGCCGATGATCCCGATCATCAGGATCGCCGCATACACGTTGTCGAAATGCTGGTAGCGCGCCTGCTGGCTGATGTACCACGTGATGCCCGAACTCGTGCCGACGAGCTCGGCGACGATCAGGTAAGTCCACGCCCAGCCGAGCAGGATCCGCTGATCGCGATACAGGTCGGGCAGCACGCCCGGAATCACGACGTGCGTCAGCAGCTTCAGTTTCTTCGTGCCGAGCGTCATCGCGGCCTCGAACAGCCCGTATTCGAGCTTGCGCGTGGTGTTCGCGACGATCAGCACCTGCTGGAACAGCGTGCCGATCACGATGATCGCGATCTTCGGCGCGTCGTAAATGCCCAGGATCGCGACCATCAGCGCGCCGAACGCGGGTGCCGGCAGATAGCGGAAGAACTCCAGGAACGGCTCCTGCAGCCGCGCGAGCGCACTGAAGGTGCCGCAGACGATGCCGAGCGGCACGCCGATCGCCGACGAAATCACGAAGCCCCAGAAGATGATGCGGATGCTGTGCCACAGGCTTTCGTGCAGCCACACGCCGTCGCGCGACGCGGGCGGTGTCGTGAACGCCGTGTAGAACGCGCGCAATACCTGGTGCGGCGCCGGCAGGTAGACCGGATTCGCGCGCTCGCCCTCGGGCACGGCTGCGTGCGCCGCACGCGCATGCGCGAACTCGTCGTCGAACACGTCGCGGTCGATCTGCATGCCGGCCTGGAAATAGTCGACGCTGCCCGGATTCGTGATGCGCATTTGCGGATGCCAGACGAACGGGACATAGCTGATCAGGCACCAGACGGCGAACGGCAGCAGGAAGGACGCCAGCCCGAGCGTCCATTTGCCGCGCGTCGTCAGCTCGCGCCGCACGGCGAGCCAGCCGGTCGTGTTGCGGGTCGTTGTCATCGGAATCTCCGTATCGTTTCGGGTACCGGTCGCGCGAATGCCGCGGCATCGCGCGACCGTGCGGTCATTGCCGTGCGTCGCTCGCGGCCTGCGCGCGGTACGCCCGCCAGCCGCCGAACCGCGTGATGTCCTGCGCATCGTCGAGCGCCACGTGCTCGCACAGGAAGCCCTGCACGGGCGAACCGTCGGCGAGCGTCAACGTGCCGATGCCGAGCGGCGCCGCAATACCGGCGACGAAGCTGCCGTACGCGTCGACCGGCATCTCCCAGATCTCGACCGCGATCGGCGCGCCGCCGTCCGGCACGCGCACGAGCCCCGGTTTGGCGACGCCGCCGCTTGCGTCGGCGGACAGCGCATAGAGACGATAGGCCGGCGCGGTCGTGGTCGCGGCGACGAAGCGCGCGCCGCGCTGCGTGAGCTGCCCGTTCAACGGTTCGCCGCGCAGATGCGCGCCGACGACGGCCACCCGCACGACACCCGCCGATGCGGCGCCCGGCGGCATCGCGGCCGCAGGCGGCCGTACGTCGCCGCCCGCCGTCACGCCGTCGCCCCATGCCTGCGCGAGATCGAGCAGCCGCGCATCGTCGTGCGCGCGACCGACGAACGTGATGCCGAACGGCAAGCCCGCATGCGGCCCGGTCGCGCACGTGCCTGCCGGCACCGCGATCGCCGACAGGTCGAGCAGGTTCACGAAGTTCGTGTAATAGCCGAAGCGTGAATTGATCGCGATCGGATCGGCTTCGAGCGCATCGACGGTCGCGGTCGTCGCCGAGGTCGGCATCACGATCGCGTCGAGGCCGTCCCACGCGCGGGCCGCATCGACGCGCAGCGCCGCAAGCCGGTCGAATGCGGCGAACGCATCGGCGGCGCTGAAGCGCGACGCGCCGCCGAGGATCTCGCGAATCACCGGATGCAGCGCATCGGGCTCGCGCGCGGCGAACGGGCCGATCGCGGCGAGCCGCTCGGCGACCCACGGGCCTTCGTACAGCAGCCGCGCGGCGGCCAGGAACGGGCCGAAGTCGATCTCGACGATCCGCGCGCCGGTCGCGCGCAGCCGTTCCAGCGCCGCACCCCATGCCGCGCGATACGATGCGTCGCCGAAGAATTCGAGCTGATCGGCACGTGGCGTACCGAAACGCAATTGCGCGAGTGGTCGCGCCGGCTGCGCGCGCAAGCCGTCCGCGCCCAGCAGCGGCTGCCAGGCGCGCCCGTAAGGATCGCCTTCCGTCACGCCGTGCGCGGCGGCGAACACGGTGCGCGCGTCGTCCGCCAAGCGGGCGAACACCGACACGCAATCGAGCGACCGGCAGGCCGGCACCACGCCGAGCGTGCTGAGCACGCCCCGGGTCGGCTTGAGCCCGACGAGCCCATGAAATGCGGCGGGTACGCGCCCGGAGCCCGCCGTGTCGGTGCCGAGCGAGAACGTCGCGACGCCGAGCGCGACGGCCACGGCCGAGCCGGAACTCGAGCCACCCGACGCGTAGCGCGGGTCGAGCGCATTGCGGCACGCGCCGTATGGCGAGCGCTGCCCCGAGAGCCCGGTCGCGAACTGGTCGAGATTCGTCTTGCCGACGGGAATCGCGCCGGCCGCGATCAGCCGCTCGACCACGGGCGCGCTGCGTTCGGGCGTATATGCGTAGGCGGGGCAGCCCGCCGTCGTCGGGATGCCGGCGACGTCGATGTTGTCCTTGACCGCGAACGGCACGCCGTAGAGCGGCAACGACGCGATGTCGCGCCCGGCCAGTGCGTCGGCATACGGCATCATCTCGTCGCGCGTCAGCGGCCGGATCCACGCATGGTGCGGGTCGCCCGCGTCGAAGTGCGCGGCGATCGCGTCGACGAGCGCATGCGGCGTCAGGCCGCCCGCCGCGTAGCGTGCGCGCAGCGCGGCAATCGAGTGCAGCCCGGGCAGGATCGAGCGTTCCCTCGTACTCATGCGACCTCCTCGGCGGCGCCCGCCTTCATCACCATCAGCCGCTGGCCGGCCACCACCGCCGCGCCAGGCGCGCAATCGATCGTTTCGATCGTGCCGTCTTCCGTTGCCGTCACCGCCACCTCCATCTTCATCGACTCGACGATCGCGACGACCTGCCCTTCGGTCACGCGCTCGCCGGCTTCCACCAGCACTTTCCACACGCTGCCCGACACGTCCGCGGCGATCGCCCGCTGCGTGTCGTCGAGCGCGGCCGCCGCCCGGTCCGCTTGCGCGTCGCCGTGCTCCGCGTCGCCGACGTATTCCGCATGGCCGGCCGCGCGCCACCGCTCGCGCTCCGCGTCGAACGCGGCCTGCTGCGTCGCCTTGAACGCGGCGATCGAATCCGCCTCGTCGTGCAGGAAGCGGTTGTAGGCGCGCAGATCGAACACCGATTCCTCGATCTTCAGCGTCGCGCGGCCCGCGATGAAATCCGCACGCAGCGCAGTCAGTTCGGCCTCGCTGACTTCGTAGAAGCGGATCTCGTCGAAGAAGCGCAGCAGCCACGGCTTGCCGGCTTCGAATTCCCGCGTGGTGCGGTGGCGGTTCCACATCTGCACGGTGCGGCCGACGAACTGATAGCCGCCCGGCCCTTCCATCCCGTACACGCACAGATACGCGCCGCCGATGCCGACCGCGTTCTCCGGCGTCCAGGTGCGCGCGGGGTTGTATTTCGTCGTCACGAGCCGGTGCCGCGGATCGATCGGCGTCGCGACGGGCGCACCGAGGTAGACGTCGCCGAGCCCCATCACCAGATAGCGCGCGTCGAACACGATGCGCTTCACGTCGTCGATGCTCGCGAGGCCGTTGATGCGCCGGATGAACTCGATATTGCTCGGGCACCACGGCGCATCGGGCCGCACCGACTGCATGTAGCGCTCGATCGCGACGCGCGTCGACGGGTCGTCCCACGACAGCGGCAGATGGACGATGCGGTTCGGCACGCGCATGTCGGCCACGTCGGCCAACTCGCGCTCGGCCGCCTGCAGATGCGCGAGCAGCGCATCGAGCGGCAGCGTCCGCGCGTCGAACTGCACCTGCAGCGAGCGGATGCCCGGCGTCAGGTCGAGCATGCCGGGCAACCGGTGCGCGTCGAGCCAGCCCATCAGCGCGTGCACGCGAAAGCGCAGGTTCAGGTCGAGCATGAGCGGCCCGTATTCGACGAGCACGTTGCGATCGCCCGAGCGCCGATAGACGACGCCGATGCCGCCGCCCGCGGACGGGTCGCGGTGCAGCACGCAATCGTCGGATGCGCCGGATGAAGCCGTTGCCACGTCACGCGTCGCATCCACGATCGCGGCAGCCGGCTTCCCGGCCGATATCCCGGCCGACACGCCCGCGCGCACGAACCGCACGGTGTCGCCCGGCCGCAACTGCCCGAGCTTCCACAGCTCGTCGCGCCCGACCGTCACCGGACACACGAAGCCGCCGAGGCTCGGGCCGTCCGGGCCGAGAATCACCGGCATGTCGCCGGTGAAATCGACGGCACCGATCGCATACGCGTTGTCGTGGATGTTCGACGGATGCAGCCCCGCCTCGCCGCCGTCCGCACGCGCCCATTGCGGCTTCGGGCCGATCAGCCGCACGCCGGTGCGGCTGGAGTTGTAATGGACGGTCCACTGCGTGCCGTAGAGCATCGCGATGTCATCCGGCGTGAAGAAATCCGGCGCGCCATGCGGACCGTCGAGCACCCCGAGCGTCCATGCGTGGGTCAGCTCGGGAATGTCGGCCGCGGCCAGCGTCGCGCCGGCGTCGCCGCGCCCGGCGTCCGCGTGCAGATGCAGCACGTCGCCCTTGCGCAGCGCGCGGCCGGCATGGCCGCCGAACTGGCCGAGCGTGAAGGTCGCCTTGCTGCCGAGATAGTCGGGTACCTGCAGCCCACCCTTGACGGCGAGACACGCGCGCACGCCCGCGCCCGTCACGCCGCCCAGCTTGAGCACCGCGCCCGCCCGTGCGCGCACGACCTGCCAGAACGACACCGCTTCGCCGTCGAGCGTGGCCGCGAGCGGCGCACCGCCGAGCACGAACAGCGTCGCGGTATTGAAGCGCAGCGTCGCGCCGACCATCGTGAATTCCAGCCCGGCCGCGTCGCGCGCGTTGCCGAGCAGCGCGTTCGCGAGATCGAACGCGCGATCGTCCATCGGCCCCGACGGCGGCACGCCGACGCTCCAGTAGCCGACCCGCCCGGGCGCCTGCTGCACGGTGGTCTGCACGCCGCCGTCGAGCACGTCGATCGTGTGCGGCGCAAACGCGAAGCGCGACAGGAAGGCAGTGGTCGGCGCACCGCGCGCGAACGTGTCGGAGCCGACGACGGCGCGCAGGTAGTCGAGATTGGTCTCGATCCCGTACAGCTCGGTCTGGTCGAGCGCGGCACGCAGCGCGGCGAGCGCGTCGCGCCGCGTGTCGCCACGCACGATCAGCTTCGCGAGCAACGGATCGTAATGCGCGCTGATCTCCGTGCCTGCCTCGATCCAGCCGTCGACCCGCACGTTCTCCGGAAACGCGACGTGCGTAAGCAGCCCGGCGCTGGGCTGGAACTGCTTGTTCGGATCCTCCGCATAGAGCCGCACCTGGATGCTCGCGCCGCACGGCGCGACGGCAAGCGTGTCGAGCGGCGGCAGGTCGCCTTCGGCCTGCAGAATCATCCATTCCACGAGATCGACGCCCGTCACTTCCTCGGTCACGCAATGTTCGACTTGCAGCCGCGTGTTCACCTCGAGGAAATAGAACCGCCGCGCGGACGCGTCGAACACGAATTCGACCGTGCCGGCCGACGCGTAGCCCACAGCGCGCGCGAGCCGTACCGCGCTCGCGTGCAGCGCGTCACGCTCGGCGTCGGTCAGGTCGGGCGCGGGCGTTTCCTCGATCACCTTCTGGTTGCGGCGCTGCACCGAGCAATCGCGTTCGCCGAGCGCGATCGCGCCGCCGCGGCCGTCGCCGAAGATCTGCACTTCGATGTGCCGCGCGTGTTCGACGAACTTCTCGAGATAGACGCCCGCATGTGCGAAATTCGCGGCGCCGAGCCGCACGACCGATTCGAAAGCCGCGCCGAGCTGCGCGGCATCGCGACACAGCGACATGCCGATGCCGCCGCCGCCCGCGGTGCTCTTGAGCATCACCGGATAGCCGATCGCGTCGGCTTTGGCGAGCGCCGTCGCCACGTCGTCGAGCAGCCCGGTGCCGGGCAGCAGTGCGACGCCGTGTGCGGCGGCGAGTTCGCGCGCGGTGTGCTTGAGGCCGAACGCGCGCATGTGATCGCCTCGCGGCCCGATAAAGCGCAGGCCCGCCGCTTCGCATGCGTCGGCAAAGCCCGCGTGCTCGGACAGGAAGCCGTAGCCGGGGTGCACGGCTTGCGCGCCGGTCTCGCGCGCGGCGGCGAGGATGGCCGCGACGTTCAGATAGCTGTCGGCCGCCGCCGCGGGCCCGACCCGCACGGCTTCGTCGGCGAGCGCCACGTGGCGCGCGTCGCGATCGGCATCCGAATAGATCGCGACCGATGCGATGCCGAGGCGCTTCAGCGTGCGGATCACGCGGCAGGCAATTTCGCCACGGTTCGCGACGAGGACTTTGGCGAATCTCATGTTGCCTCCCGCCGGGCCGCCCCAAGGGGTGTAGCGGGGAATTCGCGGAGCATCGCTCCGCGCCCGCGCAGCCGGCCGGCTTTGCAAAGCCGGCCGTGGACGGCAACCGCCCCCTTGGGGGGCAGCGAACATGTCGGCCCGGCGTAGCGCTTCAGCGCGTACGCCGGCCCCATGCAAAGCAAGTAAGCGTGGGGGTCGTTCATTCCGCCTCCCACACGATGAGGCGCACGGGCGTCGGGTTGTAGCCGTTGCACGGATTGTTCAGTTGCGGGCAGTTCGAGATCAGCACCGTGACGTCCATCTCCGCGCGCATCTCGACGTATTTGCCCGGCGCGGAGATGCCGTCCTCGAACGTGAGCCTGCCGAGCGGCGTGACGGGCACGTTCATGAAGAAGTTGACGTTGCCCACGAGATCGCGCTTGGTGAGCCTCGCACCGGCGCCGCACGTGCAGTGCGCGATCGCGTTGAGGAAGCTGTCGCGGCAGTTGTGCATGTAACGCTTGTCGAGCGCATAGCGCACCGTGTTGCTCTCGGCCGCGCACGCGCCGCCGAGCGTGTCGTGGCGGCCGCACGTGTCGGCGACGATCGTCGCCATCGGGTTGCCGCGGCTCGACACGAGCACGCTGCCCGCGCTCAGGTACAGGTTGCGCTGCGCGCGGATCGTGTCCTGCGCGCTGTAGCGTTCATCGGGATCGTCGGTGCTGTAAAACAGCGTGTCGACGGCCTGGTTGCCTTCCAGGTCGAGAATGCGGAAGATCTGCCCGCGCTTCAGGTCGTGCAGCCACGGGTCGCCCGCGTTCAGCGTGATGTCGTGGATCGCGTCGCGCGGGTCGAGTCGGCTTTCGATGATCGGCATGGTCTCGCTCCTCATGCGAACAGACGGTCGGTATTCGCGAAGCCGCGCGTGTTCTCCGCGCATGCGCGCCGGCACGGGTCGTCGTCGGGCGCCGCGCCGTCGGCCGGATACGCGCGGTACGCGATCAGCTTCACGGCTTTCGGCGCGTAGTCCGGACGCGGATCGAGCGGATGCGGCGCGGTCGAGAACGCCGCGAGCGTATTCATCTCGAAGCGCAGGTCGAACGCGCTGCCGGCCGGCGAATGGCCGGCGACGAAATCGAGCGCGCCGTCGTCGCGCGTGTCCAGCTTGCTGAAGAAGTTGACGTTCGCGGCGAGGTCGCGCGCCGACAGTCCGTATTTCGCGAGCTCGAGCACGAGGCTGTCGCGGCCGTTGCGGATCATCGCGTTGCGATCGGCCTGATACGACGACGTGCCGTACTTGTGCGCGAACAGCCGCGCATCGCCGACGCCGCCGAGCGGATCGTGCCAGCCGAGCGTGTCGGCCGTGATCGACGCGATCACGCGCCCCATGTCCGTGTACAGCGCATGGCCGCGCGTGAGATGCGCGGTGTGCTGCGCCTTCAGCGTGTCGGCCATGTTGTAGCGCTCGAGCAAATCTTCCTGACGATGAAAGACGGCGGACAGGTTCGCGCCGCCGTCGACATCGACGATGCGCAGCGCGAGACCGCGCCGCAGAATGCCGGACCAGTGTGTTCCGGCGGGAATCAGCGTTTCCCACGCGACGTGCGACGGTGGGGCGAGGACGGCTTGGGGGCTCGGCGACATGGCGGCTCCGTGGGTCGGTTGGACAAAAGGCGTGAGAGGGCGACCGAACGACATCGCGACCTCCCGGGCTTTTATCCCTCCGTGGAGCCTCGCCGTTTCCTCGAATCGAGGCGAAGGCAAGACCGGATTGCTCTCGGACCAGGCATCGCGCGGCGCACGCCGCACGACCGGAACCCTAGCGATCCTGAAGATGATGCAAATTGCTTCGCACCTCTCGGGCATCGAACAAGCGAGTTACGTGCCAGCCATCGCCCAATCGCCGCACGACACGGCCCGACGGCGCGATGCCGCACGGCATGCGGATGGCGGACGCGTCTGCTTGCCCTCGCGGCGGGCGCGCGGCGCACCATGCGCACGCAACCGCGCACCGGCGCAGTGCGCGTCGCGCGCTCGCGCACCGGCCGATCCGCGATGGCATGGGCATTGCTGAATCCATGCACCGCCACCTCATCCCCGATCCTTCATGAACAAGCTCGACCTGCTCCGGCGCGTACTGCACGCGCTGTTCGCCGCCCGCTTCATCGAACTTCAGCGCACCATGCGCCGCCGTTGAATCGCGTTGCCGCGCGCCGTTGGCACGCTTCTCGCTCGGCATGACGCCGAGAGGTGCGGCGGCGTCGCATCTTAGGGGTGCTAGGGTTCCGGTTCATCGAACGTCTGGTCCGAGAGCAGCCCGGCGCGGGTTCATCCGATCGCAAGAGCGGGTGCACGCGTGCTACACGGCGGGACAAAAGCCCGGGAGATTGGCGATGGCAACGGCCGTCGCGCCTCTCCGTGGCCGCCCCGTTCGTTCCGCATCCGCAGGAACCGGTCACGCAGCCGGACCGTGTGCTCGCGCACGGTCCGTATCGACGATCCCGATCCCGGTCTCCTGGAGAACAACGATGACCCGTCCCGCCCCGGCGTTCCGCCGCCTGCCGTCCTTCCGTTTCATTCGTCATGCACTGGGCGCCGCCGCCGCGGCTGCCGCGCTATGGGCGTCGCCCGCCGCACAGGCTGCCGCACCGTTGAAGATCGGCTACAGCGACTGGCCGGGCTGGGTCGCGTTCCAGGTCGCGCTCGACAAGGGCTGGTTCAAGGAGGCCGGCGTCGACGTCGATTTCGAATGGTTCGATTATTCGGCGTCGCTCGACGCGTTTTCCGCGGGCAAGCTGGACGCGGTCGCGGCGACCAACGGCGATGCGCTCGTGACGGGCGCATCCGGCGCGAAGAACGTGATGATCCTGCTGACCGACTATTCGGCCGGCAACGACATGATCGTCGCGAAGCCGCCGCTGCGCACCGTCGAGGCGCTGAAGGGGAAGAAGATCGGCGTCGAGCTCGGCCTGGTCGACCATCTTCTGCTCGAAACCGCGCTGCAGAAGCACGGGCTCAAGGACAGCGACGTCACGCTCGTGAATGCGAAAACCAACGAGCTGCCGCAGGTGCTCGGCTCGTCGGCCGACATCGCGGCGGTGGCTGCATGGCAACCGAATGCCGGCGAGGCGTTGAAGCGCGCGCCGGGCGCGCGGGCGATCTTCACGTCGGCGGATGCGCCGGGACTGATCTACGATGCGATCACCGTCGCGCCGGCGAGCCTCGCCGCGCGGCGGGCCGACTGGGCAAAGGTGGTCAAGGTCTGGTATCGCTGCGTCGCGTACATCAACGATCCGAAGACGCAAGCCGATGCGGTCAAGATCATGTCGGCGCGCGTCGGGCTCGCGCCGGCGCAATACCTTCCGCTGCTGAAGGGCACGCATCTGCTCGACGAGGCGGCCGCGAAGCGTGCGTTCCGCAAGGGCGACGGGCTCGATTCGATCTACGGCTCGACGCGCAACGCGAATGCGTTCAATGTGCGTAATGCGGTGTACAAGCAGTCGCAGGACGTCGACGCGTATATCGATTCGCGGTTCATCGACGCGCATTGATCGTGGGAGGCTGGCCGGCGCGCGCGGCGACGCGGTGCGACGCGCCGGTGGGCTATGCCGGGGCGGTCGCGGTGTGTGGGCTTCTATCCCGCCGACGGCGATACCGCCGTCTTCGTTTCTGGGCGGCCTGACGGCGTGTACCACGATGGGCAAGCAAGATCCCGGACCTTTCGCATCAACGAACAGACGCGTAGACCTTCATGTTTCGAAGGCGTCCGCTCGGCTCGATTTGCGCGTGCTGCTGCGTTCCTTCGAAACCCATGCCGACGCGCTCGCAGAGCCGCCAACTTTTCTCATTCAATTCGTCCACCAATGCTTGCACCCGCCGCGCCCCCAGATCTGAAAACGCGAATCGAAGCAACGCATTCACACCTTCGCTTATCAGGCCTTGACCGAGATAGGGCGTGCGGCCCCACCATCCGATATCGAACGCTGGAATTGACCAGACAGGTCTGTGTACGCCTCCGCAGCCGACCACTGTTTCGGTATCGCGGAGAAGCATGAGGAAAGAGAAGTCGCGTCGGGCAGAGAAGTCGGCGAATCGCGTGCGGCAGTAGGCTTCGGATGCGTCGATCGACGGTGGCTCGATCGCCCATGGAAGCGACGCGGGAAATTCCCGCAACGCATCCAGCGACTCAATCGTCGCGTCGAACAGCTTTTGCCCATCGCCAGCTCTGGGGCAGCGAATGGTTAGTCGTTCCGTGAAAAGGGTGTCGCTTACATCAAGCAGAACGGGTTGCATGTCCATGTGCGCTGCCTGGTTTTAGCGGCAACGGGCTGCAGTGGCCTGAACAAGACGCAGGCCCCATCCAGTTTGCAACGTACCGTCTTCGCTTTGCATGGGCGCGAACGCCGACAACAGTTCTCTTTTGAACTGCGCGCGCGCGGCTTCCGACATCCGGTCGGCATCGTAGGTGTCCAGCATGTCGAACCACAGCTGCTCGGGTGTAGGCGTCCAGTCGATTTCGATGTCCTCAAAAGCCACATCGACAAAATCGGGCTTGAGTAGCTCTTGCCAACCCGCTTCACTGCGTGTGCGCGCGTCACCGAGTCGCAACTCCGTGAGCTGAGCCTTCGCGATTGGCTTGAAGATGTCCAAAAAGACTTCGCCGACCTTGCCGGTCAAAAAGCTCCGCCCGACGATAGCGGAAAAGCTGCCGCCGTCGCGCAATACCCGACGAATCTCTCGAACAACTTGTTCGATATCGTCCATCAACATGAGCGCCATGTGCGACAGCACGTAGTCTACCGAGCCGCTATCGAGCGACAGTTCTTGTGCACGCTCGTTGAGCAACCGGATTTCGCGCGGCAATATTCCCCGAGCCACGCTTAACTCGCCATCGCTGATGTCTATGCCGATCAGCTTCGTTGCTGCATGGCCCCTGTCGTTCAGAATTTGCAGCAATGGCCCATCACCACATGCCAGATCGAGCACAGTCCGCGACATCGCTTCATTCGGTACACGATTCGCCAGTGCGTGATAGGAAGAGAGGTAGGTTGCCTGCGCAGATCGTGCAGGTCGATTGCCATAGGCCCGACGCGTTGCTCCTGCCCGGCGGCGGTGAAAATCTTTCAAGTATATTTCTGCACGCGAGGTCATTCTTGCGCCATTCGATCGTTCGCTAGTTGGGAGCGCTCGTGACTCCAGCGCGTGAACCCCAAGCGGATTGTCGACGAACCAGACCACGATGTCGAACGTCTCAAAATGGCCGGTGACGGCCTGTCGCCACCGCCGGCCGCAAGCTGGATGGCGAGCCGCCTGAAGCCGCGTCTCCCCAGCTCCCCCACTTCACCCGCCTCTCGGCAACCGCACCGCGAATACGGTTTCCGTCCGGTCGGACCGCGCATCGATCCAGCCGCGATGCGCCTTGGCGATTTCGTTGGCGATGAACAAACCGAGCCCCAGGCCGCCATCGTCACGCTTCCTATCCGGATGGTCCTCGCCACGCTGCAGCGGATCGAAGATACGGTCCAGCGTGACCGGATCGATCGCCGGCCCGCGATTGCCGACCTCGACCAACACTTCCGAATCGGTCGCCGCGGCCGTCACCCGCACCGGCGTCCCGGGCGTTCCGTACTTGACGGCATTGCCCACCAGATTGCTCAGCAACTGCTGCATTCGCTGATCGTCCCAATCGCCGCGGAGGTCGCCACGTATATCGACGTCGATATCGCGATCAGGGTGCCCCGCCCGCAGTTCGTCCACCACATTGGCGAGCACGTGAGCGAGATCGACATGGCGAGGAACGACGTTGATGCCGAGTCCGAGCTGCGTCCGGTTGAAATCGCAAAGATCGTCGAGAAGGCCCTGCATGCGACCGCCGCTCCTGATCAACCGGCCGGCGGCCTCGGACACTTCCTCGCCCGCATTGAGTGCGGAGAGATACGACGCCGTGACCTGAATCGTCTGCAACGGCGTGCGCATGTCGTGGCCCAGCATACCCAGCAGCAAGTTACGCGACTGCTCGACCTGTTCAGTAAAAAAGGCGACCGATTCCGCCACCGCCTGATCGATCGCCTCATTGAAGCGAATCATGTCGTCCAGATGAGGCGGGCTCGGCTGACATGCGTCGATCCACAAGCGCAGCACGCTGGCGCGCAGTGCGCGATACTCAGCCACCAACTGGTTGATGTTGAAGCCTCGCCGCGCACGCAGCACGGCATGCGTCTGCGCGGCCGTCTCCGCGGCGTTCGCCGGCTCGGCCGCGCGCCCCAAGGATTTTTCGTGTTGTGCCTCCCGCGTTTGCGGAACGGCGATGTCCTGGGCTACGGCGGTCAGGATCTCGCGCGCGTGATCGCGCAGCCCATGCGAGTTCATGTGCCGCGCAGCCGGTAACAGCGTGGCGGCAAACGCCTCCCACTGGACCAGTATCGGCTCCATGTTTCGTATGATGAAGTCAGCTAGGCGCATGTCGCCCCTCACAATGGAATGAACGGTGGATGCTGCTGTCGAACCGCACGATATCACGTGAAGCCCGGCGGGCGAGCCGATCGTCGCCTCCACGCGGAATCGCCAGCCGGGACGGGAAACAGGAAACCCACTGCAACGTGCGTACCAGTCGAGCCGCACCAGCGGCGTAGTTCGATCAACCCGGCATCGCCGATAACGGACACGCGTCAACCCCGTTTTGCAGGGCGGCGCAGCACGATCCTTGCTCCCCGCCCCATTCGACTTTCACTTGGCGGCGGATCCGGCCGCCGCTACGAGATTGCACATGCCCAGGAAAAAATCCAGCATCTGGTTGCGGCATCTTGAACTGTTTTCCGCTGCGGCCGGCGCGCGTCCGAAGAAACGGGCCGGCAAGCCGCGGCCGGCCGCAAAAAAGGCCGCCAGGAAGGTCGTTCAACGAACCGGCAAGCCGACCGTCGCCGCCCCTGCCGCCAAACGGACGGGCATGGTGCCCGCCGTCCGCGCTCCGTCGGCCCGGCCGGCCGGCACCTGGCTCCGCTCGTTTCATTCCGCCGGCCCGAGCGCCGGCCGGCTCGTGAACCATCTTGCGTATGCGCTGTACCTCCCCGCGGCACCTGCCAGCACAGCGGGCATGCCGGCCGTCGTCATGCTGCACGGCTGCAAGCAGACGGCCGAATCGTTCGCCGCGGGCACGCGCATCTGCCGTCTCGCCGAGCGGTCCGGTTTCGCCGTGCTGTTTCCCGAGCAGGCCAAGACGGCCCATGCTCATCGCTGCTGGCACTGGCACGGCGACGCGACGCAGTCCGAAGCCGCGGCCGTCGCATCGCTCGTCGACGCGATCGTGAAACGCCACGGCTTCGATCGCGACCGGATCTACGTGGCCGGCCTGTCCGCCGGCGCCGGGCTCGCCGCGGCGCTGGCGCTACGGTATCCCGACCGCTTCGCGGCCGTCGGCCTGCATTCCGGCCCGGCCATCGCGCCGCCGTCGTCGACGATGGCCGCGATGAGCCTGATGCGTCGCGGCATCCGCGACGATCCGATCCACGCGCTCGACGCGTGCGCCGACGTCGCGTCCTATCCCGGCATGCCGGCGCTCGTCGTGCACGGCGCGCTCGATACGGTCGTGACCGACCGGAACGCAACGCAGCTCGGCATCGCGTTCGCGCGGCTCAACCGGCTCGTCGACGAACATGGTGCGATCCGCGTCGGCGAGCAACGCAGCTACGCGCAGGGCGATGCGGACTTTATCGATTATCTGAAGGGTGGACGGTTGATCGTCCGGGTGTGCATCGTGCGCGGGCTGCCGCATGCCTGGAGCGGCGGAGATCCCGGCGAGCCGTTCCATTCCGCCAAGGGGCCGGACGCGACGGCGATGTTCTGGCAATTCTTCCGTCGTCAGCGCCGCAAGCGACTGGCGTGACGCACGACACCCGCACCGCCGGCCATCAGGTCGTCACGCCCGTTGCTCCAGCGTGGCCGCGGCCGCGCGGTCGCCGGCGCGCCGAACCGGCAACCGTATCCGGAAGGTCGTGCCGCGCCCCGGCTCGCTGGTCACGTCGATGGTGCCGCGGTGACGCTCGACGATGCCGTGCGAGACCGACAACCCGAGCCCCGTGCCCTGCCCGACCGGCTTCGTGGTGAAGAACGGATCGAAGATCCGCCGCACGACGTCGGGCGTCATGCCCGCACCGGTATCGCTGATCTCGATCGACACCTGATCGCCGTCGCTCGACGTGCGGATCGTGATCACGCCGCGCTCGGCAATCGCCTGCGCCGCGTTGACCAGCAGGTTCATGAAAACCTGGTTCAACTGCGACGGCAGGCATTCGACGTGCGGGAGATCGCCGTAATCGCGCACGATGTCGGCCTTGTACTTGAGCTCGTTGTGGACGACGTTGAGCGTGCTCTCGAGGCCCGCATGCAGATCGACCACGCTCCATTCGTCGCTGGCCGGGCGCGAGAAATCGCGCAAGTCCTGCACGATGCGACGCACGCGCAATGCGCCGTCGATCGACTCGTCGATCAGCGGCGCGATCTCGCCGCGGACGTAGTCGAGATCCGCGGCACGGTGCACGGCCGTCAGCGCGTCGCGGGTGGCCGGATCGAGTTGCGGCAGCGCGGCTTCATGCGCGGCGACCACGTCGAGCAGGCTGCGCACCCACGTCTTCAACGTGTTGAGGTTCGCGCTGACGAAGCCGATCGGATTGTTGATCTCGTGTGCGACGCCGGCCGCGAGCTGACCGATCGACGCGAGCTTCTCCGATTGCAGCAACTGTTCGTGCGTTTCCTCGAGCGCATGCAGCAGGCGCCGCTGTTCGTCCTTCTCCTGTTCGAGCAGCGCGTGCGCGGCCTTGCGTTCGTCGATCTCGGTCGCCATGTTCTCGCGCGTGCGTTGCAGCATCCGCGTCGTCTGCTCGTAGCTGTGCAGCGCGCGTTCGAGTTCGCCGGTTCGCAACCGCACGAGCCGTTCGAGCGTATCGGTCATCCCGCGCAGGAAAGTTGTGCGCGCATCGAAACGGCACACCAGCAGCGTGACGACCAGCGTCGCCATCGTAAACAACGCGACGGTCGTCGCGAGCCACGGCGCGTCGACGCCGTTCGCGGCGCCGCACCGCGCATCCGGCGCGAAGTGCGCGGCCGCCATCGCCGTGTAGTGCATGCCCGTAATCGCGACGCCCATGATGACGGCCGCGCCGATGCGTTGCGCGGTCGCGTGATGCGCCTGCCGCATGCGCAACGCCTGCGCGATCCACAGCGCGGCCGTCGACGCGATCACCGCGATCCCGATCGACGCGGCGAACAGCGCGGCGTCGTAGCGAATGCCGGGCTGCATGTGCATCGCGGCCATCCCCGTGTAGTGCATGCCGGCGATCCCGCCGCCCATCAGCACGCCGCCCGCGCACAGCCGCCGCCAGCCCAGCCGCGCGCGCGTGACGACGTTCAGCGCGAAGTACGACACGAGCACCGCGATCGCCAGCGAGGCACCGGTTTCCTGCCATGCGTAGCCGAGCGGCACCGGCAGCGAAAACGCGAGCATGCCGACGAAATGCATCGACCAGATTCCGGTGCCCATCGCCGCGGCCCCGCCGCCGAGCCATGCGCGCTTGAGCTTCGGATTGTCGAGCAGCGAAATGAACGCGGCGAGATCGAGCGTCGTATAGGAGGCCAGCGTCGCGATCGCGAGCGACAGCAGGACGAGCGGAAGATTGTAGATGCCATGCATGATCGGACGCCCGGAACGGGTTGAATGCATCGCCGCGGCGCGGGCGGTCGCGCGCCCCGCGGCCGTCAGGCCGACGTTCGATGTCAGGCCGGCGGCGCGCCTGCGTTGGGAGCGTGCGTCTGGCCGGCCGGACGCGCCAGCACGAGAATGTCGAACGGCGTGCCCTCCCGCGTCTCGAAGCGGCGCACGAGCTCGATCTGGTGCGCGGACATCACGCTTCCCTTCGTCATCAACAACACGCCGCGATGCGTGCGCAAATCGTCGGCGAGCTCCATCCCTTCGCGCAGTTGAGCCGACCGGATTTCCGCGACGGACGCCGCGATGCCGAGACTCGCCGGATCCCGCATCAACTCGATGAAGTCGGCAACCAGTTGCGGGTCGTACCGCACGCTCGCCTGCGAGCGCAACACGTCGATCGCCTGCTCGATCGAATGCGGTGCGCCGATTTCGCCGTGGCGCAGCCCTTCGAAATCGCGCGCGATCGCGACGATCCGCGACCCGATCGGGATCGCGTCGCCGACCAGCCCGTCCGGCGTGCCGCGGCCGTTGAAGCGCTCGTACTGGTGCAGCACGATCGACGCGACCTTGTGCAACTGGGCGACCGGCGTCAGCACCATCTGCGCCCGCAACGGATGCTCCTGGAACACGCGGTGCTCGTCCGTGGTCATCTTCGCGAGCGGCTTGTGCAGCAATTCGTCCGGCAGCGACAGCTTGCCGATGCCGTGCAACAGCCCCGCGAAATAGACGTCCTGCGCGTGCAGTTCGCTCATTCCGGCGGCCAGCGCGAGCCGCCGCGCGATCTCGCCGACGCGCATCGCATGCCCGCTCGCGGCCCCGCAGCGCAGCTCGATCATGCTCGCGCACACCTGAACCATCGCCGTGAAGCTGCTTTTCAGGTCGCCTTGCGCCGCTTCGAGGAACATCACCGTCTGGCCGAGCTCCTCGGTGCGCGCGCGAACCTGCGTTTCGAGGTCCGTATTGAAACGGCGCAGCGCTTCGTTCTGCGCCTCCGTCAGCGCCGCGAGCCGCGCCGCTTCGCGACGCAGACGGCGCTGCTCCAGCGCCTGCTCGATGGTCAGCAGCAGGTCGTGATCGTCCCACGGCTTGTTCAGGTAGCGATAGACGCCGCCTTCGTTGACGGCCTGCACGACCGACGCGATCTCCGCATAGCCGGTCAGCAAAATGCGCATCGTGTCCGGGTACAGCGCCCGCGCGCGCGCCAGGAATTCCGCGCCGCTCATGTGCGGCATCCGCATGTCGGACACGATCAGGTCGATGTCGGTCGACGCGAGGATGTCGAGCGCGGCCTCGCCGCTGTCGGCGGTCACGATGTCGTAGCCGGTGGGCCGGAATACGCGCCTGAGCGCGGACAACACGTTCGGTTCGTCGTCGACCAGCAGGATCGACGCCGCTTCGCCGGATGCCGCCGCGGTGTCGGACGTTTCGGGCGACACGGCATTCACGCCGTTTGTTGCAGATGTCGTCATAATCGGCCTCGGATCAATTATTTACGCCCTCTCTGCAACATCGGCCGGCTCCGCGTTTTCCACATCGGGGGAAACGCTAATACGTGCGCGTCGATTTCAACCGGCATGCATCGCGCGAACGCTACGTCGCCGCCGTGCCCGGTCCGCGCCGGTAGTAGATGTCCCATTGCGCTTCGGCGGTTCGCACGAAACCGTGCCGTTCGTAGAAGCGGTTCGAGTCGCTGCCGCGCAATGCGCCGACGCGAACGGGCATCCGGTGTTCGTCGGCTTCGGCGAGGATCCGGCGCAGCACGGCGGCGCCGATACCCTTGCGCTGATGCGCGGGCAGGATGTACAGGTGGTCGAGCAACCAGTGGTCCGCCATCGGGCGAAGCGTGTAGAAGCCCGCACGCAAATGGCCGGCTTCGATGAAACGGCATTGCGCGGGGTCGAACGACGCGAGAAACCGGTCGCGCGCACGCTGCGGATCGAAACGGCCGATGCGCTCGAGGCTGTCGCGCATCGCGGCGATGCGGATCGCGACGAGCGTGTCGGCGTCGGCGTGCGTGACGGGGACGAAGGTCAGGGACATTGTCATTGGCTGGCGGGATGCACGGAGAAGCAAGCGCCCGGTCTGGCGGCGCCGCGCCACCCGGGCATCGAGGACGCACGACGTCGCCCGGGCGCCTCGATGCGTCGCACCGCGTGGCCGGAAATCCTTCGCCGATTATCTCGCGCTTCACCGACGAACGAGGCCAACCGAGCCCGGGCGTCTTCGTTCGACGCGGGCTTCGGCGCGGCACGTCACCCTCTGGTCGGTGAGCGCGAAGCAAACGAACCGATGCAATCGGCTCAATGGAATAAAAAGCGCTGGCCGGTGAACCGGCCAGCAAAAAGGTCCTGGCGATCCGAGGTTGGTGTGTGCCAGAACCACATGCATTGAACGGCGCGCGCGGTGTGACGGGCGGGCAGGTCAAACGATCGATCAGGCCGATCGGAGCTTGCCCGCTCGAACCCGTGCAATAATCTGTGATCGCAGTTCAGGCCGGGCTAACCGATGCGTCCCGGTTTGCGCTCACGCCCGCGAACCTGAACGCATCGTCGGGCGTCGGTACTTCCCATGTCGCGATCATCTCGTCGGTCGGAAGATAGTCGGGATCGGCCGACGCGACCCCGACCCATACGCCTTGGGATACCTGCCTGCCATGGAGATAAAAGTGCAGCTCCCGGCCAGCGCGCTCGCACGTGCACCGAATCCTCTCCACCGATCGGCCCAGTTTTCTGATCCGTGCGACCTGGTTGCGATCCAGCTCGAACATGGCGCTCATCACCCCGTCGCAATCGCCGATGCCAAGCATGTTACTGTCATCGGTGAACATCCACGATGGATGCGGCGTACCCAGGCGCAGCATGAAAAAATCAGCGGACTCTGAACCAATCATCCTGTTTCTCCGGCAAAAAATACGTCGTTCCACCCACTGAAGCTTGATCGGAACGCACATCCATCCAACCTGTTCCCTTCGCCCTGCCTGAATGCTCGAACGGACGTGCGCCAGCGCCTGGTAATCGGCAGGCTCAACATCGCCACGCGCGGCGTCCGTCGCTTCCGAAGCACCTACACGCTTGCCTGACCCGTGACGGGTTCGGCGGCGATACTGTCGGAACCGGAAAGTCTCACCGCAACAGCGGCTGCCGTCGTGCTCCCGTAGACGTTGAGGGCGGTTCTCCCCATGTCGAAAAACGCGTCGACGCCCAGGAGCAGCAGCACCGCATCGGCGGGCAACCCGATCGACGTCAGAACGATGGTGATGGCGACGATCGCCCCGGACGGCACGTTGGCTGCGCCGTCGATGGTGATGATCGTCAAGATCAGAATCGTGATCGCGAGCGGCCAGGACCACGCAAGGTGATAGGCGTCGGCCAGATAGCCGACCGCAAGGGCCGTGTAGAGCACCGCGCCGTCGCGGTTGAAAATATAGGCGAGAGGCAAGATCGTCGACGCCACGCCGTACGGAACGCCCAGTTCAACGAGTTTCTTCAGATGCAGCGGGTAGGTAATTTCGGAGGAGCGCGTCGTGAAGCCGAGGATCAGCGGTTCCTTCACCTTCCTGAGCACGGCCAGAGGCGACTGACCGGCGACGCGAATGACGGCCGTGAGTACAACCGCGAGAATCGCCATGCCGAGATAGGCGACGCCCAGAAGCTCGATAAGCGAGTGCGCGCCCGCAAAGCCCTTGGCTGACAACAACTGCGCGATCGCGGCGAAGATCGCGAGCGGCGACCATGCGATCACCCACTGGACCATCTTGAACAGCCCCGACAGCAGCGCCTCGAACACGGCGATCGCAGGCTCGGCGCGCTCGGGGGCCGCCGCCAATGCCGCACCGAAAATGACGCCGAAGACGAGCACCGGCAGCGAATTTCCCGCCGCGAGCGCAGCGACGATGTTTGCGGGAATCAGATCAACGAGAAATTTCGTCCAGTCGATGCTCGACGCGAGCGCCGCGGGCATCGATCCGGATTGCGTCATGCTCGCACCGAGGCCCGGTCGAAATGCAAGGTTGAGCAGCAGGCCGAGCGACGCGGCCAGGCCCGTCATCAACACGAAGAAGCCGATACTGGACAGGGCGACCTTTCCTAGCCGCTCGCGAAGTCTGCCGGCCCGAAAGACCCCGACCGTGACCGACAGGAAGATCAGCGGCATGACGACCATCTTGATCGCGTGGCCGAACATCGCGCTCAGAAAGCCCAGCTTCGCGGCAAAGCCCGGCGCAAACACGCCGCACGCGGCGCCCAGGACGAGTCCGCCAAGCATCTGCATCGGGAGGGAAAGCCCTTTATTTTTCGTGTTCATGCCGTGCCTTTAACAGTTTGATCCGTGCCGGCGTACCGTCAACGATGTGATTCCACATATGCTGACGCGCAAGCTCGCCGTCGTTCGCTTCGATTGCGTGAAAGATGTGCAGGTGCTCGATCGTGCCGCGCCGAACGGTTTCGGCGTCGCCGCGCGGGAGTTCGTTCAGGGCCAGGGTCTGGGCCCGCAACAGACCATACGCCGACGAGATCCGGACGTTCCGTGCGGCAGCGAACAACTCTTGATGAAACACCCAGCCGATACGTTGCTCGAGCATGATGTCCGAGACGTCCCGCTCAACCAGTTCCTGCATTTTTACCGCGGCCTCGCGCAGCCCTGCCGTTGCGCCCGACCTCGCTGCAAGAAACGCCGCGGTACTCTCCAGCGCCAGCCGCATTTCAAAAATTTCGCGGAGATCGCTCGTGGTCGGCGAAGCGACATAGGTGCCGCTCTTTTCGATGACGACGACCAGCCCTTCGGACTCGAGCAAATGCAATGCGCTGCGCACCGGCATTTGGCCGAAACCCAGTTCATCTGACAGGCCTCGATGAGATACTTTCTGTCCAGGCGCAAGCCGGCCGTCAAAGATCCTCGATCGGATCTCGTCGTAGGCGAGCTCTGCATCTGTCGAGACTTTCGACGTCATCTGTGATCGCAGTTAGCGTATGATTGAAAAGAAGTCGCGGATAGGAAATTACCCTTACTCATAACGCACGGCAACTGATAATTTTGCGAGTGGGTATACCGAAAGAGAAACGGAAGAAAATCCGCGTCACGAAGAGAGCCGATAATTATATGATTTCACAAGATGTGCGCTTTACCATCTGTGCCGTCCGTGCGGAAGAAACCTATCCCCTCAGAGCCGCAATCCTGATGGCGGGAGACGAGGAGGGAAGCGCCCTGCATGGCGACCTCGCCCCCACCACCATGCACTTTGCCGTTCGCGACCACGACGCCATCGTCGCCGTCGCATCGGTTTGCAAGGAAGGACACGCCGGCGTTTCGGACGCCGACGCGTGGCGCCTGCGCGGCATGGCCGTCCATCCGTCGGTACGGGGCCTGGGATTCGGACGCCTGCTGGTCAATCTGTCCATTCGCCATGTGCGCGAACAACGCGGCATTCTGCTCTGGTGCACGGCGCGCGAATCGGCATATCGGTTCTATGAAATCCTCGGGTTCGATCGCGATCCGATTCCGATTTCAATGCGCGGGCGCGACGACATGAAATTCTATCTAATGCAGCGCCGGATCGAGCGCTGAGTTTCGTCCGCGGCTGACGTTCGATCTCGGTCGGCGTCAGTGTCCGGCGCCGGCCGGCCCGGACAGATATTCAACGATCGCCTTCTCCATTTCGATTATTGCAATCGCGGAGAAAATGGAACGGTTATCCAGAATGACCCTGGCGACCGGTACTTTCCTTCCTGATGGCTGATCGTCGGGGCGGCCCGCAACTGAATATCGCGTTCACCTCCCTTCTCCGCCTTCGCTTGCCGTTGTCGACATTCGGCGGCGCGACGGCGCGCACCTCGATACACCTCCGTGGACCCCGGTTCCTATCAGGGAAACTCCGTAAGGCGCGACGTTATCAAACGAGATTAACTTATATCAAACTAATTTTGACGGGAATTTATGTTCCTGATATGGTCTTTCCGCCTGCAAAGCGCGACGACACAGGATAGCTGGAGCGGCAACGAAAGCAAGGAAGTCGCTTTCGTTCAGGTTGGGGCGCCGCGATCGTTCTGATCGGGGGTGCAGGACAGGTCGAGCAGCGTCGCGTTCCCCGCATCAAATTGTAAGGATAACGAAATGGTCGAATGTGGCATGCCGATCGGACCGAGCGAATATACGACGCCGGCCGGCGCGACCGGAACGACGCACAGGCCGTGCGTCGTCATCTGCATTCGAATGCGACACAAGCCGTTTCAATCCGTCCCGAAACTTCTCCTCACAGTGAAATGCAGATGAAAAACAAGAAGATCAACATCAGCGTTATCGCCGTTGCCGCCTTCGCAGCATCGTCGGCAGCAATGGCACAGTCGTCGGTCACCCTGTATGGCATGCTCGATGCCGGTATCGGCTACACGTCGAACATCAATGGCCACAGCAGGTACGGCCTCGATGGCGGTGCCGCCGGTTCGAACAAGTGGGGCCTCAGGGGGCAGGAGGATCTCGGCGGCGGCCTCCAGGCGGTATTCAAGATCGAGAACGGTTTCAGTATTGGGACGGGCGGCATAGGCGGCCAGGGGCCCATCGGTAACACGCGTTCGCTGTTCAACCGCCAGGCTTACGTGGGCCTCGCGTCCAATCAGTACGGCGCCTTGCGCTTGGGGCGCCAGCTCGACGCCGTGACGGAAATGGTCCAGGTCCTGACGGGCGACGCCATTTCGGCGTCGACCTTCTCGACCCCGGGCGACGTCGACAACAACGACAACACGACGAACCAGAACAACGCGGTGAAGTACATTTCGCCGATCATCCACGGCTTCCAGGCCGAAGCCGCGTACTCGTTCGGCGGCGTGGCCGGCGCAACGGGCTCGGGTCAGTCGTGGTCGGCGGCCGCGACCTACGCGCAAGGCGGCCTGACGGTCGCCGGCGGCTACTTTCGTGCGGTCAACCAGGGCGAGAACGGCTGGCTGAACGCAACGGCACAACCGAGTTTCGGCGGCGCGCTGGGCTATCCGAGTTCGGGCTACAACGGTGGCAATGCGTTCAAGAGCGCGGGCATCGCGCAAGTGGCCGCGCAATACGAGGTGGGGCCGTACACGGCTGGCCTGCGCTACTCGAACGCCCAGTACAAGGGCAACGATGGCCAGCCGTCGATCCACTTCAACGTGCTCGGCGCGCTGCTGCAGTACCGGGTCACGCCGGCGCTGTCGCTCGCGACCGGCTACACGTATGTCTACGGTTCCGCGGCCACGCCCGCGCAAGCCGCCGAAGGTCGCACGATGGCCTCGATCAACCAGGTATCGCTGGGTGCAACGTACTCGCTGTCGAAGAGTACCGCGCTGTACGCGATGGGCGCCTACGTGCATGCGAAGGGCGCGCAGGCCTCGGCCGCCGACTTCGGCAACACCTCGTCGGGCGGCAACCAGGTTCAGGTCAACATCGGCATGTTCCACGGCTTCTGATCGCCGACCGGCAACACCGGCGCAGTGGCGGCACGACCCCGGCGTCGTGCCGCCCGGCCTGACCGGCGAACCTAGCCGCCCTCCTGACTCGCCATGCGTTCCATCCATTCCTCGAACGCGGACACGGCGGCATCGTCGGCGCGATCGGCGTTCGTCACTAGCATGTAGTCGTCGGCACGCCATACCGGTGCCGCGATGGGACACACGAGGCGCCCCTCGGCAAGATCGCGGCCGATCAGCGGCAGCGAGGCCAGCGCCACGCCGAGCCCCTCGATGGCCGCGCCCAACTGAAGATTCACGTGATCGAATTCGACATGGCGCGCGGCTCGCAGATCGGAAGCGCCCGCTTCCTTCAACCAGTGCGACCACGCGGAGCGTGTCGTGGCCGAATGCAGCAGGACGTGATGGCGCAGGTCGGCCACGCTCTGGATCGGATGCTGCCGCAGCAAGGCGGGATTGCAGGCCGGCACGCGCAAATCAGGCATCAACGAGCGCGACACGACACCCGCGCCCTGCTCGGGACCGGAGCGGACACCGATATCGAATGCGTCGGCGACATAGCGCAGCTTGCGCGACGTCGTCGACACCCTCACGTCGATGTCGGGGTACCGCGAATGAAAATCGGCGAGCCGCGGCAGCAGCCAGCAAAGCGCGAAGCTCATCGGCACATTCACCCGCACGACGCCTGATATCCGGTGCGTCAACGGGTTGTGGCGCAGCCGCCCCACCGCGGTACCGAGGCGCTCGAACGCGTGGCTGACGTCGTTCAGCAACGCGGCCCCTTCGTCGGTCAGCACGACGCCGCGCGGACGACGGTCGAACAGCGGCAGCCCGAACCAGTCCTCCAGCAACCTGATCTGCTTGCCCACGGCCCAGTGGGTCACATGCAGTTCCGCCGCGGCAGCCGCGAAGCTGCCGTGCCGCGCGACCGCATCGAAGGCGCGCAGCGCATTGAGCGGGGGCAACTCGCCCCGGGGCTTCGCGGCATCCCGGCTTTCGTTCATGACGTGACTTTTTCTCCCGATTGACGCGATTTTAGCTCAATTGAAATGGCTGTCGCGTCGGCCATAAAATCGACGCATCGAGCGTGAAAGCGATGCCACGGGCGGCTTCCATCCCCCGCTCGCACGGAGCGAATGACGATGCGCCTGCCGGTTTTTTCCCCTCCCGTGATGCAGGAGACTGCGCCACCCCGACGGCGCGTGCTGTGGCTATCGTGCGTTGCGCATGCCATGCACGACGGCTATACGGACATGATCTACGCGCTGCTTCCCGTGTGGCAGTCGGAATTCGGGCTCGACTTCGCGGCCCTCGCCATCCTGCGCGGCGTCTATGCCGGCACGATGGCGACGCTGCAATTGTCGGCCGGGCGTCTCGCGCAACGCCTGGGCAGCCGCTCGACCCTCGCAATCGGCACGCTGCTCGCCGCGCTCGGCTATGCGATCGCGGGCATGTCGGGCGGCCTGCTCGGCTTGGGCGTTGCGCTCGCGATTTCGGGCGGCGGCTCCAGCACGCAGCATCCGATCGCGTCGGGCGCCGTCTCCCGCGTCTATGGGCGCGACGCGAGAGGCCCGCTGAGCATCTACAACTTTTCCGGCGATCTGGGGAAATCCGCGCTGCCGGCCGCCATTTCGCTGCTCGTGACGATGATGCCGTGGCGTCATGCGCTATGGATCGTCGCCGGATTGGGCGGTGTCGTGGCCGCCGTCATCGCGCTCTGGTTTCCGGCCGTGCCACGCACCGCCGGGAACACGACGGTCAAAGGCCAGGCGTCCGCTCAACGCAGCGGCACCGGGCGAAGCGGATTCTCCGCGCTGTTTTCGATCGGCGTGCTCGATACGGCCGTACGCATGGGACTGCTTACCTTTCTGCCGTTCCTGCTCAAGGCCAAGGGCGTCTCGCCGCAACTGCTGGGCACGGCCCTTGCGCTCGTTTTCATCGGCGGCGCGGCCGGCAAATTCATGTGCGGCTGGCTCGGCGCGCGCATGGGCATGGTCAGGACGGTGCTGCTCACGGAGGGCGGGACAGCGGCGTGCATCATCGCGGTGATGTATCTCCCGTTGGCGCCGACCATGGTGCTGCTGCCCATTCTGGGTATGATGCTCAACGGCACTTCGTCGGTGCTGTACGGGACCGTGCCGGAGATGTCCGCGCCCGAACGCACCGAGCGCGCGTTCGCGATCTTCTATACCGGGACGATCGCGTCGGGCGCGCTGTCGCCCGTGCTCTACGGCCTCCTGGGCGACTGGATCGGCGTGCACGGCGCCACCTATGCGACCGCGTTGACGGCCCTCGCGATTTTTCCGCTCGCCCTCGCGCTGCGCCCGCATCTGGCGGACGACTCGACAGGATGAACACCATGACGAAACCTGACTACCCGACCGTCGCCCTCGTCGGTCCGGGCGCAATCGGAACGACCGTCGCCGCGGCCCTTCATGAAGCCGGCCGCACGCCGGTGATCTGCGGCCGCTCGGCGCACGCGCAATTGAAGTTGCGCTTCGACGGCGGCGAAATCGTCGTGCCCGGGCCCGTGCTGACCGATCCGCAAGCGATCGAGAGCCGGTTCGATCTCGTGTTCATTGCGGTCAAGTCGACGCAGATAGCGAGCGCGGCGCCCTGGGTCTCCGCGCTATGCGACGCGAATACCGTCGTCTGCGTGCTGCAAAACGGCGTCGAGCAACAGGCCGCGTTCGCACCGTATGCGGCCGGCGCCGCGGTCGTGCCGTCGGTCGTCTGGTTTCCCGCGCAACGCGAATCGGGCGAGTCGGTGTGGCTGCGCGGCAAGCCTCGGCTCACCCTGCCCGATACGCCGGCCGGCAACGTGGTGGCCTCGGCGTTGCGCGGCACGCGCTGCTCGCCCGAGGTGGCGGACGATTTCGTCTCGCTCGCGTGGCGAAAGCTTTTGCAGAACGCGGTGGCGGGGCTCATGGTGCTGACCGGTCGCCGCGCCGGCATGTTCTCGCGAAGCGACATCACCGAACTATCGCTCGCCTACCTGCGGGAATGTCTCGCGGTCGCGCGTGCGGAGGGCGCGAAGCTGGGCGATGAAGTGCCGCAGGAGATCATCGATGGATTCCACGGCTTTCCGCCCGATTTGGGAACGTCCATTCTGGCCGACCGGCAGGGCAACCGCCCGCTCGAATGGGACTGCCGCAATGGCGTCGTGCAGCGATACGGACGAACGCACGGCATTCCGACGCCGATCAGCGATCTGGTCGTGCCGCTGCTCGCGGCCGCGAGCGACGGGCCGGGCTGATGCCGGACCGCCACAAATACCCTGCGCCAAAGGCGGCGCTAACGTCTGACAAAAGATGCTTGCTGCCGCTCCGTACGAATCAATCGCCGTCGCCACCCGCCCGGCGCGCGCCGATACGAGGTCAATTCCGGTAAAAATTGACCGGCCGAACAAAAAGTTACCGTTCGTTTCAAAGATGCCCAGATAGTGAGTTGCCGTCCGGCTATTCTTCCGTCACCCACAATAACGATCCCATCTGGGGGTGACATATGAACACCATCATCAAGAGCGCCCTATGCGCCGCCTTCGTGCCGTTCGTACTCGCTGGTTGCGGCGGCGACGACGGCGGCGGCACGCAAACCGGTACGCTGCACGTCGCGATGACGGACGCGCCTTCCTGCGGCTTCGACCATGTGTACGTCACCGTCTCGCAGGTCCGGGTCAACGCGAACGCGAATGCCTCCGACAACGATGCCGGCTGGTCGACCGTTTCCCTCGCGACGCCGCAGAAGATCGACCTGCTGTCGCTGACCAACGGCGTGCTCGCCGATCTGGGCCAGACCGCGCTGCCCGCCGGCCAGTATCAGCAAGTCCGGCTGGTGCTCGCGCAGAATCAAGGCAACAACCTCGCGAACTCGGTCGTCCCGACCGGCGGCTCGGAACAGGCGCTCGCCACGCCGAGCGCAACGCAAAGCGGCTACAAGATCATCCAGCCGTTCACGGTCCAGCCCAACACGCTCGTCGATCTCGTGCTCGACTTCAATGCATGCAAGTCGATCGTCCAGCGCGGCAACGGCTCGTATGCGCTGAAGCCGGTCGTCACCGCGGTCCCGACCGTCGTGAGCGGCGCGATCGCCGGTTACGTCGCATCGGCCGAAGCCGGCTCGACCGTCTATGCCGAACAGGGCGGCAAGGTCGTTCGCGGCACCGTGGCCGACAGTTCCGGGAAGTTCGTGCTGTCGCCGCTGATCCAGAGCTCGACGCAGGGCAACTACGACGTCGTGATCGTGAAGAACAACTTCGCGTCGGGTATCGTCCGCTCGGTGCCGGTGGTGGTGAACACGACCACGGCGGTGTCGGCGTCGACCGCACCGATCACGCTGCCTGCGTCGACGATGAGCACCGTCAGCGGTACGGTCACGGCCAGCGCGAACGCCTTCGTGCGCGCGCTGCAGACGATCGATGCGAACGCGTACGAGATCACGTCGATCAACGCGAACATGGACACCGGCGCCTATTCGCTGTCCGTGCCCACGGCCGCGCCGATCGTCGGCACCTACTCGGGTTCGCTGCCGGTCGCGCTGGCCGCGGCGCCGGCCGCCGCAGGCCAATACACGATCGAGGCCGACGCGGCATCGGGGGCGACCCAATCGGCAAACGTCAACGCAACGACCAGTCAGTCCAACGTCAACTTCAGTTTCTGACGCGCTGACGGCATCATCGAAAGGGCCGAACGGCCCTTTCCTTCCAACGGGAGAACGAAGTGAAAAAAGGGATGATCGCGTTGCTCGCGGCGGCGAGCATGGTGGGCGCGCTCGGCGGGTGCGTCGCCTACGTTCCTGGCGCACCGGTCGTGGTCGCGCCGCAAGGCGGGCCGGGGAATGGATTCTGTCCGCCGGGACAGGCCAAGAAAGGCAACTGTTGATGTAAAGCCCGCGGCAGCCGCGGGCTTTTTTTCATCCATCGCGCGAGCGAGCCGGCGCCCATGCCCGACGGCTCGGCGAATCCCCGTTCCCCGCCGCGTCACTCCGCCAGCTTCGGCGGCCACGCATGGCCTTCGGCCTGACAATGCCTGCACCACGCATACAGCGCGTCGTACATGACGAGACCGTGTTCCAGCATCGCGTGATCGTCAGGAAACATGTCCGACAGTCCGAGCGAAATCGCATGAAGCCCGCTCGACTGCGGCGTCAGGTCGAGCCGCGACGTATCCGCGCCGCGGATGATGCGGGCCATGTGCCGCAACGCCTGATCGTCGGTCAGGCCGTACTTGCCGAGAAACGCGTCGAAGCTGCATTGCTCGCCGACGTGCGTCAATTCCACGCCGGGAATGTCGTACGGGATCGCGCCGGTCTCGCCGGCGATGCGCAGCACGTCGCCCGGCGCAACATAGAGAAATTCGGGCGTCGCGTCGATAAAACGGGCAATGAGCCAGGGACACGCTACCCGGTCGATTTTCGGACGTTGGCGAGTAATCCATTGCATGGCGGCCTCCACGATCAGTGATGCAACAGCGGATACACGATCAGGCCCATCACGGCGGCTCCACCGACGACCACCGGCTCCGACAGCTTCTTGAACCTGACCAGCAGCACGATCGTCGCGAGCGCCACCAATGCGGTCGGCACGTCGACGATCGAGCGTCGGGCCAGCACGATCACCGACCCCGTGATCGCGCCGACGGCCGCGGCCGTCACGCCGTCGACGAACGCCAGGATCGCCGGCAGCCTGCCGTATTTCTTGAAGTACGGGGCCGGCAATACCGTGAACAGATAGCACGGCAGGAACGTACCGACCGCCGCCATGCACGCGCCGGGCAACCCCGCCACCAGATAGCCGATGAAGCCGACCGTGATGACGACCGGGCCCGGCGTGATCATCGCGACCGCCACGGCGTCGACGAACTGCTTCTCGCTGAGCCAATGGTGCTCGGTGACCACGCCCCCATAAAGGAACGGCACGATCGCGAGCCCCGAGCCGAACACGAACGCGCCGGCCTTCGCGAAGAAGACGGCCAGTTGCACGAGCTGCGGCCAGTCGACGATACCGAGCCAGGCGCCCGTGGCGGAAACGGGCCACGCCACGACCGCATCGACGCGCCGCTGGCGTAACCACCGGGGCGGCGCGCGCGTGAACCAGACGAGCACGCCCGCCGCGAGAAACAGCCACGCCACTTCCGATTCGGTGATCACCGTCACGGCCACCAGCGCGAGATAGATCGCCCACAGCAGCGTGTCGCGGCCGATGCTTTTCGCGGTCAGCTTGCGCGCGCTGATCGCGATGATGCCGATCACCGCCGCGCCGACGCCGTAGAACACCGACTGCATCCACGTCAGGCCGCCGAATCGCGTGTACGCGTAGCCGAGCAGCACCACCATCAGAAACGACGGCAGCACGAACGCGATCCCGACCATCGTGGCGCCGACGATGCGGTAATGCACGTAGCCGAGATAGATCGCCAGTTGCGCGGCGAGCGGGCCGGGGGCGAGTTGCGCGAGCGCCAGGCCTTCCTTGTAGTCCGCGTCCGCGATCCATCGGCGCGTATCCACGAGATCCCGATGCATGTAGCCGGCGAGCGCGACCGGCCCGCCGAACCCCGTCGCGCCGAGCCGCGCGAAGTACCCGATCAGTTGCCACAGCGTATAGGCCGGGCGGTCGCGATGTGTATTCATGTTGGCGCGAGCAGCATGGTCAGGGTTGGCGGTTGCCGCGGAAATGCACGTACAACGAATCGAGTACGGCGCCGATCTCCGTCAGCAATGCGTCATCGTCGGCGACGCGCTTCCGGGCGCCGGCGAGAATGGCCTCGAATCCGCCGGCTTCCGGCACGGTGGCGCCGCCCACATCCAGCGCATGCACCATGGCGCCCAGCCGGGCGAGTCCGTCGTGGTCGCCCAGCCCGAAGCTGACGAGCAGCACCTCGAACGACACGCGATCGCCCACATGCGTGAACGCGGCGCCGTCGAAGTCGAAGCCGAGCGCGCCGGCCGGGCAATCGGCGAGATTGTCCAGCCACACGAAGCGTGCATGCGGATCGATGAAACGCTGAATCAGCCACGCGCTGGCGACGCGATCGACCCACAGGTGACGGCGCGTCGCCCACAGCCTGCCCTGATACTGCGCACGGTCGCGACGCGGAATGCCGCGCTGGGCGGCATGCGGCTCGCCGGGCGAGCGCAACGCTTCGACCGCGGCGGTGAAATCCCGCCATTGCGCCTGCGCGCGCAGCGAAGTTTCGCCGGGAAAGAAATCGATGCTTCGAATCGCCTCGTACGTGCGAGCATGGCGGCGTTGCAGGCGGTTGAGCTCGGCGACCGCCAGATCGGGCAGCGTGCTGCGGGCCGCCGAAAGCTCGGCGAGCCAGCCTGCGTAATCGCCCGCGCGATCGAACAGCGACTGGTACGCGTCTTCGTCGGCAGGATCGTCCGCCCGGACATCCAGCAACCACGCCTGCCCCTCGCCGTTGCGCGCCTCGTCGGCGAGCTCACGCAACTGCGCCGCCTGCTCGGCATGCGCAGGCAGCAGATAGGCGCCGTCCCGCGGTGCACCACAGCCGAGCGCCTTGACGGTACGCCAGATGCGCATGCGGGCAGTCGCGCCGGAGGTCGGCAGACTGACGATCAACAGGAGCCAGGAAGTCGGGACGGCATTCATGACGGCAGCATAGGTGGCTGTCACGAACACTGCAATTCGGTAGATATCGCTACACCATTTCGACGGCAGGCAGCCATGCTCGACGCGTGGAACAGGAAGGCGAAAACAACGACCGTCAAACACGCACGGGCCGCCTCATCGCCGGCCGCGCAACCCGATGCAGGCCCGATATGCGATCGACGCCGCGGGACATCGTGACGATATCCTGCGAATCGGGCGGTTCTGCGCATAAACTGAAAGCACGCCACGGCAGGCTGCCGTCGAGCGATCGAACGCTTTTCCCCGACGCCGCGCAGACTGCAACTGAACGGCAAACGCAGGCCCGCACATGAATCCGCCCCATGAAAATTGATCCCAGCGTCATTCCTCACTATCTTGTCCTGCGTGCGGGCTGCCCCCCTTATGTGCTGAATGCGGATCGTCAGGTGCTTCGCCGCCAGGCGAGTCGGCTCTTGCTGGCATTCGCGCGAACGCGCGGAGCGATCGCCCATGTCGACGGCATCGCCTGGAACGTCTTCTCCGACAGCGAGGGGCTCACGATAGTCGAGCGTCGCGAGACCGGATTCTTTTCGTTGGTCGCGGGAAACGAGACCGAACGTCAGTTGCATTTGCTGACGACCCTCTGACGTCGTCGCCGGGACGGCGTATCGCACGGGCGACGGGCATGCCGGCAAGGGACCGATCGCGACCCAGGCGTCACGCGTTCCGCCCCTGCCGATAGCGCTTGACACGCTTCGTGCCGACGCGTACTGTCGGCCGCGGAAGTATTCAAGAAGCGCGATTGCTGCTCATCATCGACCGCAGCCTGCGGTATTCGTTGTCCTCTCCCTCCTTGATTCCTTTTCCTCGTCCTTACGAGGCATATGCGCTCGTTCATTTTCAGGAGATCCAACATGGATACCGGTACCGTCAAGTGGTTCAACGACAGCAAGGGCTTCGGCTTCATCACCCCCGACAACGGCAGCGACGATCTGTTCGCCCACTTCTCGGAGATCCGCGGCGATGGCTTCAAGACCCTCGCGGAAGGCCAGAAGGTCAGCTTCGAAACGAAAACGGGCCCCAAAGGCCTGCAGGCGGCGAACATCACCCCGCTGTAATCGCTGAACCGTCAGCCCCTGTTCGTGAAGCGGCACATCGCTGCCGCTTCACGTGCCGCGCCCTCCGTCGCAGGTAACGCGACTCGACGCGGGCACGGCCACCCGCTTCGCATCCGGCCGTCGGCCGGTGCGTATGCCGACACCCGACCCTCACTCGCCGCGCCGCACGGCCGACCGCACGCGCGCAAGCGGCGCACGTCATGCTCACCGAACCGCGCAAGCGGTGCAGCAGGAGAACCCGCATGACCCGAAACCAGCCTCGCCGCAACAAGGCGCCTGCGCGTGCCAGCCAGGCCATCACTTTGCCGAAGCTGGGCACCGCATTGAACTGGGTGCCGCCCAAACCGCCCGCGGTCACGAAATCGCGCGCGAAGAAACGCCCGCCTGCTCCGCAATAACCCGCCTGAAACCGGGCGACGTCCTCGACGAAATGCGTGCGCCAACCCGGAATAAGTTGGACGTTCGACGAAGGATGCGCGTATGATGGGCTCATCCGAACGATCGGCCGCCCTCCGACGTTCGCCCCTCCACCCGCCCGCTTGCTGCATCGCCCCTCCTTCGCGCTGCAACGTTGTCCCCTTCACCCACCGGCCCGCCCTGCAATGGGAATACTGGCCGAACGTGTTCGCCCATGCGACTCGCCGTGGCCGAACGCCAGGAGTTCGTCATGAGCATGCACGTCTATCGTGGATTCGAGATTTATCCGCTGATTTGCCCTCACGTGGCCGCGCCGCATGGCTGCCCGCACAACTACGACGCCGGGTTCGACGCGGCCGTCAAGATTTGCCTGCGCGGCACCACCGATACGCTGACGCAGAGCCAGACCTTCCGATTGCACGACATCTCCCCATTCGACAATGCC
The DNA here is from genome assembly GCF_020419965.1 of Burkholderia sp. AU39826. Classification (NCBI taxonomy): domain Bacteria; kingdom Pseudomonadati; phylum Pseudomonadota; class Betaproteobacteria; order Burkholderiales; family Burkholderiaceae; genus Burkholderia; species Burkholderia sp. AU39826. The sequence continues at coordinate 80,756 of NZ_JAIZQG010000018.1, forward strand.
GGCGACGCACGTCGTGCGTCGGTGCGCTTTGCCGAGAACATCATCGACGACAATCGGGACAAACAGGGCTTCTTTTCCAGCGCGCGCTGACGCGCGCTCGTCGGCACAACACAATTTTTCGGTATTTTGGAGGACGAAATGATCATCGACGAACTGCTCGGCTTGATCGAACGGCATGAAGTCACCCGGATCGACACCGTCGTTCCCGCCAGAATCGCCGATTCAGCGATGTGCCACCAACCCGAGCTGCACATGTTCATGGCGGTACGTGCGCTCTCGATCGGAGCAGGATATTCGGAATTCGAATCCGACGAGATAGCCAGCGCCGTCATGACGCGGCTCGGCTAGCTTTCCGTTCCAGCCTTTTCCGACAGGATCTACATGACGACAATTACGCTGAAGCTCAACGAACCGATCGATGTCGCGCTGCGGCGATTCCGGCGCGACATCGAGAAAACCGGGCTGATTCGCGAATTGCGCGCCCGCACCGGCTACGAGAAGCCCACGACGGAGCGCAAGCGGAAGAAGGCCAGCGCCGTTGCCAGGCAGCGCCTGCGGGCCAAGCGCATGTTGCCGCCCCGAAAAATGTACTAGGAGGACATCGTGTACAACATGCCGGCCGAGGCGCCTCCGTTCTTCCCGCTGACGAAATGCGAAGTCGACTTCGATCAGCAGAACGACATGGTGACACTGCTGCCGAGCTTCTATGCATTCGGGTGCGAGTACACCAGCCGCGGGCTTCTGATCGGGCGTAGCGATGCGTTCAAGCTGATTGCCGCGATCGAGAAGGCGCTCGCCGTTCGGCAGTGATCCGACACCGGCGCACTCGCCAGCACCGACAACCACAAAAAGGACCATGCGCGGCCGGACCCAGTACGTCGATCTGCTCTACTTCCTCGTTGTCATGCAACTCGTCACCCGCAGGCAGACGCGCGCGTGGCTTTCGCCGTTCCAGCTCGCCGAATCGCTGCAGGCGTGGCTGGTCATCCATCGTGCGAAATGCGAGTGGCGCGATCGAGTGTGGATAGGCCACGCTTCGCTTCAGATCGCGAAATCGGCCGGCCCGGCCGACAGCGCCGCACTCGCGCAACCGCTCGCGCATGCCGAACCGGCGCCGGCGCCCGCTTCTCCGGACGCCTCGACGGATCGGGCGGGCCTGCGAATGGCGTGCATCCGTTACCTTCGCGAGCATGTCTGACCTTGATCCCCGTTGACGGGGCGACATGCAATCCGGCAACGGCGACCGACAGGCAGGGGTCGATGCGTCAGTGACATGCGAACGCGGTTCGCGTTCGTGCCGACATATCGGGGCGCGACCGATTAAAAAAGTCGCGTGCCGGCTTGGCGTTTCGACGCGGCCACGCCCGCGGCATGCTACATCGGGCGTCCCGATGATAAGCTCGGCATCGACGCGCTGTCGCGCACCCGTCACCCGACCGACCCCAAGCCTCCCGCGAGTCCGCTCATGCCCATCGCTCCTGCTGTCGTCTCCGCCTTCACCCCCACCGGCAAGCTCCGCGCATCGATCAACCTCGGCAACCCGATCCTCGCGAACCGCGATCCGGCAACGGGCGAACCGTTCGGCGTCTCGGTCGACCTCGCCCGTGCATTCGCCGAGCGCCTGTCGGCCGATCTGGAACTCGTGGTGTTCGACGCCGCCGGCAAATCGGTGCAGGCGCTGACCGACGAGCGCGCCGATTTCGGCTTCTTCGCGATCGATCCGCTGCGCGGCGAAACCGTCGCGTTCACCGCGCCGTACGTGCTGATCGAAGGTTTCTATCTCGTGCCCGACGCGTCGCCGATCCGCACCCATGCGGACGTCGACCAGCCGCACAACCGAGTGGCCGTCGGCAACGGGAGCGCGTACGACCTGTTCCTCACCCGCGAACTGAAAGCCGCGCGGATCGTGCGCGCGCCGACGTCGCAAGCGGTCGTGTCGACGTTCGTCGAGCAAAAGCTGGAAGTGGCGGCCGGCGTGAAGCAGCAGCTCGAAGCCGACGCCGCGAAAACGCCGGGCCTGCGCCTGCTCGACGAGCGCTTCATGGTGATCCGGCAGGCGATGGGCGTGCCGAAGAGCCGCGGCGACGCGGCGGCCGCGGTGCTGAACGCGTTCGTCGAGGAGATGAAGGCGTCGGGCTTCGTCGCCGATTCGCTGCGCCGGCACGGCATCACGGGCGCATCGGTCGCGCCGGCTGGCTGATCGACAGCCGCGCGGCGACGCGCCGAACGCGCCCATCCGTTGATCGACGGCATCTTCCGGCTCGCGGCTCGGGCATGCGATTTCAGCACGCGCCGGCTCGGTCCTCGCGCGCATGACGCGTGCGGAATCGCGGCAACGCAGCATCGCCGGGCACAGGACACTCGCAAATGGCGGAACGGCGCCGGACGTCGCGACCCCGCGACCGCCGAATGGGGCAATGTGCTGCTCCGCACAAACCCGTTGCGGACAGCGCCGGCTTCGGCCACGAAGCACCACCGGCGCAATTGTCGAGCCCGATCGGCCTCGTCCCCGCGCTAGCGCAAACCCGGACCCGGTTGCACTGTTCATCGTCATTCTGGTCCTGTATCGTCCTTCCATCCCCGATTGCGAAACCGGTGCATGGGAGGCTCTCGATGCGAAAAAAGAATGCTGCAGCCGTCTGGATCCTGATCGCGATGCTGGCAGGCATCGCAATCGGCTACATGGTCTTCGCGAGCTTTCCCGACAAAAGGGCCGCGACCGAAATCGCCGGCTACATCTCGCTCGTGTCCGACGTGTTCCTGCGGCTGATCAAGATGGTGATCGGGCCGCTCGTGTTCTCGACGCTGGTCGTCGGCATCGCGCACATGGGCGACGCGGCGTCGGTCGGGCGCGTGTTCGCGAAAGCGTTCGGCTGGTTCATCACCGCGTCGCTGGTCTCGCTGCTGCTCGGGCTGCTGATGGCGAACCTGCTGCGGCCCGGCGACAACCTCGGCCTGCCGCTGCCGGACATCGGCGCATCGGCGAACCTCGCGACCTCCAAGTTCACGTTGAAGGATTTCGTCGGCCACATGGTGCCGAAGTCGATCGCCGAGGCGATGGCGAACAACGAAATCCTGCAGATCGTCGTGTTCTCGATGTTCTTCGGCGTGGCGCTCGCCGCGCTCGGCGAACGCGGCAAGATCCTCGTGGCCGCGATCGATCAACTGTCGCACGTGATGCTGAAGATCACCGGCTACGTGATGAAGCTCGCGCCGCTCGCCGTATTGGCCGCGATGGCCGCGACCGTCGCGGTGAACGGGCTGTCGGTGCTGCTGAAGTTCGCGGTGTTCATGGGCGATTTCTATCTGAGCCTGTTCCTGCTCTGGGCGTTGCTCGTCTGCGCCGGGTTGCTGTTTCTCGGGCCGCGCGTGTTCAAGCTGCTGGTGCTGATCAAGGAAGCGTTCATGCTGTCGTTCGCGACGGCGAGCTCCGAAGCCGCATACCCGAAAATCCTCGACGCGCTCGATCGTTTCGGTGTGCGCCGCAAGATCTCGAGCTTCGTGATGCCGATGGGCTATTCGTTCAACCTCGACGGCTCGATGATGTACTGCACGTTCGCGTCGCTGTTCATCGCGCAGGCGTACAACGTCCATCTGTCGCTCGGCACGCAGATCACGATGCTGCTCGTGCTGATGCTCACGTCGAAGGGAATGGCCGGCGTGCCGCGCGCGTCGCTCGTCGTGATCGCCGCGACGCTGCACCAGTTCGGACTGCCGGAAGCCGGGCTGCTGCTGATCCTCGGCGTCGACACGTTCCTCGACATGGGCCGCTCGGCCACGAACGCGGTCGGCAACTCGATCGCGAGCGCGGTGGTCGCGAAATGGGAAGGACAACTGATGTCGGAGGCGGAAGCCGAGGCCAACGCGGCGCGCATCGAAGCGGAACAGGAAGCGACGATCGCACATCCGACGGAAGTCTGACGGAGGCCCGCCGATGAAGATGCAGCGATTCCGGCTTGCGCTCGCGCTCGCGAGCCTGCTCGCCGCCAGCGCGTCCGCGCGCGCGGACGATCTGCCCTCCCCGCCGCCGCGCGTCGAGCCGTTCGCGCCGGCGCAACTGACCGGCACGCTCGCGAAGGTGCGCGGCACCGGCACGATCGCGCTCGGCTATCGCGACGCGTCGATACCGTTCTCGTACCTGAATGCGCGCCGCCAGCCGATCGGCTATTCGATCGAGCTGTGCAAGGCGCTCGTGTCGTCGATCGAGGATGCGGTCAACAAGAGCCTGACGATCCGCTGGGTGCCCGTCACGTCGGACAACCGCATCGACGCGGTGGTCAACGGCCAGGTCGATCTCGAATGCGGCTCCACGACGAGCAACCTCGAGCGCCAGAAGCGCGTGGCGTTCTCGCCGATCATCTTCGTGGCCGGCACGAAGGTGATGGTGAAGCGCGGCGCGCCGATCCGCTCGTTCCGCGATCTCGCGGGCAAGAAAGTCGCGGTGACGGCCGGCACGACCAACGAGAAAGCGTTGCGCGACCTGGACCAGCGGTTCAGGCTCGGGATCCAGCTGCAGGTGGTACCGGACCATGCGCAAGGCTTCGCGCTCGTCGCGAACGGCGGCGCCGACGCGTTCGCGACGGACGACGTGCTGCTGTACGGCCTGATTGCCGAGAATGCGGGCAAGGGCGGCCAGTACGACGTGGTGGGCGATTACCTGTCGTACGACCCGTACGGCATCATGTTCCGCAAGGACGATCCGCAGCTCGCGCAGGTCGTGAAGAACACCTTCGTGGAACTGGCCGCCGACGGCGAGATCGCACGCCAGTACAAGCGCTGGTTCCTGCGCCCGCTTCCGTCGGGCCTGAGTCTCAACCTGCCGATGAGCCCGCAACTGGAAACCATCATCGAGACGATCGGCATCAAGGGCGAATGAGCGCGGCGGCAGGCCGATCGCATGGGCGCATGGGCAAGCGGCCCCGGTATCTCGCCTGACACCGGGGCCGCTTGCGACAAGCACCGCGTCTAACCGACGCGCGCTTCGCCCTGCCGCTCGGTTTCGCCGTCGGGCGATGCCGTTCGCGCCAGTACGGGCTTCAATGCCTGCCCCGTATGGCTCGCACTCACCTTCGCGAGCGCTTCCGGCGCCGCCGCCGCGACGATCGTGCCGCCGCCGACGCCGCCTTCCGGCCCGAGATCGATGATCCAGTCGGCTTCCGCGATCACGTCGAGATCGTGCTCGATCACGACGACGCTATGCCCCGCATCGACGAGCCGGTGCAGCACGCGAATCAGCTTCGCGACGTCGGCCATGTGCAGGCCGACCGTCGGCTCGTCGAGCACGTACAGCGTGTGCGGCGCCTTCTGGCCGCGCCGCGTGATGTCGTCGCGCACCTTCGTCAGCTCGGTGACGAGCTTGATGCGCTGCGCCTCGCCGCCGGACAGCGTCGGCGACGGCTGGCCGAGCGTCAGGTAGCCGAGCCCGACGTCCTTCATCAACTGCAGCGGATGCGCGATGTTCGAGATCGGCGCGAAGAATTCGACCGCCTCGTCGATCTCCATCGTCAACACGTCGCCGATGTTCCGGCCGCGCCACGTGACGGCGAGCGTTTCCGGATTGAAGCGCTGCCCGTGGCACACGTCGCACGGCACCTTCACGTCGGGCAGGAAGCTCATGCCGATCGTGCGCACGCCTTGCCCTTCGCAGGCCGGGCAGCGCCCGTCGCCGGTGTTGAACGAGAAACGCGACGCCGTATAGCCGCGTGCGCGCGCTTCGAGCGTATCGGCGAACAGCTTGCGGATCGTGTCCCACACGCCGATATAAGTGGCCGGGCACGAGCGCGGCGTCTTGCCGATCGGCGTCTGGTCGACCTCGAGCACGCGATCGATCTGCTCCCAGCCGCTCAGCGACTCGCAGCCCTGCCATGCATGCGTGACGTTCAGCGACGGCCGCGGTGCGCTGCGCGCGAGCACGCTCGAACGGAGGTTCGTGGCCGGTGCGTCCTGCTGCGCCGCCTTGCGCGCACGCCGCGTGGCCGGCGACGACAGCACCGAGCGGCCGACCGCGTCCAGCAGGTTCGTCATCAGCACGTCGCGCGCGAGCGTCGACTTGCCCGAGCCGCTCACGCCCGTCACCGCGACGAGCCGCGCGAGCGGAATGCCGACCGTGACGTCGCGCAGGTTGTGCAGCGTCGCGCCATGCACGGTCAGCCAGGCTTCCGGCACGGCCTCGCCGCCCTTCTTGCCCGGCAGGCTCACGCCGCGGCGCGGCTGCAGCGGGTGCGTCATCGGCTGCGCGAGCAATCGGCCCGTGACCGAGTCCGGCTGCGCGGCCAGATCGGCGACCGCGCCCTCGGCGACCAGCGTGCCGCCGCGCTTGCCCGCGCCCGGGCCGACGTCGATGATGTGATCCGCGCGGCGGATCGTGTCTTCATCATGCTCGACGACGACCAGCGTATTGCCCTTGTCGCCGAGCTTGCGCAATGCGTCGAGCAGGATCTGGTTGTCGCGCGGATGCAGGCCGATCGTCGGCTCGTCGAGCACGTAGCAGACGCCCTGCAGGTTGCTGCCGAGCTGCGCGGCGAGCCGGATGCGCTGCGCTTCGCCGCCCGACAGGCTCGGCGCCGCACGATCGAGGCTCAAGTAGCCGAGCCCGACTTCCTCGAGAAACGCGAGGCGGCTGCCGATCTCGCTGACGATGTCGCGCGCGATCTGCGCATCGCGCCCGGTGAGTTCCAGCGCGTCGATCCAGCGGCGCGTGTCCGATACCGTCCATTGCGCGACCTCGACGATCGGATGCGCGTCGAACGTGACCGCGCGCGCGGACGGGTTCAGCCGCGTGCCGTGGCAATCGGGGCACGGCTCGTTGCCGACACCTTCCGGTTCCTGCTCGTCCGACGGCAAGGTTTGCTCGCGGCCGCGATCGTCGCCGGCGAACACCGTGTCGTCGTATGCGGCGCGCTGTTCGCGCGTGAGCGTGACGCCGGTGCCGACGCAGGTCGTGCACCAGCCGTGCTTGCTGTTGTACGAGAACATCCGCGGGTCGAGCTCCGGATAGCTCGTGCCGCACACCGGGCACGCGCGCTTGACCGACAGCACCTTGACCGCGCCGACCCGGGCGGTCGAACGATCGTTGCGCATCGCATCGTGCAGCCCGTCGAGCGGCGCGAGCAGGTGCATCACGCCCTTGCCGAGCTCGAGCGTCTCGTCGAGCCTGCGCCGCAACTCCGCTTCGTTGTCCGGCGACACGACGATATCGGCCACCGGCAATTCGATCGTGTGCTCGCGGAAGCGGTCGAGCTTCGGCCACGGGTCGACCGTGACGAACTCGCCGTCGACGCGCAGATGCGTGCTGCCGCGCGCCTTCGCCCACTTCGCGAGATCCGTATACACGCCCTTCCGATTGACGACGAGCGGCGCGAGCAACCCGACGTGTTCGCCGCGATGGTCGCGCAGCAGTTGCGCGGCGATCGATTCGACGGATTGCGACGTGACCGGCGTGCCGTCATGGATGCAGTGTTGCAGCCCGAGCTTCACGTACAGCAGCCGCAGGAAATGCCACACCTCGGACGTGGTCGCGACCGTGCTCTTGCGCCCGCCGCGCGACAGCCGCTGCTCGATCGCGACGGTCGGCGGAATGCCGTACACGGCATCGACCTCGGGGCGGCCGGCCGGCTGCACGATCGAGCGCGCATACGCGTTCAGCGATTCGAGGTAGCGACGCTGGCCCTCGTGGAACAGGATGTCGAACGCGAGCGTCGACTTGCCGGAACCCGACACGCCGGTGATCACGTTGAACTTGCCGTGCGGGATGTCGACGTCGAGCGCCTTCAGGTTGTGCTCGCGCGCATTGACGATGCGCACGACGTCCTCGCCTTCGATCGCCCGGCGCGCGCGCGCCGCGTTCAGCACGGCCTGCAACGGCTTGCCTTCGTCGGCATGCACCGCGCCGGTATGCACCGCGCCGGTATGCACCGCGCCGGCATCCATCGCACGGTCGTACTGCAGCAGCGCCACGCCGGTATGCGATTCGGCGCAGGCCTTCACGTCGTCCGGCGTGCCCGCGCAGAGCACGAGGCCGCCGCCGTCGCCGCCTTCCGGGCCGAGATCGATCAGCCAGTCGGCCGCGCGGATCACGTCGAGGTTGTGCTCGATCACGATCAGCGAATGGCCGGCCGCGAGCAGCTTGCCGAATGCCTGCATCAGTTTCGCGATGTCGTCGAAGTGCAGCCCGGTGGTCGGCTCGTCGAACATGAACAGTTTCGCGCGTGCGATGCGCGCCTCTTCCGTCGCGACCCGGCGCCCGCCCGCCGCCGCCGCCGACTCGGCGAGGAAGCCGGCGAGCTTCAGGCGCTGCGCCTCGCCGCCCGACAGCGTCGGCACCGGCTGGCCGAGCTTCACGTATTCGAGGCCGACGTCGACGATCGGCTGCAGCACGCGCAGCACCTCGGCATCGGTCGCGAAGAACGCGGCCGCTTCGCTGACGGTCAGGTCGAGCACGTCGGCGATGTTCAGCGCGCGGCCGTCGCGCTCGATCCGCACTTCGAGGATTTCGGCACGGTAGCGGCTGCCGTCGCAATCCGGGCAGCGCAGGTAGACGTCGCTCAGGAACTGCATCTCGATGTGCTCGAAACCCGAGCCGCCGCAGGTCGGGCAACGGCCGTCGCCCGAGTTGAAGCTGAACGTGCCCGCGCCGTAGCCGCGCTGCAGCGCGAGCGGCGCCTTCGCGAACAGCTTGCGGATTTCGTCGAACGCGCCGACGTAGCTCGCCGGGTTCGAGCGCGTGGTCTTGCCGATCGGCGACTGGTCGACGAATACGACGTCGCCGACCTGGTCGGCGCCCGTCAGGCTGCGGTACGCACCCGGCGATTCGGTCGCCTTGCCGTGATGCCGCGCCATCGCCGGATACAGCACGTCCTGCAGCAGCGTGGATTTGCCGGAGCCGGACACGCCCGTCACGCACACGAGCCGCTGCAGCGGAATCTCGACCGTGACGTCGCGCAGGTTGTGCTCGGTCGCGCCTTCGAGCACGATGCGCGGCGTGTTCGCGTCGACCGCGCGGCGCGCCCAGTTCGACGCATGCGCGACCTGCTTGCGGCCGCCGAGATACTCGCCCGTCAGCGTGTGCGCGGAACGGATGTCCGACGGCGTGCCGTCGTACACGATCGTGCCGCCGCGCTCGCCCGGGCCCGGCCCCATGTCGATCAATCGATCGGCCGCGAGCATCACCGACGGATCGTGCTCGACGACGACCAGCGTGTTGCCCGCGTCGCGTAACCGCTGCATCGCCTCGACGATCCGCGTGAGATCGCGCGGATGCAGCCCGATGCTCGGCTCGTCGAGCACGAACAGGGTTTTCGTGAGCGACGTGCCGAGCGCGGTGGTCAGATTGATCCGCTGCACCTCGCCGCCCGACAGCGTGCGGCTCTGCCGGTCGAGCGTCAGGTAGCCGAGCCCGACGTCGCACAGGTATTTCAGGCGCGTGCGCACTTCGGCGAGCAGCAGCTTCAATGCGTCGTCGAGCAGCGCGCTCGGCAGCACGATTTCGTCGAAGAAGCGCCGGATGCGCTCGATCGGCAGCAGCATCAGATCGTGCACCGTCAGGCCGGGCAGCGCTTCGAGCTGCGCGCGGCTCCATTCGACGCCGCGCGGCATGAAGCGGTCGGCCGGCGCGAGCACGCCGTCGGCATTCTCCTTCGAGCCGAGCCGCCATTGCAGCGATTCCGTCTTCAGGCGCGCGCCGCCGCACACGTCGCACGGCGTATAGCTGCGGTATTTCGACAGCAGTACGCGGATGTGCATCTTGTACGCTTTCGATTCGAGGTAGCCGAAGAAGCGCTTCACGCCGTACCACTGGCTCTGCCACTTGCCGTTCCAGTCCGGCGAGCCGTTGACGACCCAGTCGCGCTCGGCGTCCGTCAGCTCGGACCACGGCACGTCGCGCCGGATGCCGGCTTTCGCCGCATAGCGCATCAGGTCGTCCTGGCACTCTTTCCACGCGGGCGTCTGCATCGGCTTGATCGCGCCGCCGCGCAACGTCTTGCGCGCATCGGGAATCACGAGCCCGAGATCGACGCCGATCACGCGACCGAAGCCGCGGCAGGTTTCGCACGCGCCGTATGCCGAGTTGAACGAGAACAGCGCCGCTTGCGGCTCCGCGTAACGCAGGTCGCTATCGGGATCGTGGAGCCCGGTGGAGAAGCGCCACACTTGCGGCTCGGCCAGCGCATTTTCCGCGTCCGCCGCCAGCACGTACACGTTCACGCGGCCGCCGCCGCGCTTCAGCGACGCCTCGATCGCCTCGACCACCCGCACCTTGTCGGCCTGCTGCACGCGGAAGCGGTCGGCCACCACGTCGAGCATCTTGCGCGGCCCGGTGGGCGACGCGACTTCGCGCTGCGCCTGCACGCGCGTGTAGCCGCTCGCCGACAGCCACTGCGCGATTTCCTCGTCGGACACCGCTTCCGGCAATTCGACCGGGAACGTGACGACCACGCGCGGATCGTCGGCCTGCGTGCGCGCGACGAGCTCCGCGTAGATCGTCTCCGGCGTGTCGTGCCGTACCTGCCGCGCGGTCTTGCGGTCGAACAGCTCGGCCGCGCGCGCATACAGCAGCTTCAGGTGGTCGTTCAGCTCGGTCATCGTGCCGACGGTCGAGCGCGAACTGCGGACCGGGTTGGTCTGGTCGATCGCGATCGCGGGCGGCACGCCGTCGACGCGCTCGACCTGCGGGCGATCCATCCGGTCGAGGAACTGCCGCGCGTAGGCACTGAAGGTTTCGACGTAGCGCCGCTGGCCTTCCGCGTACAGCGTGTCGAACACGAGACTCGACTTGCCGGAGCCGGACGGGCCGGTGACGACCGTCATTTCGCCGGTGCGCAGGTCGAGATCGAGATTCTTGAGGTTGTGCTGACGTGCTCCGCGAATGCGGATCAGATTGCTGGATGACAATTTGCCTGCCCGTCTGAATGAGTTAGCCGGAATTCACTGTGCCGCCGCGCCGCGGCGGATGTCGCACGCACGATGCCCGCGCCGGTCGAGTTCGACGGATACTATACTGTACATTCATACAGTTTTCCATTGACGGCTGCTGCCATCCGCACGACCGCCGCCTGGCCACGGCATCGCGCGCGCCTATGGCCCGAAATCGCGATTCCATTTATCGGCGCGCTCGCCGGGCAAGTAAAATTCCGTCGAAAAAGATGGGTTCCGTCTCTTTTTACTGGCTGCGTCATTCATACGACGAATTCACAAAATGTCACAATCTTGCTCATTACCGATGATTTATATTCCTTAACCGTTTGTTTCAATTGCATCAAAAAGCAAACGTTTGCCTGCTCGCACAGCCATGTTTGCCGTTTCAGTCGAGCAGGCCGATCACGATACCCCGGGGGCACGAATGCGCATATTGGTTGTGGAGGACGATCCCGTTCAGGCGGAGGAAGTGCAAAGCGCACTTTCCCCTTATTGCCACACGATCAAGGTCGTCGTCGATGGAGAGCAGGCGCTGCGCTACCTGCGGTCCGAATCCGTCGACGCCGTCGTGCTCGATTGGCACTTGCCCAGCCTGACCGGCATCGAAGTCCTGAACTGGATCCGGACGCGTGCGGATGTCGAATACGGCGTGCTGTTCCTCACCAGCCGCGTCGAGGAACTCGATGTCGTCAGGGCGCTGGAGGCCGGCGCCGACGACTATCTGAGCAAGCCGTTCCGCGCCGAGGAGCTCGCCGCGCGGGTCAACGCGCTGTTGCGCCGCGTTGCGCGCAACGTGAAGCGCGACGAGCCGATCCGGGCGGGCGCGTACGTGCTGGACCCGGTGGAGCGCGCGGTCCGGCTTCGCGATACCAAGATCGAATTGACGACGAAGGAATTTCAACTCGTCGCGTGCCTGTTTCACAATCTCGGCAAGATCATGTCGCGCGAGTTGCTGGCGACCACGGCGTGGGGGCGGGAACTGGGAACGGAGTCGCGTTCGCTCGATACGCATATCTACCGGATTCGGCAGAAGCTGAAACTCGGGATCGAGAACGGCTTGCGCCTTTCCGCCATCTATACGCTCGGTTATCGACTCGATCAGATCAAACCCGCCGCCGAAGCGTCGGCCGACGTTCGTCGCGACGTAGGCATGCTGATGGAAAGCCGCGCGTGAGTTTCGTTGCAGGTGGGTAGCCGTGTCTCGGGCAGGAGGCGCGGCTCCCGGCATGCGCCGACGACATGCGCCGGCGCTTCGTCACGCAACGAGGCGGGCTTCCGCGGCACTGGCCATCTCGAATCTCGCGCGGGCGCCGCAACGGCATTGCCGATGCTGATCGTCGCATTCTGCACCGCGACGAACCGCATCCGCACGGCGCCTGATATGCGCCGGCCGACGCGCCGGATTTCCTTGCACCGCACGCCGACGTAATGACCGCTCCGCGTTCGCTTTGAACTCCTATTCATTTCGGAACACGTGACCATCGGATCTCCGATGCCTCCCGGCGTTTTGACACCGACGCGTGCTGCAAGTCAGCCCGAACCGTCTACGTGCGCCCCATCCGATCCATCGCAATGATGGCAACGTCGTCACACGTTAACAATCATTCAATGCGTGACAAATGTTTGCTTTTTGATTCGAATGTTCCCCCCTAATATCTAGCATCACAAGGATCATGCAATTAAAGACGTTTATATCATTTTGGAAATGATCGATTCTCCGCACGGAAATCGGCACTCACCAATCTATAAAAGTCATCGCAAAGTACCCGACCAGAAATATTCTCGAAGACGAATTTATTCGTCCAAAAATCAAGATCGCATATTGAATTGGCAGTTGTTCCGACTATCCCATTTACAGTAACGGCGGCCTGCCGTCGAGCACGATTTTTTCATGCCGAGATACAGAAATGGAAAACCTCATGAAGCGATCGGTGATAAGCGCGACCGCGCGGCGTTGTCACGCGATCGACTTACCCGGCCCGCCCCAATCCCATTCGAGACCCGACACACTGTCGTGGTCGCACCCGATCATTCCATTCCGATATTTCGACGGCCGTGCGCCGTCGAAGTCGCCGAGCGACGCTCCCGCTCGAGACCCGCTTGCAGCGCCATGGACGACACCTCGCATCGCCCTCCATGGACAGCGCAAGATCTCGATCAACCGCCCATGACGCAAATTTTATTGTCACAAGACATTTAGCACGACTACTCAATCGTATCCGATAAAGATTTATTCCTTCATAGGGGTGATCAAGATGAATAGAGTGTACAAGGTCATATGGAGCAAGTCGCGCGGCACGTTCGTCGCAGCATCGGAGCTGGGCAAGGCGCGCGGCAAGGGCGACTCCGGCTCGGACGCCTCATGCGACCACCGGCTGGCGGGATCACACTCGGCGATCGGACAGCAACGGACCATTCGAATCCTTCTCGGCTTTGCGATCCCGGTTTTCCTCGGCGCGTCTTACCAGATCGCACACGCACAGTATTCCGCCGGTAACGGCAGCGCCACGGGCACCGGCGATGTCGCGATCTCCGGTGCCGGCGGCGCTGCCGCATCCGCCAGCGGCGGCCTGGGTGTCGCCATCGGTGGTGGAGCGTCGACGGCTGGACTGAATGCAATCGCGCTTGGCACGAACGCCCATTCGTCCGCAGCGGGCGCAATCTCGATGGGCGCAAACACGGTCGCAAACGGCGGGAATGCATTGGCGATCGGCGTGAACACCACGGCGTCCGGGCAGACGAGCACCGCGATCGGTCCCGCTTCCGTTGCGTCGGCCATCATGTCGACAGCAATCGGCCCCAACTCAAATGCGACCGGAGCAAACTCGGTTGCCCTGGGTCACTTGGCCGCTGCTACCGATACCGCCACGACAGCGATCGGAAACAGCGCAGTCGCAGGCAGCTCCGGAGCCAGCGCCTTCGGGCAGGCGGCCACGGCGTCCAACAGCAGCTCGACGGCCATCGGCGGCAACACCACGGCCAGCGGAATTGGTGCGAGCGCGATCGGGCATCAGGCGCTGGCGACCGGCACCAACGCTTCGTCGCTCGGTGCCTCCGCCGCCGCGACCGCCGAGAACGCCAGTGCGCTCGGCGATTTCTCGACGGCATCCGGAATCGGCAGCACGGCGTTGGGTGCGGGTGCCCGTGCGAGCGCCGACAACGCGCTGTCCGGTGGATTGAATGCGGCCGCGTCCGGCACGTCTTCGATTTCCCTCGGCAATTCGTCGATCGCCTCCAGCAATTCCGCGACGGCGCTCGGCGCCGGCAGTACGGCATCGGGCGATCATTCGACCGCGTTGGCGACGATGTCCACCGCGGCGGGCACCTATTCGATCGCCGCGGGTTTCGATGCGATCACCACCAACACCGCCGACGCCGGCATCGCGCTGGGTTCCGGCGCGTCGGTCAGCGGCGCGTCCGGCGTCGCGATCGGCGTCAACAGCGGCGCATCGGGCGTCAACGCGGTCGCGCTCGGGCCGGGCGGCACGGCCGGCGTGCCCGGTTCCGGCACGCAGGCGACCGGCGCCCAGGCGGTATCAATCGGCTACAACGCGCTCGCGAGCAATACCTACGCGCAGGCATTCGGCAGCCAGGCGACGGCGAGCGGCACGAGCTCGATCGCGATCGGCAACACCGCCACGGCCTCCACCCTGTTCGGCATTGCCCTCGGCAACCTGGCGACCGCATCCGGCATTTCCGGTGTCGCGCTCGGCGCCGGCGCGACCGCAGGCGCCGACAACTCGGTGGCCCTTGGCGTGAATGCCGGGGTCTCGGCATACGGCGGCGTCGCGATCGGCACCGGCTCGCAAGCGCTGGCCGGCTCGACGGTCGCATTCGGCGACACCAGCACGGTGGCCGCAGCCGCGGGCGCGGGTTCCATCGCCGGCGGTCACAACTCGCAGGTGACCGGCGGCACCGGTGCGATCGCACTCGGCGAAGGGCAGACCGCGAACGGCAACGGCGCGGTCGCGATCGGCGATCCGAACACGGCTACCGGCAACGGCGCGATGGCCATGGGCGCCAACAACACTGCGAACGGCAATGGCGCGGTCGCGCTGGGCAATACGAACGTCGCGACCGGACAGGGTTCCGTCGCGCTCGGCAACGCGTCGCAGGCCAATGTCGCGGGCGCGATCGCGATCGGCGATGCGGCCAACGTCCAGGCCGCGGCCACGGGCGGCGTCGCGCTCGGCTCGGGTGCGACTGCGAGCGTGGCCAACAGCGTCGCGCTCGGTGCGAATTCGGCGACGGTCGCGGCCACGCCGACTTCGAGCGCGGTCATTGGCGGCGTGACCTACAACTTCGCGGGCGCGGCACCGGCCGGCGTCGTGAGCGTCGGTGCGCCGGGCGCGGAGCGCCAGATCCAGAACGTCGCGGCCGGCCAGTTGAGCGGCGCCAGCACCGACGCGGTCAACGGGTCGCAGTTGTTCGCGACCAACCAGCAAGTAACGGCAAACACGACCGCGATATCGAACATCAACAACGGCGCGGGCATCAAGTACTTCCACGCGAATTCGACTGCGCCCGATTCGTCGGCGACCGGCGCCGATGCCGTCGCGATCGGCGGCAACGCGCAAGCGACGGTCGCGAATTCTGTCGCGCTCGGCGCGAACGCGACCACCACCGCCGCCACCCCGACCTCGAGCGCGGTCATCGGCGGCGTGACCTACAACTTCGCGGGCGCAGCCCCCACCGGCGTCGTGAGCGTCGGTGCGCCGGGCGCGGAGCGCCAGATCCAGAACGTCGCGGCCGGCCAGTTGAGCGGCGCCAGCACCGACGCGGTCAACGGTTCGCAATTGTTCGCGACCAACGAGCAGGTGACGGCCAACACGACGGCCATCTCGAACATCAACAATGGCGCCGGTATCAAATACTTCCACGCGAACTCGACGCTGGCCGACAGCCAGGCGACCGGGACGGACAGTATTGCCGTCGGTCCTCAGGCAGTCGCGAGCGCGGCCGACAGCCTGGCCGCCGGCACCGGCGCGCAATCGAGCGCGGCGAGCGGCGTGGCGCTCGGTGCGCAGACGGCCGTTTCGATAGCCGGCGGGGCCGCGATCGGCTCGGGCGCCGTATCGGATCGCGCCATCGCGGCCGGCAGCGGAACGATTCCGGCCGGCAGCCACACCGTACCGTTCAATACGTCCGACGCGACCCTGCTGGGCGCCGTGTCGTTCGGCAGTGCATCGGGCAACACGTACCGGCAACTGATCAACGTCGCCGACGGGACCGACGCGCACGATGCGGTCACGGTCCGGCAGTTGACCGGCGCCCTGCAATCGTTCGCCGTCACGCCGACGATGTACTTCCATGCCAACTCGTCCGCCGCCGATTCGCTCGCGGTAGGCGCGGAATCGATCGCGGTGGGCCCGACCACCGTCGTCAATGGAGACAACGGCGTCGGGATCGGCAACGGTGCGATCGTGCAGCAGACGGCGCCCGGCGGCGTGGCCATCGGCCAGGCCGCGAACTCGGGGCAGGCCGATGCCATCGCGCTGGGCAGCGGCGCGAATGCGACGGGGCCGCAATCGATCGCACAAGGCGCGAACGCCGTTGCCGGCACGTCGGGCGGCATCGCGATCGGCTCCGGCGCGAACAGCAGCGCAGCCGACGCCATCGCGTTGGGCTCGGGCGCCAGCGCGAGCTTCGCGAACAGCATCGCGCTCGGCGCCGGCTCGGTCACGACGGTCGGCGCGCAGTCGAACTACATTGCGTACGGCTTGAGCAGCCCGCAGTCGTCTGCCGGCGAAATCAACGTCGGCAACCGCAAGATCACCGGTCTCGCCGCCGGCTCGGCCGGCACCGACGCGGTCAACGTCAGCCAGCTCGAGGCCGTCAACCAGAACCTGACGACGCTGATCCAGAACATCAGCAGTACCAACGGTAACGGCGGCTTCCCGTCGACCCCGGGCTCGTCGACGCCGCCCGCATCGACGGGCTCGAACTCGTCAGCAGGCGGCAACGGCGCGGTGGCGTCCGGCTCGAACAGCACGGCGGTCGGCAACGGCTCGACCGCATCGGGCACCGGCTCGACGACGATCGGCTCGGGCGCGACGTCGTCCGGCAACGGCTCCGTGGCGATCGGCTCGGGCAGCAACGACGGCGGGCGCAACAACGTCGTGTCGATCGGCACGGCGACTTCGACGCGGCAACTCACGAACGTCGCCGCCGGCACCGCGCCCACCGATGGCGTCAATGTCCAGCAACTGAATGCCGCGGTGGGCAACGCGAACGCGTACACCGACGCGAAGATCCAGTCGCTGCGACGCGACGCGGACGGCGGCACCGCCAGCGCGATGGCCGTCGCGGGCCTGCCGCAACCGTCCGGCCCGGGCAAGAGCATGGTGGCGATCGCCGGCAGCGTCTATCGCAGCCAGTCGGGGCAGGCGATCGGCATCTCGACGATCTCCGAGAACAATCACTGGATCTATAAGGCCGCCATCACGACCAACACGCGCAACGACTACGGCGCCGTGATCGGCGCGGGTTACCAGTGGTGACGGCGGAAAAACGGCGGTCCTGCAGCGACACGCGGCGGCCGCGCGCAACGATCGATCGTTGCCGCGGCGCCGGATACGCGGCTCCTTATACGATGAGAGACTGATCATGAAAATCCAATGGGCACTTGTGCTGTCCGTCAGTGTGCTTTCCGTTGCATCCCTGGCAGGCTGTGCGGCCGACGGGCCGCCCCGCTTCCCGGATCCGCAATCCGCCAGCCCGAAGGGCGGCACGTTCGTGAACGTGGCCAACCTGCGTAACGTCGGGCCCGGCCTGAACAAGGACCAGATGTTCGACCTGCTCGGTCCTCCTCACTTCAACGAGTGGTTCGTCGGCAGCCACGTGTGGAACTACCTGTTCGACTTCCGCCGCGGCAACGAAGTCGTTTCGTGCCAGTACCAGGTGCGCTACGACGAGCACATGAAGGTGAGCAATACGTACTGGCGCGACCCCGCATGCGCGGACTTCGTGCGCACGCAATCCGCCGCGCCGGCGGCCGCGGCAGAGTCGCCGGCCGCGCCGATCGAGCAATTCACGCTGCAAAGCGACGCGCTGTTCGCGTTCGGCCAATCGAGCCTCGAATCGATGCAGCCGGGCGGCAAGGCGCAGCTCGACGATGCGGTCGAGCGAATCAAGCGCCACAAGACGATCACGCGGATCGTCGTCGTCGGGCACACCGACCGGATCGGCCCCCCCGCGGTGAACGACCCGCTGTCGCGCGCGCGGGCGCAAACGGTCCGCCGCTATCTGATCGCGCATGGCCTGGACGGAAACGTCATCGAGGCGGACGGCGTGGGATCGCGCGAGCCCGTCGCGCATTGCCCGCCCGGCCAGAGCCGCGCCGTGATCGCGTGCCTGCAGCCCGATCGCCGGGTCTCGATCGCGCTCAGCGGCCGCGACTGACCGGCCGCGACGCCGGTGGCGTCATTCACGCTTCGCCTGCGTGGCGGGCGCCACCATCGAACGACCGGCAAACCGGCATCGCGCCCCTGTGGGCGGTAACGCGCGCCTCGGGCTTGCCGGCATCGCCGGCGGCATCGCGTTTTCCGCCGTATCGGTGCCGGGCCGGAACGACCGCGCGCCCGCGCTGCGCCCTACCCGTGCGGAAAGCGCGCGACGCGGCACGACGGCGCTTGATTCGAACGCCTGAGCGACCAGCTACCAGCAATCCGGATGACGACGATGAGAAGGGTCGGGGTGTATGTGGATGGCAGCAGCATCGACGCGAATGGCGGCCATCTGATGCGATACGACGTGCTGCGCGCGCTCGCCGGTCGGGCCGGCGCCACGATTCAGCGGCTGCACGCGTATCTGAGTTTCGACGCACGCCGCGCGGCACGCTCCGCCGATTACGACGCGCGGATCAAGGGCTATCAGGCGGCACTGCGCGACAAGGGATTCCGCGTCACGGTCAAGCCGCTCAGACACATCGCCGACGAGGATGGCACCGAAACCGTCAAATCGAATTCGGATCTGGGCATGGCCATCGACGCGCTGTCCGAATCGGACCGGCTCGACACCGTGCTCGTCGCCACCAGCGACGGCGATTTCGTCGAAGTCGTACGAGCGTTGCAGAAGAAGGGATGCCGGGTCGAAGTCCTCGGGTTCGACAACGTGCCGCTCGAATTACGCGATGCGGCCGACCAGTTCATCAGCGGCTATCTGGTGCCGGGCCTGCTGCCGGTTCGCGATGCGGCCTCCGGCTCGCCTGCCTGGGGCCAGGTCGGCTCACGCGTGCGCGGCGTGTGCAACCGGTTCGAGCCGGACGACGGATATGGCTTCATCGCGTTCTGGGCCGCGTTGCCCGATACGCCGCTGCTCGCGGCGGCCGAGACGAGCCCCGCCTACTTTCGCGGCAGCAGTTTGCAGGATCCGTCGATCGTCGCGCGGTTGCCGTCTCGAAGCACGATTCTCGAATTCGACCTCGCGATGCCCGCGAAACACACGGGCGCCCCTGAGGCGCGCCGGATTCAGGTCGTTTCCAGCGCCTAGCCATCAAGGCATCGCGGCAGCCCGATCAGCGCCCGAGCGCCGCGTCGTGATCGTGCTTCGACAGGAACATGAGGAAGGTCGTCCCTTCCCCCAGCTTCGAGCGGACCTGCAGCTTTCCGCCGAGCGAATCGACGACCGTCTTGACGAATGCCAGGCCCAAACCATGCCCGGACATCGACGCGCCGCCGTCCAGTTGCGTGAATTCGCGAAACAGCTTTTCCTGGTCGCGCTCGGATATGCCGGTTCCGTAATCGGTCACGGCGATCTTCACGTGCCGATCCGTGGCCGACAACTCCACGTCGACCGTGGAGGCTTCGCGACCGAACTTGATCGCGTTGCCGATCAGATTGACGAATGCCCGCCGCAGCAATTGCACATCGGCGATCGTACTGAGCCCGGGCTCCGCCGTC
Source organism: Burkholderia sp. AU39826 (assembly GCF_020419965.1). Taxonomy (NCBI): domain Bacteria; kingdom Pseudomonadati; phylum Pseudomonadota; class Betaproteobacteria; order Burkholderiales; family Burkholderiaceae; genus Burkholderia; species Burkholderia sp. AU39826. The sequence continues at coordinate 100,570 of NZ_JAIZQG010000018.1, forward strand.
AGGTTGACGATCGTCGATTTCGCACTCGCCTGCGGCAGCAGATCGTCGACGGCATCGCCGAGCACCAGTGCGGGATCGACCGCGGCCAGCTTCGGCGGCAGATTCTCGGCCCTGGCAAGAAAGAGGAAATCGTCGGAGAGGGTCAGCGCGCGCGTCGCATACTGTGATACCAGTTCGGCGAAGCGCTGCGGCGTGTACCGCGACGGATCCCGCCGGATCTGCGAAACGAGCGCGAGAATCGACGCCTGCGGCGACCGCATGTCGTGCGACAGGAATCGCAGCGCCATGTCCCGCTGCCGCTCGGCCATCCGGACGGACGAGACGTCCGCGACATGAAAGACCAGCGCGCGCTCGCCATAGACGGACGGGCGGATCGGTGCGCACTTGATCAGCAGCGAACGACCGCACCGTGCATTGGCGATCTCGATTCCCTGGTCGAGCTGCGATTTCGTCTGTGCCGACAGCGCGTCGCCGTCAGGCCAGTGATCGAGCGACGTCAACGCCTGCGCGACGAATTCATTCGCCCGATGCGATGCGGTGATCTGAAACAGCACGTCCGAAACCGGCCGGCCCACCGGCGCCCGCCCGGCATCCGGATGCTCGTCGGGCTCCGCGCACCACGCGGCGATCCGCCGGTTCGCCAGCAGCACGACACCGTCGGCCGACGCAATCAGCGTCGCTTCCGGCAGACTGTCGACCCATGCGTCGATGAGGGCACGATAGCGACGTACTCGCGCATCCAGATTCGCAGTCCTGTCCAGTTGCCGCCGAACCGGGTCGACGTATCGCACGACGCTCGCCGACTCCGCATGCAGCGACGGGTCGGTCGCCATGCGGTCGCCGAGGAGACCGATGAAGCGCAGCAACACTTCGGTACGCCGCCAGAACACCAGCACGCAGGCGAGCACGCACATCAGCATGCCGGTGGCGGGCGGCAGCGCCTCGCCGCCGACCATGAACACGGCATACGCGATCGCAGCAACCGCTCCTGCGACGGCGAACGATGCAACGAGGCCGGCACCAGGACCGAACCGGTAGAGCAACGCACAGATCACGCCCACGACGGCCTCGTTGAACAGCAGCGCCCACGCAAGACCGGCCTGTTGAAGCGGTGCCGCCATGGCCGGCGCAGCCGATGCAACGATTGCCGCGGCATCGTCTCCGATCGGCCGCACGCCGGCCGACGACACGCCGGGCCGGCCATGCCCGAGGTCGGCCGCCGCACGAATCAGGACCGCGCGGCCGCTCAGCCGGTTCGACGGCACCGCGCCGTCCAGCACGTTGACGTACGAGTAGCGCTCGCAAGGTCCGTTCCAGTGAAACGCAGCGCCGCGCGCGCAGGCTTGATCGGCGTTGCCGGAATTGCCGAGGTTGCCGCTCCCGGCCTCCGTTCGTGCGCCGCCGCGACTTGCCGCCTCGCCACCGCGGTGCCCGGCACGTGCGCGCGCGACGTCCCGCAAGCCGGTCAGGTCGATACTGACGACTGCGACGCCGCTTCCGGCAAGCCGCTCCATCATCCGCTCACGGGTTTCGATGCTGAACGGCCAGTTGCCCAGACGCGCGGTCGTACGTTCGTCGACCACGATCATCGCCAGCGGCTTGACGGGCCCGCCGTGGGCCGACCGTGACACGAACCCGAACCACGCGCGGTCGACGCGTTGCAGCGCATGTGTCGCCGTGAGCACCGCACAGACCAGCACCAGCGCAAACGTCACGCGTATCCACTCCGTGGCGCAATACGAGGACACGCTCCCGGCCATCTGCCTGCCTTCATCACATGAACGGCGCCGCCCCAGCCCCAAAAATCTTCCGAACATGTCGATCAGATGATGCTCCATCGATATCGCATTGATCGGCATCTGACATGCCTGCGTCAAACACCGCACCCCACTTCAAGCAGCATTGACCGGAGACGCAGCAGCCGGTCACCCCCCTTCACGTGCCGATCGCCCGCCCTGTACATACGCGCGCGGACGTGCCCGGCCAAACGACCTCCAAGCAGCGATCCGTAATTTAATATGCGTTAATTATACTTCAATTTTCACCGGAATTAACCATCAAATTTAATTACAATTAAATTAACATTTAATTCAAGCTCTATCCTGATACTTTCCATAATAAGCCATCACTTCCAGGCGACATCATCCCTCATCCAAAGCACGCGCATCGCTCGCTCCACCCAAAAAAATCTGTGAATTAAAAGCCGAATCATCACACAAAACGAAAATCAATTCAGCTTTCAATATGCAGTCCCGATATCACAATACGATTCCCATGAATCTCATTCTCAAAAATCGAGCCCCAATATACAAAACAATAAACAAATTTACATTTGTTTATTTTCCGTGAGTTGAAATTTTGCATTCCACTCAATAGAATCGATCGATCAGCAACATGCAGCCGACATTTAATCGGCGTACCCGGACATTCATGAATTTCCCCTTTGCATCAAACGATCCGCTCGACGATGCCGAACGCGGACTTCGTCAGGGCGAGTTCTTTTTCCTCCTGCAACCCAAGTTCGCGCTCCAGGGAATCCGTCTGGCCGGTTTCGAATGTCTGATGCGCTGGCGCCATCCGGCGCGCGGCATCCTGGAGCCCGCGTCGTTCATCAGCCTGATCGAGGATTCATCTCTGGCCACGCGCTTCACCGAACTGCTCACCCGAAGAGCGGCGCACATGCTGGCGCAGTGGAAGGCGGCCGGTTACGGCAAGCTGTCGCTCGCGATCAATCTGTCTCCGTCGGAGCTGGGGCACGCGGATTTTCCGGCGCAGCTTTCCGCACTGCTGACGTCGCTCGGGCTCGAGCCGGCTCGCGTCGAAATCGAGCTGACCGACGTCGTTCCGCCTGCCCGGCTCGACTGGCTGGTGGAGGCCATCCATGCGGCGCAGGCAATCGGCGTGCGCGTCGCATTGGACGACTTCGGCGCAGGCTTCAATTCGCTGACGCTGTTGCAACAGTTGCCGGTGGATATCGTCAAGTTCGATCGCTCGCTGATCCGCGATGTCCTGCAAAACATCGAATCCATGCGGGTCGTTGAGACCCTGGTGCACATCGCGCAAAGCCATGGCAAGCACATCGTGATGACGGGCATCGAAACCGCCGCGCAGTTCGAATGGGCCAGCACACTGCCGGACGTCGACGGCCAGGGTTTCTATCTCGGCGAGCCGCTGCGCGAAGCGGCGGTCCAGACGTTCATCGCCGATTGCCATGCGCGGATCCTGTCGTAGCCCCGCGCGCGCCGTAGGCGAGTAGGCGCCATCCGTGCTTCAGGCGCGAGGCCGCGTGCTTCATGCGTCGGGTCGGCATGCCGGACGCCGCCGCATCCCAGGATTCATCCGGAATATCGGGTGCCATCTACGCTCCGATCGGGCTGTTGGTTCGCGCCGCCGTGTGCGACGTGCAGCCAGCATAGAACGGCGGCCCGAGCGCTCAAAGTGAACTTTTGTCACTTTCACGAGCATTTCCACAGGGCTCCCACATTCCGGGAAAATGCCGATCCGGCGGGCACCGACGTGCGCCGGTGCCTCGCCCGTGAATTACCAGCGAATCAACGCCGAGCCCCACGTGAAGCCCGAGCCCATCGCAGGCGTCAGGACGAGATCGTTCTCCTTGATGCGTCCGTCGGATACGGCTTCGCCGAGCGCGAGCGGAATCGACGCCGCCGACGTGTTGCCGTGTTTGCCGACGGTGAGCACGACCTTCTCCATCGGCAGATTCAACTTCGTGCCGACGGTTTGCACGATGCGCTGGTTCGCCTGATGCGGAACGATCCAGTCGACGTCGTCCCGGGTCAGCCCGTGCGCATCGAGCGCTTCCTGCGACGCGTCGGCGAGATTGACGACCGCATGCAGAAATACGTCGCGGCCCTCCAGATGCATCTTGCCGGCGCTTTGCGTCGACGATACCCCGCCGTCCGTGTGAATCTTGTCCCAGTACCGCCCATCCGAATGCAGATGCGTGGACAGCACACCGCGCGGCCTGTCGCCTTCGCGCCGTTCGCCGCGCAGCACCAGCGCGCCCGCGCCGTCGCCGAACAGCACGCAGCTATTGCGGTCCTGCCAGTCCACGATACGCGACATCGTTTCCGCGCCGATCACCAGCGCGGTGCGCGCCTGCCCGAGCCGGATCATGTTGTCGGCGACCGAGAGCGCGAACACGAAGCCCGAACAGACGGCCTGCACGTCGAACGCGGCGCCGCGCGGCATGCCGATCGCTTCCTGAACGCGGACGGCCGTCGCGGGCATCGTGCGATCGGGCGTGCAGGTCGCGAGCACGATGAGATCGACGTCGGCCGCGGCGATCCCTGCGTGACTCAGCGCGGCCCGGGCCGCGCCGATCGCGAGATCGGACGTGTTCTCGCCGGGCGCCGCGATCCTGCGCTCCTTGATGCCGGTGCGCTGCGTGATCCACTCGTCCGTGGTGTCGACCTTCAGCGCGATGTCATGATTCGTCATGCGGTGCTCGGGCAACGCGGAACCGCAGCCGACGACGCGCGACATCCAGTGGTCCACGCGATTGATTTCCACCATCTTCGGTACTCCGATCAAAGTCGATGACGCGCCGGCCGCCCGATGTCTCGAACCGGCGCCCTGGCGTTACCAGCTTCCGACGCCCGCGTCCTGGCCCGGCTCCGCGGCGGCGCTCGTGCCCTGCGGTTGCAGCGAGACGAGATGCTCGGCCAGCGCATTGAAGGTCGGATAGTCGTAAAGGACCGTATCGTCGATCTTGATGTTGAGCCGCTCTTCGAGGAAGAACGCGAGTTCGACGGAATGCATCGAGTCGAAGCCGGCGTCGGCGAAGGTCTGTTCGAGATCGGTCGGCACCTTCAGGTTGTTCGCTTCGGTCCACTCCTGGATCCACGCAAGAATGGTTTCCGCGGTGACCGTCGGCCCGTTGACGGCTGCAGCTTGAAGTTGATCGTTCATGGCATCGATTCCTTGAAGTCGGATTGAGGACGGTGAAGGCGCGGCGGCGACGCCGCGCCCGGGAAACGGAAAGGCAGCGCCTATGCGGGTGTCGCGCGCATCAGCGGTTCCGGATCGGCGTGCGGTGCATCGGCAGCGCGTCCGCCGAGAAAGTGCGCGAGACGCCGCACGGAAGGTGCACGCACGATGGAGTTGTGGTCGTCGTCGAACACGTCGACCGTGATGCCGCCGCGCCCGAAACGGCGCAATTGCTGCTCCGCCAGCACGCTCGACATCCCGCGCTTGTCGCGCGCGGCGAGCGCGTATCCGATGTGCGTTTGCACCTGCCGCGGCTGGTGACAGGCGAGTGCCACCGCGCTCGCGGCATGCAGCCGCGCGATGTGGTCGAACATCTCAGGCTGGGCGCGGCGGCGCACGTCGGCGAGATAGAAGTCCTGATCGAGCATCGCATCGAAACGCGGGTCGGCCAGCCATCGCTCGACTGCCTGCATACCGTCATCCGGCGCGAGATCAGCGGCCAGTGCGCGCAACCGCGTGGCGAATTCGCCGTCGTGGAGCGGGCTGTCGACGATCATCAACGGCGGCGCGCTCCCGCCCTCCGACTCCCACTGCGCGGCCATTTCGTGCGCGACGATCCCGCCGAACGACCAGCCGCCGAGCAGGTCGGGCTGCCTGCCGTGCGTCGCGAGCAGCGCCGCGCAGTAGCGCGACGCCAGTTGCGCGATCGAAAGATACGCGGGCGCGTGGCCCTGATCCGCGTACGGATGACGGATCGCGACGACCGTCGGGTCGCCCGGCCATGCCGCGGCCAGTTCCTGATAACACAGCACGTTTCCGCCGACCGGATGCACGAGCGCAACGAGCGGCCCGGCCCCGTCGCGCAGCGTCACGACCAGGCCGACGTCGCCGCCCGTTTCGGCCGGTTGCCGGGGATCGGCCGCCACGACTTCGCGAACGGACGCGTCACCGTTCGTCGTGCCGAACCACGCGGCCAGCGTCTGGAGCGACGCGCCGCGCGCCAGCATGGCGATCGGCGGCATCTTGCCGAGCCGCTGATGCAAACGCACCCGCAGCTCCGTCAACGCCAGCGAGTCGAGCCCCTGGCCGACGAGCGACAGCCCATCGTCGAGCACGACGGTATCCGGCGCGACCGCTGCCGCGATCGTGCGCAACGTCGCGAGCATCTGCGCCGCGCCCGCCGGTGCCACGTCGGCGCGATCCACCTCGATCGAGCGCGGCGGCCGGGCTTCCGCATTCGATGCGCCATCGCTTCGTTGGCGCACCGCACCATGCGCCGCTTCGGCGAGATCGGGAAACGGCAGCTCGAAACGCTCGGTGTCGAACGCGTAGCCCGGCGCTTCGGCAGGCCGCGGCGCATTGCCGTACAGCTTGTGCCACGCGATCTTCTGCCCTTCGCCGTAAAGGCGTGCGCAGCCGTGGGCGAAGCCTGTCGATTCGGTTTCCTCATCGCCTTCCGGGCCGTCGGCGAGCGACGCGATCGCGCACGTCCAGTCGCCGCCGGCGGCGGCGCGCGCGAGCTTGGCGAGCGCCGCGCCGGGCCCCACTTCGACGAAGAGCGTCTTGCCGTCCGACGCCGCCAGCAACGCGTCATGAAAACGCACCGGCTGCTCGACGAGATCGAGCCAGTGCTCGACGCCGGCGATCGCATCGGTCGCGACGGCGCCCGTGAGGGTGGAGACGATCGGAATCGACGGCGGCGCGAACGTCAGCGGTTCGAGCGCGCGCCGGAACGCGTCGCGCATCGAACGCAACATCGGCGAATGGCCCGGCGTGCCGTAGGTCTTGAGCAGCGACACACGCTTGCCCGCCGCGACCATCGCGTCGTGCACGCGCGCCACCGCTTCCGGCGTGCCGCTGACGACGGTCTGCCCCGGCCCGTTGATGCCGGCGACGAACAGATCCTCGCCGAACGCGAACCGCGCGGCGAGTTCGTCGGCCGCGGCGGCCACCGCGAGCATCGCGCCGGCCGGCGTCGCGGTATCGAACAGTCGGCCGCGCGCCTCCACTGCCTTGAGACCGTCACCGAGCGACATCACGCCGCCGATCACGGCGGCCACGTGCTCGCCGAGCGAATGCCCGATCAGCAGATCCGGCTGCACGCCGAGCTCCATCCAGGTACGTGAAAGTGCGTAGCACACGACGAAGTGAGCCAGTTGCCCCGGATGATGGCGCACGGCTTGCGCGCCACGGCCGACGATCGCATCGAGCACGTCGCGCGCCGTTTCGCTACCCAGCAGGCGCAGACACGCGTCCGCGTGTTTGCGGAACAGCCCGTTGCCGTGGTAGAGGTTTCCGCCGACGCCCGGCTGCCACGCCCCTTGCCCTGGCACGAGAAACGCGACGCGGGGCTTGCGCGGCGGCTCGCCCGCATGCCAGTTGCCGGACGGATTGTCCGCGAGAAACGCGTCGAGCGCGTCGATGAAATCCGCTTTCGTCGTGCCGACCAGCGCGACGCGATGATCGAAATGATCGCGTCGCACGTTCGACGTATGACACGCATCGCGCAGCGGCACGGACGTGCCCGCGAGCCAGGCCCGCCATGCCGACGCGACACGCCGCCGTGCGTCCGGCGAGCGCCCGGAAAGCGTCAATACGCGTTCGCGGTCGATCGGCGCACCGGTGTCCGGCACGGGCGCCGGCGCGGACAGAATCAGGTGGACGTTGGTCCCGGTGATGCCGAAACCGCTCACGCCGACCAGCGTCTCGCCTTCGTCGAGCGGCGTACCCTCGCGTGGAACGGCGAGTTGCGCGCCTTCCCAGTGAAAGCGCGGGTTCGGCGTCTCGAAGTTCACCTGCGCGGGTACGTGGCGGTGCCGCAGGATCAGCATCGCCTTGATGAAGCCGGCCATGCCCGCGGCGCCCTCCAGATGCCCGAGCTGGGACTTCACGGAGCCCACGAGGATCGGCTTGTCGCGTGCGACGGCGCGTGTATAGACGTTACGCAACGCGGAAAGCTCGATCGGATCGCCGAGCGCCGTGCCCGTGCCATGCGCTTCCACGTAGGCGACTGCGTCCGGCCGAACGCCGGCGCGCATCATTGCCCGGCGAATGACGGCTTCCTGCGCCGCGCCGTTGGGCGCGGTGAGACCGTTGCTCGCGCCGTCGCTGTTGACGGCCGACCCGATCAGCACCGCATCGATGCGATCGCCGTGCGCGAGCGCGTCGTCGTGCCGCTTCATCACGATCACGCCGCCGCCTTCGCCGCGAATATAGCCGTCGGCGCTCGCGTCGAAAGGACGGCATTGCCCGGAGGCGGACATCGCCTGGAGCCGCGCGATGCCGATCGTTTCCTGCGGCCCGAGGATCAGGTTCACGCCGCCGGCGATCGCGACGTCGCACTCGCCGGCCTGCAGGCTCTGCGCGGCAAGATGGATCGCGACCAGCGACGACGAACAGGTCGTATCGACGAAGATCGCGGGCCCGCTCAAACCGAGTATGTGCGCGACGCGCCCGGGGGCCATCGCGCGCAGGTTGCCGAGCTTCGAATAGGTGGTGATGCGCGACGGATCGCCGGACCAGACGGTGCGCCGGCCATAGTCCGCCTCGCCGATCGTCATGAAGACCCCGACGTTCCTGCCGCGCAGCCGGCCCGGCGCGATGCCCGCGTTCTCGAGCGCCGCCCATGCGAGTTCGAGCATCCAGCGCTGCTGCGGATCCATCTCCATCGCCTCGGCCGCCGAGGTCCGGAACAGCTTGCGGTCGAAGCGGAACGGATCTTCGACATAGCCGGCCACGCGCGAATACGTGGTGCCGGGCTCGTCGGTATCCGGCGAGTAGAACGCGTCGATATCGAAGCGTTCGCGCGGCGTTTCGCGGATCGCCGTGCGCCCGGAATTCAGCAGCGTCCAATAGCTCGACGCACAGGACGCGCCGCCGGGGAACCGGCACGACATGCCGATGATGGCGACGCGCTGCGCTTGCGTGTTTGACTGGTTCATACCGTCCTCGCGGCGGAAAGCGTTCATCCGGCCTAGTGGCGGCTCGCCGCGGCGAGATCGTCGCTGCTGCTCGCCTGGACGAGCACGGCCATGTTGCCGGGCAGGTGCCGGTTCTCGCGGATCTTCGCGTGCGCGTCCGGCAGGCGGCTCCACGGAAACACTTCCGACAGGCACGGGTCGATCTTGCCGCTCATCACGAGCCGGTTCGCCTGCGACGCTTCCTTGAGGTTGGCGAAGTGGCTGCCCTGAATGCGTTTCTGGCGCATCCACACGTAGCGCGCATCGCAGGTCAGGTCGTAGCCGCTCGTCGCCGCACAGAACACGACCATGCCGCCGCGCTTCACGACGTAGCAGGACGGGGCGAACGTATTGCGGCCCGGGTGCTCGAACACCATGTCGACGTCGCGCTTTTCGCCGAGCGCACCCCAGATCGCCTTTCCGAACCGCTTGACTTCATCGACGTAGGCCGCGTACTCGGCCTTCGCATCGACGGGCGGCGGCGCGCCCCAGCACGAGAATTCCGAACGGTTGATCACGCCCACCGCGCCGAGCCGTTTGACGAATTCGGCCTTCGACGCGTCGGAGACCACGGCGACGGGGCGCGCGCCCGCGAGCGCCGCGAGCTGGATCGCCATCGTTCCGAGCCCGCCCGCCGCGCCCCACACGAGCACCGATTGCCCGGCGGAAAGCACGTGCGGCTTGTGGCCGAACAGCATCCGGTATGCGGTCGCGAGCGTGAGCGTATAGCAGGCGCTGGCGGCCCACGTGAGGTGCTTCGGGCGCGGCATCAACTGCGTCGACTGCACGCGCGCGAACTGCGCGAACGAGCCATGCGACGTTTCATAACCCCAGATCCGCTGCGACGGGGACAGCATCGGATCGCCGCCGTTGCATTCCTCGTCGTCGCCATCGACCTGGGAGCAGTGTGCGACCACCTCGTCGCCGACCTTCCATTTCTTCACGTTCGAGCCGACGGCCCATACGATGCCGGCCGCATCCGAGCCCGTGATGTGATACGGATCGTCATGCAGGTCCAGCACCGAGAACGGCTGGCCGAGCGCCGCCCACACGCCGTTGTAGTTGACGCCGGCCGCCATCACGAGAATCAGCACGTCGTCCGGGCCGAGCGACGGCACGTCGACGATTTCGTTCGTGAACGCGTGCTGCGGCTCCCCGTGGTTCTCGCGACGAATCGTCCACGCGTGCATTTTCCTCGGCACGACGCCCAGCGGAATCGCGCTGCCGATGTCGAACAGTTCCGGCGGGTTCCTTCTCGTTTCGACAGCGAAATCGATCGTTTTGGTATCCATAACAATACTCGTGAAAGAGTTGATCCGGGATAAGTTGCACTCGTGCTAGGCCGCGGCCATCCCGCCGTCCACCGACAGTGCGGTACCGGTCATGAACGAAGACGCGTCGCTCGCGAGGAACGTGACCGCCTCGGCGATTTCCTGTTCGGTGCCCAGCCGGCCGACCGGATGAAACGCCTTGATCTGGTCGGTCATGCCGGTTTCATCGAGAAACTTCTCCACCATCGCCGTCGCCACGAACGCCGGGCAGATCGCATTGACACGGATATTCTGCTTCGCGTATTCGAGCGCGGCCGCTTTCGTCAGCCCGAGAATCCCGGCCTTCGACGCGTGATAACTGCAGCCGCCGAATGCAGACGCCACGAGGCCATAAGTGGACGACATATTGACGATCGCACCGCTGCCCGCTTTCAGCATTTCGGGAATTTCGTATTTCATCGAAAGGAACATCCCTTTCAGATTGATACCCATCACGTAATCCCAGCTCGCCTCGTCGGTATCGGCCACGGCTTTGCCGAATGCCTCCACGCCGGCGTTGTTGAACGCAATATCGAGCCTGCCGAATTCGTGCACGGTCTGCGCGACCATCCGCGCGCAATCCTCCGCGCTCGATACATCGGTCTTCACGAACAGCGCTTCGCCGCCCGCGCGGCGGATCTCCTCGACAACGGCCAGACCTTCGTCGATGCGGCGCGACGCGATCGCGACCCGTGCGCCTTCCCGGGCAAACAACAACGCCGTGGTGCGGCCGATACCCGAACTTCCCCCGGTCACGAGGGCGACTTTTTCATGAAGCTTCAGCATCGTATTCTCCAGTCGCATTGATATGCAGGCCCCGTCATCACCATCCCGATTTTTCAGATCGAAAATGAATCGTCGGTTCTTGACCGGATGGATTCTAGACGGCGAAAAGCGTGCGCCGATGAAAAGTGAAAAAAGTTCAAATTTGATTGTCGAACGGACGAATATCATCGCTGACGTCACGACACTCCGCTTTCAACAATCGGCCTTCCATGCGTACGAATACGATCACCCGGCATGAACTCGGCATGTCTGTCATACACGCGATCGGCGACGAAGGCTTCGTCGGGCTGAGCGCGGCACTCGACCGTCTCGACCCCGATTTCAAGCGATTGCTCGTCGAGGGCGCATATGCCGACATCATCGCCCGCCCCAACCTCTCGCTGAAGCACCGGGAACTCGTGACGGTCGCGGTACTCGCGACGATGGGCAATGCGGATGGCGCACTGAAATACCATGCGGGCGGCATGTTGAATACCGGCTGGACGCCGCACGCGGTGCTCGACACGGCGTTCGAGACGCTCCATTACGCAGGCGTGCCGGTGGCCGCGGCCGCGATACGCCACATCGCCGGGTTGTTGCGCGAACGTGCCATCGATATCGACGTCGACGTCGATTTTTTCGAGGATCCCGAAGCGACGATCGCCACGTTGCTTGAGCGCCGGCAACGGCCGTTCGATGCGCTGACGCCGAAAGAGCGCCGGCTCGCCGCGCTTGCCATCGTCATCGCGCGCGAAAACCGGCACGATGCGGTTCGCGTACACGTGAACGACTGCCTGCACGCTGGCTGGACGCGCGGCGAACTGACGGAGGTATTGATTCAACTGACCGGCTACATCGGCTGGCCGCTCGTCCTGCCCGTGTCGCGCATCGTGCTCGACGCGTTCGATGCGTTCAGTGCGCTCAACGGGGCGCCGGACGACTCGGCGGGAATCCAGGCCGATGCACCGGCCGAGCGGCATGCGCTGCAACGCGACCTGTATCCGTCGGACGCGGTAGGCGGCTTTGTGGACATGTCGTCCGCGATCGAGCGTGGCATCGATCGGCTGGCCAGCGCGGCATCGGGCGATGAGCCGGTCGAGCACGCGAAGGCACGCCACCTGACGGCAATCGCGTGCCTGACCTGCCTCGCGCGCAATGCCGATGCCGACGCGCTCGCCGCGCACATCCGCGACGCACGGCGGTCGGGCGCATCGCGACCCGAGATCGTCGAGGCCATCGTCGGCGCGCTGCCTCACGCCGGCGTGCTGGCCGTGCAATGGGCGCTCGCCGTGGCGAGCCGTTCGTTCGCCTCGGCGGCTCCGCATGCGGCGCGCGAGCACGACGACGTGCAGGCATGAAGACGACCGCGTTCCACCTCTCTCCCACACCATGCGGCACGAACGACACAGGAAACGACGATGAACGACGAAGGCGGATACGATCTCGAGGATCTCATGCCCGGCATGAACGCGTGCTTTTCGAAAACCCTTTCCGAGCACGACGTGCTGCTGTTCGCGAACGCGACCGGCGACCGGAACCCCGTGCATCTCGACGAGGCCTATGCGCAGCGAACTTTTTTCGGCGGCCGCATCGCGCACGGCATGTTGTCCGCCTCCGTGATATCGGCGGCGATCGCGACGCATCTGCCAGGGCCCGGCTCGATCTATCTGTCGCAGGATCTGCAATTCCGCCGCCCGGTCAAGCTGGGCGAAACGGTCTGCGCGACGGTGACGGTCAAGGAGATTCTCGCGAGCCGGCGTCGGGTCGTGCTGGAAACGCGCTGCGAAGTCGACGGCCTCGTCGTCGTGGAGGGCACGGCGGTGGTGATGCCCACGAATGCGGCGGCGCGCCGGAAAGAAGCGGCGACCGTGCAGGATCAGGCGGTTTGACGGCCGCCCGAAGCGCGACTGCCGGCGTTGTCGGGCGTGCGACCCGCGGTCGCGCTACGCGGGTTTGCGCAGCGGCTCGAGCAGGTGCCTCAGGCCGTTATGGTCGATCTCGTGCATCAGCGCGAGCTGCCGGCCGATTTCGCCGCGCGGGAAGCCTTCACGCGCCAGCCAGTTGAGGTAAGGCCCGGGCAGGTCGGCAAGGAGTCGCCCTTTGTATTTTCCGAAGGGCATGGTGACGGCGACGAGGGATTCAAGATCTGGGGTGCGCATGCGCGTATTGTGCACGGCTTTGCGCAGCCGCGCGCGTCACGGCCCGGCTGCGCGCGCGCCGGGCCGAGCCGGCTCACGGCCGCGAATCCGACCCTTCGCGGCGGGATGAATTAACCAACCGGCCCCGATTGACCATCAGGATTCACGTCGGCCGCCGGCTTGCTTCGCGCCTGCTAGACTGGAACTTCCCCCTGCAAACCATGGAGGGAATCATGATGTCCATCTATGTCGTGAAGACCGGCGAGCAGTTCCTCTGCACCGCCGAGGACGGCGATATCGGCATGGCGCCGGCCATCGAAGACGCGGCCTCCTTCGGTTCGTACGACGAAGCGGAAAAAGCCGCGAGCGCGCATGCCGACCCCGGGTACGAGATCGTGGCCGTCTGCATGATCAGGCACTGAGCGCCGATCCGCGGCCCGGTGCGCAGGACGATCCGCGTGCCGGACGCCCGTCGCCGCGCGTCGGCGGCGTCGATGCGACGGACCCTGCGTTCGCACGCCGCGGACGGGCGGTTCGCGCCACTCGTCGTCCGCGCCGAGCATCATTGCCGCAAGCGAGCCGTTCGGCTTCGACGGCCACGCTTGCGGCAACCGGCTTGCAGCGTCCTACTTCTGCAGCGAGATTTCCACGCGACGATTGCGCGCGCGTCCTTCGGCGGTATCGTTCGATGCCGCCGGGTTCGCCTCCCCGTGGCCGACCGCGGCAAACGCATCGGCCTTCAGCCCGTGCTCGCGCAGATAGCCGGCGACGGCATCCGCCCGGCGCTTCGACAGCGCCTGATTGTGCGCATCCGAGCCGGTTGCGTCGGTATAGCCGTCCACTTCCACGCGCGCGAAATGCTTGTCGCCCTGCCGGCTCAGCAGCGTGTCGAGCGCGGCGGTGGCGGCCGGCGTCAGCACGGCCGAGTCGGTCGCGAAGTATGCATCGCCGGTCAGGCTCACTTTTTCGGCCGGCAAGGGCGCCGGCGTAACGGCCTCGGCAGCCGGCGCGGGCGCCGCGCCGCACTGGAACACGATCGAATGCGCATCGGCACCGTCGCGGTACGGCGTGGTGGTGTCGACGAGGCGCACGGCCTCGTTGCCGCACATGCGCGTCGCGACCTTCATGCAGGTCTTCGCGCTCGACAGGATGCCGTGGCAGTCGACCTGGAACGTCCGGATGCCGTTTCGCGGCTGCAGTTCGTACGCGTTGTACGTCGGCCCCGACGCACTCGAACAGGCCGCGAGGGAAACGACGGACGCCAGCAGGACAAGATGGATGTTTTTCACTTGATGACTCCGAGAATGCGATGAGCACGGCGCGTGCGGCGCGATGTCGCGACGCATCCGCGCGTGTTTGCGTTCGGCGCGGCCCGCTCCGGCAACGCGTGCCGGAACGAACCGCTGCGCGCGATCACTTCCACTGGTACAGCATGCCCGCGCCGACCACACGCTGGCTGCCGGCGAAGCCGCCGTTCAGCGTCGCCTTCAGGTTCTCCGTGACGCGCGCCTGCACACCGACCGCCATGGCCTTCTGGCCCTGGAACGTCGCCGTGCCGACCCCCATCGCGAAGTTCGAATCGCGGTCCATGTGCGGGATCGACGCCATCGCGGCGGTCGCGGCGATCCCCTCGCGGGCCATCGAATCGGTCTGCTGGATCTGCTGCTGCATCTGCGTGAGCTGGTTGTTGACCGTGTTCAGCGACTGCGTGAACTGGTTCGATACCGCGTTCAACTGATTCACGTTCACCGCGTCGGTGCCCTGCGTGCCCGCCGCGACGTTCACGACCTGCCGCGCCGAATCCGCCGAGCCGACCGCGACCACGTTCGAGCGCCCGCCGTCGTTGCTGCCCGTGCCGATCGCCGTCGAGTTGTTGCCCGACGCGGTCGAGCCGACGCCGATCGCCGTCGAGCCGTTGCCCGACGCCGTCGAACCGTTGCCGACCGCCGTGCTGTTGGAGCCCGACGCGACCGCGCCCGAGCCGCCCGCCGACGAGTTCGAGCCGCTCGCCCCCGGCGGCACGTTGCCGCCGGTCGGGTTCGTCGTGTACTGCCCGCCGAGGTTGGTCGTGCGCTGGTCGATCAGCGTCGTCAACTGGTTCGCGACCGAATCGAGCTGCGACACGTTCACCGCGTCGGTGCCGTTCTTGCCGGCGGCGAGCCCGGTGATCTGGCGATTGCCGATGTTTACTTCGCCGGCCGACGACTGCGGGCTGCTCAGCCCGTACGCGACGTAGTTCGTCAGTGCGCCGACCGTGGTCAGCGAACCGGCGCCCAGCGCGACGCTGTTCGCGAACGTCGCCGATGCGCCGGCGCCGAGCGCGAGCGCATCGGTTGCGCTGCCGCGCGCACCCGAGCCGAGCGCGACGCTGCCCACGCTGACCGCCACCGCATTCGCGCCCTGCGCGACCGACTGCGCGCCGGTCGCCGTCGCGCCGCTGCCCAGCGCGATCGCGTCGGCCTGCGCGGAACTCGCCGCCTGGCCGATCGCGACCCCGCCCGGCGCGGTCTGGTCGACGATCGCACCGTTGCCGATGCCCACGCCGTTGTCGCCGTTGACGACCGTCGTCGGCCCGACCGCGATCGATTCCGCGCCGACGGCCAGCGAATCGCCCGCCGTCGAATTCGCGTGGAAGTACTTCTGGCCCGTCACCGCGAACGATTGCAGCGCGCCGGTCAACTGCCGCACCGTTACCGCATCCTGCTGGCCGGTGCCGTCGGCGACGTTGGTGATCTGGCGGTAGGTCCTGTTCGTCGCGTCGCCGACCGATACCGCGCCGAGCAGCGTCTGGTCGGTCGTGTCGAACGGGATCGACGCGCTGCCGTTGCGGATGATGCCGGACGACGGCGCCGTCGCACGGTCGGCGACCGAGCCCGAGCCGAGCGCGATGCTGCCGTCCACGCGCGAGATCGCGTTCGGGCCGATCGCGACGCTGTCGAGGCCGAGCGCCTGGCTGTCCGGCGCGGTCGAATTCGCGTGGAAGTACTTGATGCCGTTCGCGTTGATGTTGTCGATCGCCGAGCCGACGTTGTTGTTGATCGTCGTGGAGCCGTCGCTGTTGTACGTCACGTACGACGGCGCCGAGATCGTGCCGGTGGTCGGATCGTAGGTGGCGCCGCCGCCGATCGCGCCGGCCGTGCTGTTGCCGAGGTTCGTGTTGTTGTTCGTGATCGAGCTCAGGCTGGTGGACAGCGAGCCGATGCCGGTCGACGTGGCCGTGGACAGCGAGGTCAGGCTGCTGTTCGTCGAGCTCAGGCCCGTGGACAGCGAACCGACGACCGTCGACGTCGACGTGGACAGCGACGTGATCGTGCTGTTGGTCGAGCTCAAGCCGGTGGACAGCGAGCCGACGACGGTCGAGGTCGAAGTCGACAGCGACGTCAGGTTGCTGTTCGTCGAGCTCAGGCCCGTGGACAGCGAGCCGACGACGGTCGAGGTCGAAGTCGACAGCGACGTGATCGTGCTGTTGGTCGAACTCAGGCCGGTGGACAGCGAACTGATGCCCGTCGACGTCGACGTGGACAGCGACGCCACCGAGCTAATGGTCGAGCTCAACCCGGTGGACAACGAACCGATGCCGGTGGACGTAGACGTGGACAGCGACGTGATGCTCGACGCCGTCGACGTCGACAGCGAATCGAGCGCGGTGTTCGTCGCGGCGAGTTGCGATCCGTTGATCGCGTCCGTGCTCGACGAACTGATTCGCCCGGCCGCGACGTTGGTGATCTGGCGCTCGCTGCCCGCCGCGCCGACGCTGACGACGCTGGTCGGATTGACGCCGTTGAACGTGTACGTGACGCCGCCGATGGTGCCGGTCGACGTCGGATTCGGCGCGGCCGTCACCGACCCGGAGCCGAGCGCGACGTCGCCGGCGCGGGTCGCCGCCGTCGCGCCGTCACCCAACGCGATATTGCCGGCCATCCCCGCCGCACCCGCCGTCGAACCGTTGCCCAATGCGACGCTGCCCTGACCGATCGCCTTGTTGTTGTTGCCGATCGCCACCGCGCCATTGGCCTGATTGGTGACCGTCGCAGATGCGGTGCCGTCGCTATTGGCGAGGTTGTTCGCCCCACCCGTGAAAGCACCGGTGCCGCTGGCGTAACTCGGATCGCCGATCGCTACCGCACCGTTGCCGACGGCAGTGTTGCCCGCGCCGATGGAAACCGCGGTGCCGCCCGTCGCGGTGGCGCCCGTGCCGATCGCGACGGCGTTGCCGGAATCGGCGGCGGCACTGCTGCCCATGGCAATCGCGTTGGTGGCCGACGCATTGGCGGCGTCGCCGATCGCCACGGCGGCAGTACCGGTCGCGACCGCGGTCGCACCGAATGCGGACGAGAACTGACCTGTCGCCTGGCTGCCGGTACCGACCGCCGTGGCACGATAGGTCGGCGTGCCGGTGTTGTTGCCGGCGATCGACGAAGCGCCGATGGCAACACTGCCGTCGTCGATCGCCGAAGACGCGGCCCCCAGGGCGACCGTGTTCGTGGCGGCGGACGTGGCCTGCGTGCCCAGCGCGATCGCATTGGTGGCGGTCGCCTTGCTGGAGGTGCCGGCCGCGAACGCGTTGGTCTGCGATGCCGTCGCGCTGGAGCCGAGGGCCGTGCCCCCTGCGCCGGCGGCGAGCGCGAGATTGCCCAACGCCAGGCCGAACTGCTGCGTCGCGCTCGATTGAATGCCGATCGCGACCGAACTGACGCCCGATCCGACTGTGTTCACGCCGAACGCAAGCGCATTGTTGGCGCTGGCCGTCGTATTCGAGCCCATCGCGATCGAATTGGCGCCGAGCGACTGCGTGCCCGAGCCGGGCACGCCCGCCGTGCCGCCCCAGCCGATCGCGATCGACGCGGTGCCCTTCGCGCCGCTGTTGACGCCCATCGCCACACCCGAATTTCCGGAAACCAGTGCGCCGCTGCCCACCGCGACGCCGGCCGCTCCCGAACTCGTCGACTGGTTGCCGAGCGCGACGGAGCCCGTATTGGTTGCATTCGACGCATAGCCGAGCGAGACGCTTTGAGCGCCTACCGCACTCGCGCCGAGACCGAGCGCGGCCGCATACTGGCCGGACGCCAGCGCGTTGTTGCCGAGCCCGATGGCCGAAGCGCCGGTCGCAGCCGCGCCGCTGCCCATCGCCACCGCGCCGTTTTGGGTCGCGCTCGAGAGATTGCCGACGGCAACCGAGAAAGTGCCGCTGCCAATCGACTGCACGCCCAGCGCCACGCCGTTGAAGCCGGTCACTTGCGAATTGATGCCGATGGCCGTCCCGCCATCGGCCATTGCATGCGCGCCGGGGCCGATCGCCGTGGACGACAGGCCAGCCGCCGTCGACAGATTGCCGTAAGAGGTCGCATTCACCTGCGACGCCACGGAACCGTTGCCGATCGCCGTCGAACTGGCGCCCCCGGTCGCGGAGCCGCCACCCGCCGAATATTGCGCATGCGCACCGGCCTGGAACAGCCCGAGATACGCGGCCGTCATCATCACGACGAGCCGTCTGGGCGAGAGCGCCGGCTTCGTCGCGATGCCCGCGTCTGCCGCATGCACGGACGCGCTTCTCGACGACGCGACCCGCTTGCCGCGCGCACGATCGAGCTCCGACGCCGCAACCCAGGCGCCCAGTGCTTCGTTCCAGATCGACTTGAACGACTTGTTCATATTGTGTTCCCTCGGTTCTCATGTGCTGGATGACACAACAGCGAACGCGGCGCCAGGCGCGGCGCGGACCTGCTCCGCTTGCGCCTGTCTCGCGACGCCTCGCTTCTCACTTCGTATAACTAATCAAAACTACGAACAGCGTTGCCCGACATGCTCGACCCATATCGCGAGTGCGCGACCGACCGCCGCGCATGCCCGTTCGGCACGATGCGCGATGACGATCGCCGGTTATCGATTCACGGAAGTCGACATCACCCGCCCGGCGGCGACACGGCGCACGACGCGCCGCGAATCCGCGCGCGCACACCGCCGCACCCGCCGAAGAGCGACTTCGAAGCTCATTGGAAAAGCGTCGCTCGGACGCTGGACGAACGGATGCCGGCCCGCATCGCGGGCGGCCCGTCATATGTCATTCAGGCGGTGAAAGGCGCAATGCAGTCCCCGGATCTGAAGCACGCGCTGCCGGATCTCCGACGCTGACAGCCCGCACCGGATCGGTCGACCCGGCGCGCTGACCTGCCATGCTTGTCGTATTCATGTTTTTCGTATCCGCCTGATTCGAAGAGCGCCGCGCGCGGCCCCGGGATCGATACAGCGCCCGGCGGCTCACACGAAGTCGCTCACCCCTTTTCCGTCCGGCGGGCGACCGGCTTTTCCGGGAAATCCGGAAAAGCCGGCTACTCACCGCACGACCCCGGCATCGAATTAATCGATCGAATTTACTTGACGATTTTCTTCTCGCTCGATGCCTTGCACCCAGCCCAACCCGTCATTTCTCGATTCGTCCTGTATGTCGAAAAATCTCGCGAATCATGACGTTTTTATTACCCTCGTGCCCGTTATTCTTTTGTTACCGGCATTCCCAACATCCGGGAATGCCATCATTCAATGCGCCTTCGAATGTCGGCTGCCATGAAAGCGGCGGCGACGACAGCAATCCTCCCGGCAATCCGAAGCAGCGAAAGAACCGATTCCAGCCGCACCGGGGCTAGTGTGCAGGCATTCGTCCAAACAAACCTTTTCCGCAGCGGAAAAACCCTTTTCCGGAGCGGACGGAATTTACATTCATACATATTTTCGGGACACGCGATTTTCCGCCAACAAGAATATCGAACCGATATCAACGAAAACTCAACCGGGATGACGAGAAACGAGCGGATTCGATTTACACCGATACAGCGAATTTCGATATCTCGCGCGCGAATTCATCGCCCGGGCCACTCCGGCTCTTCAAATCATTAAACCGGAAATAAAGTCCGAAACCCGCGAAATCGGCTCGGCACATTTTTCCGCTCCGTTTTGTCGAGTGCGGACAACACCGCGCGCAGCCGTCACTACGCCCGGGCGACAAGCCCACACGCGCCGCACGGAATCCTCACAATCGAGGTTGCCGTCGGCATATAATTTTTTGCAACAATCGTGCAGATAGCACTGCCCCCGACCTGACAGGCCACTCCTTCCCACGCGTTCGCAACCATGCCATCCCGCCTGCCCAGTCCGGCATCGCCTCGCATCACGCCGGATCTCGCTGGCGCGCATATTCTCATCGTCGACGATCGGCCGAACGACCTGCGGCTCCTGACCGAAATCCTGCGCACCGCGCAGTGCCGGATCAGCGTCGCGTTCGACGGGCTGCAGGCCTATCACCGCGCGCAAGCGATCGCGCCCGATCTGATCCTGATGGACGTGCGCATGCCGCGCATGGACGGTTTCGCCGCGAGCCGGCTGCTGGCGTCCACACCGTCCACGCAATCCATTCCGGTCATCATCCTGACGGCCGCGGGCGACCTCGAGGATCGGATCGCGGGGCTCGAAACGGGTGCGATCGACTACATCGTCAAGCCGTTCGAGCCGGCGGAAGTGATCGCGCGGGTTCGCAATCACCTGAAGCGCGTGCGACGCAGCCAGCCGTTCGCGCACCTGCCCGAATTGCCCGACAACCCCGATGCGGCGCTCGTGCGCGCGGCGAGCGACGTGCTGTTGCGCAACCTGCGCCATCCGCCGGCGCTCGAGGATCTCGCGAAACAGGTGGGCACGCACGAGAAGCGGCTGTCCCGCGTATTCCGCGACCATCTCGGCCAGACCGTATTCGAGTACCTGCGCGACACGCGCCTGCGCGCCGCGATGCACTTCCTGGCGGAAACGTCGATGGGGATCGGCGACATCGCCGAGGAAATCGGCTTTTCCACGCCCGGCAATTTCGCGACGGCGTTCCGCGAACGCTTCGGCATCACGCCGTCCGACTGGCGGCGCCAGCGCCACGCGGTCGACGCGCCGGCCGCACCGGCGGGGCGCCACGGCGATGCGTAGGCAATACGCGGCATGGACGGCCGGATGTCGCGCGGTACTCCTGCTTCTTGCGGCGCTGGCCGTCACATGCGCGACGGCCCGCGCCGCGACGACGCCGAACGCTGCGGGACTCGAAGCCGTATCGGTTTTCGAGGACGCCGGCGCGACGCTGTCCGTCGACGCGGTCGCCGCCCGGCTCGCCGACCCGGCCCGCCATGCAGCCACGGCAACCGCGCCCTCGTTCAACGTGACGTTTTCGCGCTCGGCATGGTGGGTGCGCGCGACGCTGGTCAACCGCGACAGCGAGACGCGCCCGCTGGTGCTCGCGATTCGCGATGCGCGCGTCGACCGGGCCGACTTCTATGTCGCGCCGCACGGCCAATGGATGCTCGAGCGCAGCTTCCCGGCCGATCGCGGCGATGCGCGCGACGCGCCGTCGCGCTACCCGACCCTCGACGTCACGCTGCGCGCGGGCGAACGGCTTCCCGTGCTGATCCGCATCACGTCGCGCAAGGAAATGCGGCTCGCGCCGGTCGCGTTCACCCGCGACGCGTGGACCGCGCAGGAATTACACGCGTCGATGTGGAACTTCGGCTTCTTCGGCGGGTTGCTCGCCCTCGTCTGGTGTGCGCTGCTGATCGGCTTTTTCTCGCGCAGCGGCGTGTTCCTCGTGCTGGCCGTGCTGACGCTGAACACCGCGCTGTTCGAGGCCGCGTATCGCGGCTATCTCGCGATGGCCCTGTCGCCCGGCGCGCGCGAGTGGTCGACGCGCGGCGAAACGATCTTCGTGTACCTGTCGGTCGCGTGCTTCATCGTGTTCATCCTGATGGTCGCGCATCGCGAGAAGGCGAGGATGCCGATGCGCGCGGTGTACGTGGTGTTTCTCGCGCTCGAATGCGCGGGAATCGCCGGCGCGGCGTTCGGCGATCTGGCGACCTTCGCCCGGTTCTGCCTGTGGCTGAACACCGTGCTCGCGATCGTGAACATCAGCCTGGCGCTGACGCTCGTGATCCGGCGCACGCCGACGGCCCGCGTGATGTTGATCGCGGTGGCGTTCGCGACGTTCAACATGCTGATCCGCATGCTCGACGGCCGCGATGCGCTGCCGCCGCTGCTGTCGTGGATCCGGTCCGACGTCTTTCCGAACCCCGTCATCGCGATCATCGGGCTGGCGACGCACCTGCTGGTGCTGGCCGCGTGGATCCACCACGTGGGCCGGCAGCGCACCGAGGCGCGCAAGCGGCTCGAGCACTGGCAGCTCACCGAGCAGGACCGGCTGCGCGACGAAGTCGCGCGCCGCACGGTGGCGCTCAACGATGCATTGCAGGAGTCGAGGACGCACATGCAGCAGAAGATCGAGACGCTCGGCTATGTCAGCCACGACCTGCGCGCGCCGCTGTCGACGATCAACGGCTATGCGAAGCTGCTGCTGGAAGGCGCGACGCACGGCCAGGCGCGGCTGATCCGGTCGATCGACCGCAGCATCCGCTACCAGCTCACGCTGATCGACGAATTGCTCGCGTTCACGAAGGCCGAACTCCAGCCGCTCGGCGTCGCGCCCGACCGCACCGACCTGCCCGGGCTGCTGGACGACATCGGCCACTACGCGGTCGCGCTGTGCGCGCAGCAGGACAACCGGTTCGTCTACCAACCCGTCACGCCGCTGCCGCGCACGGTGCTGATCGACGGTATCCGGCTGCAACAGGTGCTGCTGAACCTGTTGTCGAACGCATCGAAATTCACGCGCAACGGCACGGTCACGCTGTCGGTTCACGCGGCGCGCGAAGGCGATGCATGGCGCCTGCTGTTCGAGGTGGCCGATACGGGCATCGGCATCGACATCGGCGCGACCGCCGACATCTTCCGCGCGTACCAGCAGGTGCAGGCCGTGAACGGCGGCACCGGGCTCGGCCTGTTCATCGCGCAGCGCATCGTCGCCGCGATGGGCGGCGAGCTGGCCGTCGCGAGCCAGCCGGGCGTCGGCACGACGTTCTCGTTCGCGGTCGTCGCGCCGGCCCTCGGCCACGCGCTCGCGCCGGTGTCGGGGCTCGTCAGGCGGTTCGATCCCGCCGACGAAGCGGCGCCGGCCAGCGCCGCGCCCGCGATGCGCAGCCCGTCCGCCGATGCGCTCGCCGAACTGATCTTGCTCGCCGGCGAAGGCCGGCTGACCGATATCGAGGAATGGCTCGGCCGGTATGTGGCCGAGCCGGATCATGCGCCGTTCGTGCAGGAAATGCGCGAGCACCTCGATGCGCTGGATCTGCACGCAATCGAAAAACTGGCCGGCTCGCTGAAGCGCACGCGCGTCGCGGATACGTCGTTCGACACCGAGGCGGACGCGACGGGGCCGGCCTGACGGCGCGGGCGGCCATGCTCGCCGGCCGCGCATCGGCCACGCCCGTCGCCGGATCATCGCGCTTCATGTCGTACTCGTCGCGCAAGGGTGGCCAGTCGCGCTACGACCGCCGCATCGTCGATACCAGCGCGACGTCCTCTTCGGGCGGCGCCGGCCGCGCGGGTGCGGCATTGCGCGCCGGCCGCCGCGCGCCGAGCCCGGTGCCACCGGTGCGCCGCCGCGTCGCGTGCCGCTCGATGACCCGCTGCAGCACGCAGAACACGCACAGCAGCGCACCGATCACGATCCGCGTCCACCACGAACTCAGCGTGCCGTCGAACGTGATCAGCACCTGGATCGTGCCGAGGATGCCGACTCCGAACACCGAACCGATCACGTAGCCCACGCCGCCCGTCAGCAGCGTGCCGCCGATCACGGTCGCGGCGATCGCGTCGAGCTCCATTCCCTGCGCCTGCAGCCCGTAGCCCGACAGCACGTACAGCGTGAACACCACGCCGCCGAGCGCCGAACAGAAGCCGCTCAGCGCATAGACGCCGATCTTCGTGCGCGCGACCGGCAAGCCCATCAGCAGTGCAGAGCGTTCGTTGCCGCCGACCGCATACACGTTGCGGCCGAAGCGCGTGAAATGCGCGACGTAGATCGCGACCGCCAGCGTCGCGAGCGCGATCAGCGCGCCGGCGCTCAGCGTGCCGCCGCCGACCGGCACGCTGATGCCCGCGATCGCATGGAACGCCGGCGCGTTGATCGTGATCGACTGCGTCG
Organism: Burkholderia sp. AU39826; assembly: GCF_020419965.1. NCBI lineage: Bacteria > Pseudomonadati > Pseudomonadota > Betaproteobacteria > Burkholderiales > Burkholderiaceae > Burkholderia > Burkholderia sp. AU39826. The sequence continues at coordinate 124,748 of NZ_JAIZQG010000018.1, forward strand.
TGATCAGGAAGCACGCGCCGCGCGCGAGGAACATCCCGGCGAGCGTGACGATGAACGGCTGCAACCGGAAATAGTGGATCAGCGCCCCCATCGCCGCGCCATACAGCGCGCCGAACGCGAGCACCAGCGACACGATCACCCACACGGGCCAGTGCAGCCGTTCGGCGCCGACCGCGCAGAAGATCGTTGTCAGCGCAACGACGGAGCCGACCGACAGGTCGATGCCGCCCGACACGATCACGAACGTCATGCCGATCGCGACGATCAGCAGGAACGCGTTGTCGACGAGCAGCCCGGTCAGCACCTGCATCGAGAAAAAGCCCGTGTACATCACGGACCCGAAGCCGAACAGCGCGACGAACAGCACGATCGTCACGACGATCGGCAGCGTGCGCGGATCGGCGAGGCGGCCAAGGAAACGGTTCATCGCGGCGTCGCTCCGGTGGTGGTGGCGCGCGATCGCGCGAAAGGCAGCAGCCGCGACGCGTGCCGCACCAGCAGCGCGCGCGCCGCGTCCGACTGGATCAGCGTCACGACGATCACGACGACCGCCTTGACGACGAGCGTCGCCTCCGGCGGCACGCCGATCGAATAGGTCGTGTAGGTCAGCGTCTGGATGATCAGCGCGCCGAGCACCGAGCCCGCGAGGCTGAAGCGGCCGCCGAGCAGCGACGTGCCGCCGAGCGTGACCGCGAGGATCGCGTCGAGCTCGAGCAGCAGCCCGGCGTTGTTGCCGTCGGCGCTGCGCACGTTCGAGCTCGCGAGAATGCCCGCGAGCGCCGACATCACGCCGGAGCACAGATACACGCCGAACACGATCGCGCCCGAGCGCAGCCCGACGAGCCGCGTCGCGACCGGGTTCACACCGATCGCGCGAATGAACAACCCGAGCGCCGTGCGGTTCACGAGCAACGCGATCGCGCCGATCGTCGCGACGGCGATCCACACCGCGCACGGCACGGTCGCGAGATAGCCGCCGCCGAGCGCGAGATAGCCGGGCGCGCCGATCGGGATGATCTGGCCGCCCGTCAGCAGTTGCGCGACGCCGCGCCCGGCCACCATCAGGATCAACGTCGCGATGATCGGCTGCATCCCGACGAACGCGACGAGCAGCCCGTTCCACGCGCCGGCCAGCAGCCCGACGCCGAGCGCCGCGGCCAGCGCCGCGCCGACCCGCGACGGGTCCGCCTCGAGCACGGTCGCGGCCGCGGCGCCGGCGATCGCGACGATCGCGCCGACCGAGATGTCGATGCCGCGCGTCGCGATCACGAGCGTCATCCCGAGCGACACGATCACGAGCGGCGCCGCGCGATTCAGGATGTCGATCGGCGCGCCGAACAGGTGGCCGTCGAGCAGCACGATCGACAGGAAGCCCGGACGATGCGCGACGTCCAGCGCGAACAGCAGCGCGAGCGTCAGCACCGGCCACGCGAGCGGATGACGAAACAGCGTGCGCAAGCGCGTCATGACTGACCTCCCGCGATCAACCGGTAAACCTGCTCCTCGGACGCATCGGCGCCCGTCAATTCCGCGACCTTGCGCCGGTCGCGCAGCACCGCGATCCGGTGGCTCACGCGCACGACCTCGCCGATCTCCGACGAGATGAACAGGATCGCGAGCCCTTGCGCGCACAACGCCAGCACGCGCTCCATGATGTCGAACTTCGCGGCGACGTCGATGCCGCGCGTCGGCTCGTCGAGAATCAGCAGCTTCGGGTCCGTCGCGAGCCAGCGCGCGAGCAGCACCTTCTGCTGGTTGCCGCCCGACAGCAGCCCGATCGGCTGCTCCGCGTCGCGCGCCTTGATGCCGAGCCGCGCGATATACGTGTCGGCGATCTCGCGCTGGCGCGCCCGCCCGATCAGCCGCCACCAGCCGCGCCGCGCCTGCAGCGCGAGCACGATATTCTCGCGGATCGACAGCGCGGCGACGATGCCCTCCTTCTTGCGGTCTTCCGGGCAGTACGCGATGCCGTTGCGCACCGCGTCGTGCGGCGACGCGAGCCGCTTGCGCGCGCCGTCGATCTCGATCGCGCCGGTATCCGGGCGCGCCGCGGCGAACGCCAGTTGCGCGGTTTCGGTGCGGCCCGAGCCGAGCAGCCCGGCCAGCCCGACGATCTCGCCGGGGCGCACGTCGAGATCGAGCGCGCTCATCATCCCGCGCCGGCCGACCTGCTGCATCGACAGGAACGGCGCGGCGGCCGCGGCGTCACGCTCGACCGCCGCCGCGCCCGCCTGCAGCGTGTCGGACATGCGTTCGCGGCCGGTCATCTTCGCGACCAGCACGTCGACCGGCAGGTCGCGCGCGAGGTATTCGCCTTCGCGCTCGCCGTTGCGCATCACGGTGATCCGGTCGGACACCGCATAGGTCTGCTCGAGAAAATGCGTGACGAACAGAATCGCGATGCCGGACGCCTTCAGCCGGCGCAGCACGTCGAACAGCCGCGCGACCTCGCCGTCGTCGAGGCTCGAGGTCGGCTCGTCGAGAATCAGCACGCGTGCGTCGACCGACACCGCGCGCGCGATCGCGACCATCTGCTGCACGGCGATCGGATACGCGTCGAGCGAACGCGTGACGTCGAGCGACAGGTCGAGTTCGGCGAGCGCGTCGCGCGCCCGTGCATGAATCGTGTTCCAGTCGATCGCGCCGCGCCGCATCGGCTGCCGGCCCGCGAAGATGTTCTCCGCGACCGACAGGTTCGCGCACAGGTTCACTTCCTGGTACAGCGTCTGGATGCCGGCCGCCTCGGCCTCGCGCGGCGCGGCGAAGTTCACCGGCGCGCCGCCGACGCGAATCTCGCCCGCATCGTGCGCATGCACGCCGGTGAGCACGTTGATCAGCGTCGACTTGCCCGCGCCGTTCTGGCCCATCAACGCGTGGATCTCGCCCGGAAACAGCCGGAAATCGACGCGCTGCAGCGCGCTGACACCCGGAAACGACTTGTCGATGCCGATCATCTCGACCACCGGCGGACTCTGCATGCATCCTCCCTCGAAGCGTCGCCGGACGGTGGCCGCCAGGCCGCCGCACGGGCGGACAGGTCAGTACTTGCGGGTCGGCAGCACCTGCGCCGCGACGTTCATCGGGAACACCGTCTCGTTGGTCACGATGCGCTTGGGCAACTGCTTGCCTGCGACGACGTCCTTCACCGCGCTCATCAGTTGCGGGCCGAGCAGCGGGCTGCATTCGACGTCGACGTTGATCTTGCCCGCGACCATCGCCTGGAAGCCGCCCTTCGTCGCATCGAACGACACGACGCTCACGTCCTTGCCGGGCTTGATGCCGGCCTCTTCCATCGCCTGGATCGCGCCGAGCGCCATGTCGTCGTTGTGCGCGTAGACGACGTTGATCTGCTTGCCGTAGGTCTTCGCGAACGCTTCCATCACCTGCTTGCCGCCGGCGAGCGTGAAGTCGCCGCTCTGCGAGGCGATCACCTTGAATTTCGGATTGTTCTTGATCACTTCGAGCAGGCCCGCGCGGCGATCGTTGGCCGGCGCGGAGCCGACCGTGCCCTGCAGCTCGACGATATTGATCGGGCCTGCGTCGTTCTTGTAGCGCTCTTCCAGCCAGTGCCCCGCGCGCCGTCCTTCCTCGAGGAAGTCGGAGCCGATCATCGTCACGTACAGCGACGGGTCCTTCACGTCGACGCCGCGGTCGGTCAGGATCACGGGGATATGCGCGGCCTTCGCCTCGGTCAGCACGGGCTCCCAGCCCGATTCGACGACCGGCGAGAACGCGATCACGTCGACCTTCTGCGCGATGAACGAGCGGATCGCGCGGATCTGGTTCTCCTGCTTCTGCTGTGCGTCGGAAAACTTCAGGTTGATGCCGGCGTCCTTCGCTGCACTCTTCACCGACACGGTGTTCGCGGTGCGCCATGCGCTTTCAGCGCCGACTTGCGAGAACCCGAGCGTGATCGGCTTTTGCTGCGCGTGCGCGCCGCCTGCCAGCACCGTCGCCGCGGCGACGATCGCGCCTGCCGCGAGCTTCCTGATGAATGTCATGGTCCGTCTCCGATGATGTCGTTGTGTGCCGCGGCGCTGTTGTGTTTCTGCGTGGCGCTGGCGCGGATCGGGCTGCGCCGGCCGGCGTGTCCGGCCGGCGCGGTATACATGCCCCGCATCAGTCTAGGAACAAGTCCGATAACCTTCCAATGAAATGTTGGATTGGGCTGATATCCGAATCGGCATACGTATAAACACCTAACCGCGCTGGCCGCCCCGCGCGGGGCGGCGCACGGTTCTTGCTCCCTCGCCATGGCTGTTCGCACCCCATGCCGGACGCCCGCCCTTCACGCGAACCCAAGGAGACAAGCATGATCGCTGCACGTGAACGCGGGTCGCCGCGCACCGCCGCCATCGCCGTCGCCGTCGCCGGCCGGCGCCCCGCGGCATGAAGCAGCACGCTTCTGGCACGGTCGCCGCACTGCGCCATGTCGACGACCGCCACCCCGGCTACACGCGCCGCCGGCTGCGCAACGGCTTCGCGTACTACGCGCAGGACGGCACACGCATTCGCGATGCCGCGGAAATCGCCCGCATCGACGCGCTCGCGATCCCGCCCGCCTATACCGACGTGTGGATCTGCGCGGATCCGCTCGGCCATCTGCAGGCGACGGGCCGCGACGCACGCGGGCGCAAGCAGTATCGCTATCACCCGCAGTGGCGCGCGACCCGCGATGCGAACAAGTACGCGCGGATGGCCGCGTTCGCGCGGGCGCTGCCGCGTATCCGCGCGCGCGTCACGCGCGATCTGGCGTTGCCGGGCATGCCGCGCGACAAGGTCGTCGCGACGATCGTCCGCTTGCTCGACACGACGCTCGCGCGGATCGGCAACGCGGAATACGCGCGCGAAAACGGCTCGTACGGGCTGACGACGCTGCGCAAGCGCCATTTGAAGATCCAGCCCGGCCGGGTGCGCCTGCGCTTCGCCGGCAAGAGCGGGATCGAACACGACGTGACGGTCGACGACGCGCGGGTCGCGCGGATCGTGCGGCGCTGCGCGGAGCTGCCCGGTCACGAGCTGTTCCAGTATGTGGACGACGACGGCGTACGCCATCCGGTCGGGTCGTCCGACGTGAACGACTACCTGCGCGAGGCCGGCGGCGCCGATTTCACCGCGAAGGATTACCGGACGTGGGCCGGCAGCGTGCACGCGCTGGGATTGTTGCGGCGCACGCCGCATCGCCGCGTCACGCATGCGCGCAAGCAGATCGTCGAGACCGTGCGCGCGGTGGCCGACCTGCTGCGCAACACGCCGGCCGTCTGTCGGCGCTGCTACATTCATCCGGCCGTGCTCGACGCGTTCGAGTCCGGCGCGCTCGCCACGCTCGCGGTCCGGCGTACGCCGCGCGGCCTGCGCGCGGACGAAGCGGCGTTCGTCGCGTTGCTGGTTTCCGCCAGCACGCGCGCGGCGAGATGAGCGTGCACATCGGGCCGATGCCCGACCACGCGCGACCGGCGCGGCTGCCCGCGTGTCGTTTACCACCGGGTTCCGGGCGCATGACCGATAGCCGCTCGCGCGCGTTTCTCTAAACTGGTTCGCACAACACGCCTGCCCGGTGTCGTCCGCTGCGCGCGTCACGCCACCGGCATCGAGGCATCCCCAAGATATCCGCCTTCGCTGTCCGTCGGCCCGCACGGCCCCGCTGCGCGCCTGCCGGTTGCCAAGGCAATTCCAGGAGCGTTCATTGAGTTCATCGCAAGCGCACCCCGCGAAAGCCCGGTCTTCGCGCAAGGCCCTCAAGCTGGATGACGTCACGATCGTCGACCCGGCCGTCCTCAAGCGCGCGGTTGGCGCGATGGCGTTCGGCAATGCGATGGAATGGTTCGACTTCGGCGTCTACAGCTATATCGCCGTCACGCTCGGCAAGGTGTTCTTCCCGTCCAGCAGCCCGTCCGCACAGCTGCTCGCCACCTTCGGCACGTTCGCCGCCGCGTTCCTCGTGCGCCCGCTCGGCGGCATGGTGTTCGGCCCGCTCGGCGACCGCATCGGCCGCCAGCGCGTGCTCGCCGCCACGATGATCATGATGGCCGTCGGCACCTTCGCGATCGGCCTGATTCCAAGTTACGCGTCAATCGGCATCATGGCCCCGATCCTGCTGCTCGTCGCCCGCCTCGTGCAGGGCTTCTCGACCGGCGGCGAATACGGCGGCGCCGCCACCTTCATCGCCGAGTTCTCGACCGACAGGCGCCGCGGCTTCATGGGCAGCTTCCTCGAGTTCGGCACGCTGATCGGCTATACGCTCGGCGCGGCCACGGTCGCGCTGTTGACGGCCACGCTGTCGCAGGAAACGCTGCTGTCGTGGGGCTGGCGCGTACCGTTCTTCATCGCCGGCCCGCTCGGCCTCGTCGGCCTCTACGTGCGGCTCAAGCTCGAGGAAACGCCGGCATTCAAAAAGGAAGCCGAAGCGCGCGAAGCGGACGAGCGCGCGCGGCCGAAGCAGCGCTTCGCGACGCTGCTCGTCGAACAGTGGAAGCCGCTGCTGCAATGCGTCGGCCTCGTGCTGATCTTCAACGTGACCGACTACATGGCGCTGTCGTATCTGCCGAGCTACCTGTCGGCGACGCTGCACGTGCGCGAATCGCTCGGGCTCTTCATGGTGCTGCTCGTGATGGTGCTGATGATGCCGATGACGCTGTACGCCGGGCATCTGTCGGACAAGATCGGCCGCAAGCCGGTGATGATGGCCGGCTGCGTGGGCCTGCTCGCGCTGTCGGTGCCGGCGCTGATGCTGATCCGCACCGGCGGCTCGCTGCCGATCTTTGGCGGGATGCTGATCTACGGCATCCTGCTGTCGACGTTCACCGGCGTGATGCCGTCGGCGCTGCCCGCGCTGTTCCCGACGCGGATCCGCTACGGCGCGCTCGCGATCGGCTTCAACGTGTCGGTGTCGCTGTTCGGCGGCACGACGCCGCTCGTCACCGCATGGCTCGTCGATCGCACCGGCGACCTGATGATGCCCGCGTACTACCTGATGGGCGCGTCGTTCATCGGCATCGTGTCGGTGCTCGCGCTGCGCGAGACCGCGCGCCAGCCGCTGCCCGGTTCCGGGCCGTGCGTCGCGAGCCGCGCGGAAGCGTTGAGCCTCGTGCGCGGCGGGGCCGACGAAGCGCGTGTGCGCGATCGCAAGTTCACCCCGGTCAGCGAGCGCGCGTGACGCGGATCGATGCGACGCCGCGCTGCCTGCGCGGGCGTCGCCGTTCGCGCGATCGTCAGTTCGCCTGCAGTTGCTGCGCGTCGAACCAGTCGAGCAGCGCGCGCGTGACGAACGCGGGATTTTCCAGGTTCGAGATATGGCCGGCGTCGGGCACCAGCGTGTGCGCACAGCCGATCACGTTCGCCATCTTCACGGTTTCCGACGGCGGGCGCGCCATGTCGCCCGCGCCGCACATCAGCAGCGTGCGCGCGGCATCGAGTTCGGCGAGTGCCGCGAGCGTGTCGGGCCGGCCGAAAATCAGCCGGCCGAGCGGCGCGATCGATTGCCGCAGCCGGTCGGCGGGCAGGTTCGCGAGCGCTTGGCGAAACGCGGCCGGCACCGCGCCCTCCAGATTGACGTCCGGCCGGAAGAACAGCGGCACGATCGCGTCGAGCAACGGCGGCGCGATGCGGCCCGCGGCCTCGATCGCATCGAGCATCGCGAAATAGCGGGTGCGCGTCGCATCGGGCTCGGCTTCGAGCGACGCGTCCATGATCACGAGCGAGCGCACGCGCCGCGGCTCGCGCAATGCGAGCCGCGCGCCCCACATGCCGCCGACGCTGAGCCCGACGACCGCGCACTGTTCGATGTCCAGCGCGTCCAGCAGCGCGCTCGCGTGCGCGGCGAGGTCGTCGAGCGTGTGCGTGCCTTGCGGCAGCGCGCCCGATTCGCCGTGCCCCCACAGGTCCGGCACGATCACGCGATACCGGCTCGACAGCGCATCGATCTGCGGCGCCCACATCGTGGCGTCCCACAGATAGCTGTGCCCGAGCAGCACCGGAAACCCGGTGCCATGATCGTGGTAATGCAGGGTACTGCCTTGAATGCGCTGTGCGGGCATGCTGCCTCCGGAGTGTCAGGACTCGGCGGCAGCCCGGAAACGGGCGCCGCGATGGCGGCGTTCTGTGACGAACGCGAAGCGGCGCATCATCGCACAATTTGCAGCGGCTGCGCATGACGCCGCGCACCGCGCATTCGCCGTGCCGCGCTATCCGACGCGATACATCGGCAGCACGTTGCTGCCGGCCGTGTCGTGCTCCGACACGAGCGGATGGCACGCTTGTTCGAGCAGCCAGTTGGTCAGCACCGCGATATCGAATTCGTTGCAAGCATCGGGGTTCTGCACGAGCACATAGCTGCCCGATGCAACGGTGCAATGCGGGAACAGCTCGACGAGCCGCCCCTGCTTCAACAGCCCGTCGACCAGCGGCCGCCTTCCGATCGCGATGCCGTGCCCGTCGACCGCCGCCTGGATCAGTTGATCGTACTGGCTGAAGTGCAGCGCGCCGGCCGGCCGCAGCCGCGGCACGCCGAGTTCCTTCAGCAATTGGCTCCACCCGTGCCACGGCCATTCGCCGCGCGGGTCGTCGAGATGCAGCAGCACGTGCTTGTCGAGGTCGGCCGGCTTCATCGACGCGGCGTCGCCTGCCGCCGTCATCAGGCCCGGGCTGCATACGGCCACGACACGCTCGCGAAACAGCACGTCCGTATCGTCGGTCGACGTATACGGGCCGGCATAGCGCACGGCCAGATGCAAACGTTTGCGCTTGAGATCTTCGATTTCGCTCGTGGCCGACACGCGCACGTCGATGTCCGGATAGCTTGCGCGGAACGAACCGAGGCGCGGAATCAGCCACAGCGCGGCGAACGAGACGGTGGTCGACAACGAGATGGCGCGCTGGCCGACACTCGACGACAGCTTGCCGACCACGGATTCGAGATCGGACAACGCGAACGAGATCGCGTCGTACAACTCGCGCCCCTTGTCGGTCAACGTCAGCGAACGAATGTGCCGATGAAAGAGCTCGATCCGGAGCTGCTCCTCGAGCGCCTTGACCTGGCGGCTCACGGCCGACTGCGTGACGTTCAGTTCCTGCCCCGCACGCGTGAAGCTCAAATGGCGCGCCGCGCATTCGAAGCCTCTCAGGAAATCCAGCGAAGGCAAACTTCTCAATCTCTTTGCCAATCTCACATTAGCCATACCGCCGCCTCAAAGTTGCACCCACCGACAGGCAAGTTGCCGCTCGTCTCCCTGAATCGTCTCTCCTATTTGGATTCTGAAACGATTTTATAGTGAAAGCACGGATGCATTCCATTCTTATTTTCAATCGTGACACTTGTATTTATCTATCGAATTTCGTTGCATCGGTATTTTCTTACACAAATATTATCGGGTAGTGATTTTGTAAATCGATATGCAAGTGAATGGAAGGCTCGAAAACAGTGGACAAATTCTCGCCAAAACAGGTATTTATCGGCTAAATCAGCCGCTGTCTCGGCGATTGCTTCGTACCGGGAAAGCCGGCATCCGACGCATACAATTCAATTTCAATCAGCCGACTATTCATTATGTTTTCCGGATTGCGAAAAAACAAACCGCCCGCAACAGGCGAGCAAAATGCCTTTTAAATCCGGAATTCAACGTTTATTGAACAATACTAAACATATGACATTCAAGCTTGCCATGCGAGTTCAAGAAACTGATGAGCCGATTATTTCCGGAAATGAATGACCCGCCGGCCGGCAATGCCGATCGGCGTACATCGGGTTCGCCTGTCGGCCGGAATCCGGTGGCCGCCGCGCCGCGCGAGGGCCCATTCACTATGCGTTGCCCGGCACCTCATTCGCCCGCGCGGTCACTTCGCGGCGATAGCGGTTCAGCTCCTGCGCGGTGGCGAACGTGCGCTCGAACAGGATCGACAGGTTGTGCAGGATCCGCTCGACCACCTTCTTCTCCCACTCGCCGTCGAAACGGATCTGCTCGTCGAGCCAGCGCTCGAGCCATTCCGGATCCGGCAGGCGCGATTGCACGGTGTCGCGCGGGAACAGCGCCTGGTTCA
>NZ_JAIZQG010000019.1:0-134255 GCF_020419965.1 Burkholderia sp. AU39826
GCCGTGCGTGGCGCCGCCGCGACCGACGCGGCGCGGGCCGCCGCGAGGCGGGCCGATGCTGACGGTTGCGGCGCCGGCCGCGCGGCATTCGATGCCGGCTCGGCCGTGCCGGCGACGACCGTCGCGATGGCGGCCGGGTCCGCCGCACGCGGCGGCGCGCCGTACCCAGCGTTCGCGCGGGCGGCTGCGTAGACGGGGACCGGCGCGGGAGCCGGCGCGGCGGCCGGCGGCGGCACGCTCGTCACGACCATCTGGGCGGCCGGTTGCGCCGCGTAGCCGGCGCCGGCCGCGCGCTGCGCGCCCGAAGCGGAAGCGGCGCCCGCATTCGCGCCGAACTCCCCGCCGCTCGCCGCGTTGGCGTGCGCGAGCGCGGTTTCGGCCGTCTCGCCGCGTCCGGGAATCACGATCATCCCGTCGTCCGCGCGCACGGCGGGCGCGGCGATCCACAGCGCCGCGGCGAGCGCGAATGCACGCCGGACGTGCGTGAGCCGCCCGTTCCTGTCGCGAAGTGCGCCGCTCGTCATCGCCGTGTCCTCGATCCGTTGATTCGCTTCGCATTCTAGGGAGCGCGGGCGTCGCGCAAACGATGAATAGAGGGGGCCTTTGCCGCGTTATTCGCCCGATTGCCGGTTGCGTGCCGCGCCTACCATCGCTGTCATGGAAAAAAGCCGCTCGGGCCGCCATCCGGCGCGAGGGGCGTGCAGCGCTTCATACGGAGAGACGCACACATGCTGGACAAACTCGATGCGGAATTCGCGTTCGGCCGACAGGCGCTCGACGTGCGCGCCTACCGGCAGGAACTGCTGTCGTCGAACATCGCGAACGCCGACACGCCCGGCTACCAGGCCCGCGACGTCGATTTCGCGTCGACGCTCGCGCGCTCGCTGAAGCAGACGGGCGGCGGGCTCGCGCCGAGCAACGCCGCGCCACTGCCGATGGCGCAGCCGGCCGGCGTGACGAGCGGCATGTCGATGGTGTCGACGGCGCCGGGCCACATGGCCGGCACCGCGAAGCTGATTCCGACCGGCGGCCCGTCGGACGACTACGGCCGCGCGCAATACCGGATGCCGCTGCAGCCGTCGCTCGACGGCAACACGGTCGATCTCGACGTCGAGCGCGTGCAGTTCGCGAACAACGCGCTGCACTACGAAACCGGGATGACCGTGATGACCCAGCAGATCAAGGCGATGATCGCCGCGATCTCGACGAACTCGTAAGCGCCGCTTCCGAATCCGGACCCGGACCCAAGCACAAGGAGCCTCCATGCCTTCGTTGATGAACATCTTCGGCGTCGCCGGTTCGGCGCTGTCCGCGCAATCGCAGCGCCTGAACGTGACCGCGTCGAACCTCGCGAACGCCGACAGCGCGACCGGCCCCGACGGCAAGCCGTACAAGGCCAAGCAGGTCGTGTTCGCGACCGACCCGATGGGCGGCGCGCGCACCGCGTCCGGCCAGGGCGTGGGCGGCGTGCGCGTGACGAAGGTGATGGACGACCCGTCGCCGATGAAATCGACCTACGACCCGGCGAACCCGGCCGCCGACGCGAACGGCTACGTGCAGATGCCGAACGTCGATCCGGTGCAGGAGATGGTGAACATGATCTCGGCGTCGCGCTCGTACCAGGCCAACGTCGAGACGCTGAACACCGCGAAGACGCTGATGCTCAAGACGCTGACGATCGGCTCGTAAGCCGCGCGCCGCCGACCCGACCGACCCGACACCGACAGTTCCGACAGAAGGCCACCCAGGATGACTTCCTCCAACACGACGATCGGCAGCAACGGCACCAACGTGTCGACGCTGCCGACCGACACGATGAACACCAACAAAGTGTCGTCGACCAACGGCACGTCGGCGAGCGACCTGCAGGCGACGTTCCTGAAGCTGCTCGTCACGCAGTTGCAGAACCAGGATCCGACGAGCCCCGTCGACAGTTCGCAGATGACGTCGCAGCTCGCGCAGATCAACACGGTGAGCGGCATCGCGCAGTTGAACACGTCGCTCACGTCGCTGTCGTCGCAGCTCGCGGCCGGCCAGCAGACGCAGGCCGCGCTGCTGATCGGCACCAACGTGCTCGCGCCGGGCAACAGCGTCGGCGTGAAGAGCGGCGCGGCGTCGCCGTTCGGCGTGTCGCTCGCGAACGACGTGTCGAACCTGACGATCACCGTGAAGGACAAGACGGGCGCCGTCGTCAACACGATCGACGCGGGCAAGCAGGCGGCCGGCACCGTGCCGTTCAACTGGACGCCGACGGACGCGGCCGGCAACGCGCTGCCCGACGGCACCTACACCGTGAGCGCGCAGTACACGGGCAGCGACGGCAAGACGTATGCGCCGACCGTGCTCGCGGCCGCGACGGTGCAGAGCGTGATCAAGCAGGCGGACGGCACCGCGGGGCTCGTGCTGTCGAACGGCACGACGGTGGGGCTCACCCAGGTTGCGTCGATCTTCCCGAACACGAAGTCGTCCTCGTCCGGCGACACCACCACCAACTGATTGATCGAGCTTTTTCCTAACGGAGACCGAAATGGGTTATCAACAGGGTCTGAGCGGCCTCGCCGGCGCATCGAACGCGCTCGACGTGATCGGCAACAACATCGCGAACGCGAATACGGTCGGCTTCAAGTCGAGCACCGCGCAATTCGCCGACATGTACGCGAACTCGGTCGCGACGTCGGTCAACACGCAGATCGGCATCGGCACGTCGCTGAACGCGGTGCAGCAGAACTTCGGGCAGGGCACGATCAACACGACGAACTCGTCGCTCGACGTCGCGATCAACGGCAACGGCTTCTTCCAGATGTCGAACAACGGCGTGACGACGTACTCGCGCGACGGCACGTTCCAGCGCGACAAGAACGGCTTCATCGTCGACTCGCAGGGCCGTAACCTGATGGGCTACGCGGCCAACGGCGGCGGCGTGATCAACACCGCGCAGACCGTGCCGCTGCAGGCGCCGACCAGCAACATCGCGCCGACCGCGACGACCAAGATCACCGGCCAGTTCAACCTGAACTCGCAGGACAAGGTGCCGGCCAAGACGCCGTTCGACCCGAACGACAACACGACGTACAACTATTCGACGTCGATCCAGGTGTACGACTCGCTCGGCGGCTCGCAGCCGGTGAACATGTACTTCGTGAAGTCGGCGGCCGGCACGTGGGAAGCGTATGCGAACGTGCAGGGCGCCGCGACCCCGACCGACCTCGGCACGATCACCTTCGATTCGTCGGGCGCGATCAAGAGCACGACGCTGCCGGGCTCGACCACGCCGACCACGTCGCTCGGCCAGTTCGACTTCACGGTGCCGACCACCGACGGCTCCACGACGCCGCAACAACTGACGCTCAACCTGACCGGCACGACGCAGTACGGCGGCAAGAACGGCGTGAACAACCTCGCGCAGGACGGCTACGCGAGCGGTACGCTGACGACCTACACGATCGGCGCCGACGGCAAGCTGACCGGCAACTACTCGAACGGCCAGACCGCCGTGCTGGGCCAGATCGCGATCGCGAACTTCAACAACCCGAACGGGCTGGTGAACCTCGGCGGCAACCAGTACGCCGAATCGTCGGCGTCGGGCGTGCCGCAGGTGTCGGCGCCGGGCAGCACGAACCACGGCACGCTGCAGGGCAGCGCGCTCGAGAACTCGAACGTCGATCTGACGGCGCAGCTCGTCAACCTGATCACCGCGCAGCGCAACTACCAGGCGAACGCGCAGACGATCAAGACGCAGCAGACCGTCGACCAGACGCTCATCAACCTGTAAGCGCGGATAACCGGCAGCCATGGACCGACTGATCTATACGGCGATGACGGGCGCGTCGCAGTCGCTCGACCAGCAGGCGGTGGTCGCGAACAACCTCGCGAACGCGTCGACGACGGGCTTTCGCGCGCAGCTCGCGACGTATCGCGCGGTGCCGATGAATTTCGGCGACGGCAGCAACATCGACCCGACGACGACGCGCACCTACGTGCTGGCGTCCACGCCCGGCGCCGATTACGCGCCGGGTCCGATCACGCGCACCGGCAACCCGCTCGACGTGGCCGTGCAGGGCGCCGGCTGGCTGTCGGTGCAGACGGCCGACGGCAGCGAGGCGTACACGCGCGCCGGCAACCTGCACGTCGACGAGAACGGCCAGCTCGTGAACGCGAGCAACCTGCCGGTGATCGGCAACGGCGGCCCGATCTCGGTGCCGCCGAACGCGGAAGTGACGATCGGCAAGGACGGCACGGTGTCCGCGCTGATGCCGGGCGACCCGCCCACCGCCGTCGCGATCGTCGACCAGATGAAGCTCGTCAATCCCGACCCGGCCACGCTCACGCGCGGCAACGACGGGCTGTTCCGCACCGCCGACGGCAATCCGGCCGACGTCGACCCGAACGTGGTCGTCACGCCGAATTCGCTCGAAGGCAGCAACGTGAACCCGGTGACCGCGATGGTCGCGATGATCGACAACGCGCGCGCGTTCCAGCTTCAGTCGAAGCTGATCCAGACGGCCGACCAGAACGAGCAGACGGCGAACCAGCTGCTCAATTTCAGCTGAGCGGCACGGCCCTCGCTATCAGGAGAAGATTCAAATGAACCGTTCGCTCTACATCGCCGCCACCGGCATGAATGCGCAACAGGCGCAGATGGACGTGATCTCGAACAACCTCGCGAACACCAGCACGAACGGCTTCAAGGCGTCGCGCGCGGTGTTCGAGGATCTGCTGTACCAGACCATCCGCCAGCCCGGCGCGAACTCGACGCAGCAGACCGAGCTGCCGTCGGGCCTGCAGCTCGGTACCGGCGTGCAGCAGGTCGCGACCGAGCGCCTTTACACGCAGGGCGGCCTCACGCAGACCGGCAACTCGAAGGACGTCGCGATCAACGGCGCGGGCTTCTTCCAGGTGCTGATGCCGGACGGCACCAACGCGTACACGCGCGACGGCTCGTTCCAGACCAACGCGCAGGGCCAGCTCGTCACGTCGAGCGGCTACCAGGTGCTGCCGGCGATCACCGTGCCGCAGAACGCGCAGTCGCTGACGATCGGCAAGGACGGCGTCGTGTCGGTCACGCAGCCGGGCTCGAGCAACGCGGTGCAGATCGGCTCGCTGCAGATCGCGACCTTCATCAACCCGGCCGGCCTCGAGGCGAAGGGCGAGAACCTGTTCGCGGAAACGACGTCGTCGGGCGCGCCGAACGTGTCGCAGCCGGGGCTGAACGGCGCGGGCGTGCTCAACCAGGGCTACGTCGAGGCGTCGAACGTGAACGTCGTGCAGGAACTCGTCAACATGATCCAGACGCAGCGTGCCTACGAGATCAACAGCAAGGCCGTGACGACGTCCGACCAGATGCTGCAGACCGTCACGCAGATGAAGAGCTAACCGGAAGTCCCGTCGTCGCCATGAAGCAGGTTCGCCTCCCCTCGTCAGCCACCGTCCGCGCCGCGTGCGCGGTCGCGGTGGCGGCGCTCGCCGGTTGCGCGCAGATTCCGCGCGACCCGATCATCCAGCAGCCGATGACGGCGCAGCCGCCGATGCCGATGTCGATGCAGGCGCCCGGCTCGATCTACAACCCCGGCTTCGCGGGGCGGCCGCTGTTCGAGGATCAGCGCCCGCGCAACGTCGGCGACATCCTGACGATCATGATCGCGGAGAACATCAACGCGACCAAGTCGTCGGGCGCGAACACGAACCGGCAGGGCAACACCGATTTCAACGTGCCGACGGCCGGCTTCCTCGGCGGGCTGTTCGCGAAGGCGAACCTGTCGGCGACCGGCGCGAACAAGTTCGCGGCCACCGGCGGCGCGAGCGCGGCGAACACGTTCAACGGCACGATCACGGTGACCGTCACGGGCGTGCTGCCGAACGGCAACCTCGTGGTGAGCGGCGAAAAGCAGATGCTGATCAACCAGGGCAACGAATTCGTGCGCTTCTCGGGGGTCGTCAACCCGAACACGATCTCGGGCGCGAACTCCGTCTATTCGACGCAGGTCGCCGACGCGAAGATCGAATACTCGTCGAAGGGCTACATCAACGAAGCCGAGACGATGGGCTGGCTGCAGCGCTTCTTCCTCAACATCGCGCCGTGGTGATGACGATGCGAACGACCCTGTTCAGCCGCCTGTCGGCCCACGCGCACACGGCCGCGCGGCTCGCCGTCGCGTTCGCGGCGGTGGCCGCCGCGTGCGTGCTCGGCGCCGCGCCCGCGCACGCGGAACGCCTGAAGGATCTCGCGCAGATCCAGGGCGTGCGCGACAACCCGCTGATCGGCTATGGCCTCGTCGTCGGCCTCGACGGCACGGGCGACCAGACGATGCAGACGCCGTTCACGACGCAGACGCTCGCGAACATGCTCGCGAACCTCGGCATCTCGATCAACAACGGTTCGGCCAACGGCGGCCCGTCGTCGCTGAACAACATGCAGCTGAAGAACGTCGCGGCCGTGATGGTGACGGCCACGCTGCCGCCGTTCGCGCGGCCCGGCGAGGCGCTCGACGTCACCGTGTCGTCGCTCGGCAACGCGAAGAGCCTGCGCGGCGGCACGCTGCTGCTCACGCCGCTGAAGGGCGCGGACGGCCAGGTCTACGCGCTCGCGCAGGGCAACATGGCGGTCGGCGGCGCGGGCGCCAGCGCGAACGGCAGCCGCGTGCAGGTGAACCAGCTCGCGGCCGGCCGGATCGTCGGCGGCGCGATCGTCGAGCGCGCGGTGCCGAACGCGGTCGCGCAGATGAACGGCGTGCTGCAACTGCAACTGAACGACATGGACTACGGCACCGCGCAGCGCATCGTGTCCGCGGTCAACGCGAGCTTCGGCCCGGGCACCGCGACGGCGCTCGACGGCCGCACGATCCAGCTCGCGGCGCCGGCCGATTCCGCGCAGCAGGTCGCGTTCATGGCGCGGCTGCAGAACCTCGACGTGAGCCCGGACAAGGCCGCGGCCAAGGTGATCCTGAACGCGCGCACCGGCTCGATCGTGATGAACCAGATGGTCACGCTGCAAAGCTGCGCGGTCGCGCACGGCAACCTGTCGGTGGTCGTCAACACGCAGCCGGTGGTGTCGCAGCCGGGGCCGTTCTCGAACGGGCAGACGGTGGTCGCGCAGCAGTCGCAGATCCAGTTGAAGCAGGACAACGGCGCGCTGAAGATGGTGACGGCCGGCGCGAATCTCGCCGACGTCGTGAAGGCGCTGAACACGCTCGGCGCGACGCCCGCGGACCTGATGTCGATCCTGCAGGCGATGAAGGCGGCCGGCGCGCTGCGCGCCGACCTGGAGGTGATCTAAATGGCAGCCACGCTCCCCAACGCAAACGACCTCACGCAGCGCTTCGCGCTCGACGTGCAGGGTTTCGATGCGCTGCGCGCGCAGGCGAAGCAGTCGCCGCAGGCCGGCGCGAAGGCCGTCGCCGGCCAGTTCGACGCGATGTTCACGCAGATGATGCTCAAGAGCATGCGCGACGCATCGCCCGACGGCGGCTTGCTCGATTCGCACACGTCGAAGATGTACACGTCGATGCTCGACCAGCAGCTCGCGCAGCAGATGTCGACGCGCGGGATCGGCGTGGCCGACGCGCTGATGAAGCAGTTGCTGCGCAACGCGGGCGTCGGCGCCGGCGGCGGCGCGGCGGACGTTGGCGCGGGCGGCATGGGCGGCATGGGCGTGGGCGGCCTCGGCACGGCCGGCAACGAAGGCGGCCTCGCCGCGATGAACGCGATGGCGAAGGCCTATGCGAACGCGGCGAACAACGGCGGCCTTGCCGGCGCGCGCGGCTATTCGGCCGGCAGCGCGCTGACGCCGCCGCTCAAGGGCGCGAGCGGCGTGCGCGACGCGGACGCGTTCGTCGACCGGCTCGCGGGCCCCGCGCAGGCGGCCAGCGCGACGACCGGCATCCCGGCGCGGTTCATCGTCGGCCAGGCCGCGCTCGAATCGGGCTGGGGCAAGCGCGAGATCCGCGCGACGGACGGCTCGACCAGCTACAACGTGTTCGGCATCAAGGCGAACAAGGGCTGGACCGGCCGCACCGTGTCGGCGCTGACCACCGAATACGTGAACGGCACGCCGCGCCGCGTGGTCGCGAAGTTCCGCGCGTACGACTCGTACGAGCACGCGATGACCGACTACGCGAACCTGCTGAAGAACAACCCGCGCTACGCGGGCGTGCTCAGCGCGAGCCGCAGCGTCGAAGGCTTCGCGCACGGGATGCAGAAGGCCGGCTACGCGACCGACCCGAATTACGCGAAGAAGCTGATCTCGATCATGCAGCAGATCGGCTGACGGCCCGCCCGCCACCGATTGGCCCCTTCGGACCGCGCCCGGCACCTTGCCGCGCGCGGTTTCAACGTTTGCGACAAATAAATGGCCGTTTCGATCTAAACTTTCGGTCAGCACTGCCGCTAAGTGTGAGAGACCTGCGACCGGGCCCCCGTTCTGGCCCGGTTTTATTGCGCACCGGTTGCCCCGGGCGCCCATGACAAGAAAGACCGGCTAGCCATGAATATCGAAACGTCGACGGACCCCAGCCTGGATGCAGGCCACTCCGGGCCCGACTATGCCCGCCGCAATCCGCTGGAAATCGGCGTGCAGCTGCGCAACCTGGTGAATCGCGGCGATTTCCTGACCGTCCAGTACCCGGGCGGCCAGCTCGTCACGCGTTTGCTCGAGGTCGACGTCGGCGCGCGGACGTTCACGTTCGACTGGGGCGCGCTGTCGGAGCAGAACGCCGGCATCCTCGGCGCGTCGCACTGCACGTTCGCGGCCGCGCCGGAGGGCGTGCGCGTCGAATTCACCACGGGCACGCCGCGCGAGACGCGCTACGAGGGGCTGCCCGCGTTCGTCGCCGATTTCCCCGACGTGCTGGTCTGCATCCAGCGCCGCGAATATTTCCGCGTCGACGCGCCGATCGTCGATCCGTTCCTGTGCCGCGGCAAGCTGCCGGACGGCGAAAGCTTCCTGTTCGAGGTGCACAACCTGTCGCTCGGCGGCGTGGGGCTGCGTACGGCCGACGAGCGCGTCGAGGCGCTCGAGGTCGGTACGCTGCTGCCGGACGTCGAGCTCGAGCTGACGGGCCACGGCAAGCTGTCGCTCGACCTGCAGCTCGTGTCGCAGCGTTCGACGCAGATGCCGAACGGGGCGCGGCGCTACCAGCTCGGCTTCCGCTACATGTCGCTGCCGGGCAGCGCGGAGAACACGCTGCAGCGGCTGATCACGCAGCTCGAAATGAAGCGCCGCTCGCTCGCGCGGGCCTGACGCGCCCCAGCGGGCGGCCCCCACGGGCGGCCCGCGCGGCGCCGCCGGCGCCTCGTGCCGGCCGCTTCCGACGGCGACGCACGCTCGTGCGCCGCGCGTGCATTTTTTCCTCAATTTTTTCGATCCGCGGCCGTTATACCGGGAGTCACGCAACCCGGCGGCCGCAACGCGCGGCCGGCTCATCAGGATCGCGCATGTCCAACACACTCATGAACCTCGGCGTCAGCGGCCTGAATGCCGCGCTCTGGGGCCTCACGACGACCGGCAACAACATCAGCAACGCCGCGACGCCCGGCTATTCGGTCGAGCGGCCCGTGTATGCCGAAGCGAGCGGCCAGTACACGGGCAGCGGCTACATGCCGCAAGGCGTGAACACCGTCACCGTGCAGCGGCAGTACAGCCAGTACCTGAGCGACCAGTTGAACACCGCGCAGACGCAGGGCAGCGCGCTGTCGACCTGGTACACGCTCGTCGCGCAGCTGAACAACTACATCGGCAGCCCGACGGCCGGCATCTCGACCGCGATCACGAGCTACTTCACCGGCTTGCAGAACGTCGCGAACAACGCGTCCGACCCGTCCGTGCGGCAAACCGCGATCAGCAACGCGCAGACGCTGGCCAACCAGATCAACGCGGCCGGCCAGCAGTACGACGCGCTGCGCCAGAGCGTGAACACCCAGCTCACCAGCACGGTGTCGCAGATCAACACGTACACCGCTCAGATCGCCGAGCTGAACCAGCAGATCTCGGCGGCGAGCAGCCAGGGCCAGCCGCCGAACCAGCTGATGGACCAGCGCGACCTCGCCGTGTCGAACCTGTCGAGCCTCGCCGGCGTCCAGGTCGTGCGCAACGAGGGCGGCTACAGCTTGTTCCTCGCGGGCGGCCAGCCGCTCGTCGTCGCCGACAAGAGCTACCAGCTCGCGACCGTCTCGTCGCCGTCGGACCCGAGCGAGCTGACCGTCGTGTCGCAGGGCATCGCCGGCGCGAACCCGCAGGGGCCGAACCAGGCGTTGCCCGATTCGTCGCTGTCGGGCGGCACGCTCGGCGGCCTGCTCGCATTCCGCAGCCAGACGCTCGACCCCGCGCAGGCGCAGCTCGGCGCGATCGCGACCAGCTTCGCCGCGCAGGTCAACGCGCAGAACGCGCTCGGCATCGACCTGTCGGGCAATCCGGGCGGCAACCTGTTCAGCGTGCCGTCGCCGACCGTGTACGCGACCCAGGGGAATACGGGCAACGCGTCGCTGTCGGTGTCGTTCGCGAACGCGTCGCGGCCGACGACGAGCGACTATACGCTCTCGTTCGACGGCGCGAATTACACGCTGACCGACCGCGCGAGCGGCGCGGTGGTCGACCAGAAGGCGGGCCCGATGCCGGTTTCGCTCGGCGGGCTGAACTTCTCGGCCGCGACCGGCACGCAGATGCAGCCGGGCGACAAGTTCACCGTGCTGCCGACGCGCGGCGCGCTGAACGGCTTCGGCCTTGCGACGACGAGCTTCTCGGCGATCGCGGCCGCGTCGCCGGCCGTCACGTCGGCGGCGAGCACCAACACGGGCACGGGCAAGATCACGCTGGGCGGCGTGACCTCGGGCTATCAGGTGCCGACAACCAAGCTGACCTTCGACGCGACGGCAAAGACGCTGACGGGCTTCCCGGTCGGTACGACGGTGACGGTCGGGACGACGCCGCCGACGACGGTGACCATCGTGAATCCGACGGACACCGTCCCGTACGACCCGGCGTCCGGCGCGACGATGACGATGTCGGGGACGGCCGCGGGCGCACTCAACGGCGTGAGCGTGTCGCTGTCCGGCGCGCCGGCGACCGGCGATTCGTTCACGATCGGGCCGTACGCCGGCGGCACCAGCGACGGCTCCAACGCACGGGCGCTGTCGCAACTCGTCAATGCGAAGGCGCTCGGCGGCGGCACGACGACCCTCACGGGCGCGTACGCGACCTACGTCAACGGCATCGGCAACACGGCGACGCAGCTCAAATCGTCGAGCACCGCGCAGACCGCGCTGGTCGGTCAAATCACGCAGGCACAGCAGTCGGTGTCGGGCGTGAACCAGAACGAGGAAGCGGCCAACCTGATGCAGTACCAGCAGCTTTACCAGGCGAACGCGAAGGTGATTCAGACGGCGGCGACGCTGTTCCAGACCGTCCTTGGCCTGTTCAACTGACCGGATTCGAGAGGATAGAAACGATGCGGATCTCCAGCGCCCAGTATTTCCAGCTGAACGTCACGCAGATGAACGACCAGCAGGCCCAGCTTGCGCAGCTGTACCAGCAGATCGCGAGCGGCGTGAGCCTGCAGACGGCGGCGGACAATCCGGTCGGCGCGGCGCAGGCCGTGCAGTTGTCGATGACGTCGGCGACGCTGTCGCAGTACGCGACCAACCAGACCACGGCGCTCGCGTCGCTGCAGGCCGAGGACCAGGCGCTGCAGAACGTGAGCGGCGTGCTCACGAGCGCGCAGACGCTGCTCGTGCGGGCGGGCGACGGCTCGCTGTCCGACAGCAACCGGGCGGCGCTGGCGACGCAACTGCAGGGCTACCGCGACCAGTTGCTGACGCTCGCGAACACCAACGACGGCGCCGGCACCTACCTGTTCGCCGGCACGAACAATTCCGCGCCGCCGTTCAAGGCCGCGCCGAACGGCAGCGTGGCGTATGTCGGCGACACCGGCACGCGCGACGTGCAGATCGCCGATTCGAGCACCGTGTCGCAGAGCGACACGGGGGCGGCCGTCTTCATGTCGGTGCCGGCGATCGGCAGCACGCCCGTGCCGTCGGCGGGCGCCGCCAATGCGGGCACCGCCACGATCGGCACGGTGGCCGTGACGAACCCGGCGGCCGCGACGAACGGCCATCAGTTCGCGATCACGTTCGGCGGCACGCCCGCCGCGCCGACCTACACGGTGACCGACAACTCGGTCAGCCCGCCGAGCACCACGCCGGCGCAGGCCTATTCGGCCGGCTCGGCGATCTCGCTCGGCAACGGCATGACGGTGGCGGTGTCGGGCACGCCGGCCGTCGGCGACACGTTCGCGGTCGACCCGGCGCCGCAGGCGAGCGGCGGCGCCGACATATTCTCGACACTCGACGCGATGATTTCGGCGCTGAACAAGCCCGTGACCGGCAACCCGGTGGCGAGCGCCGCGCTGACGAATGCGCTGATGACGGGCTCGACCAAGCTCGGCAACACGATGCGCAACGTCACGACGATCCAGGCGTCGGTCGGCGGCCGCGAGCAGGAAGTCAAGGCGATGCAGGCCGTCAACCAGTCCGCGGCGCTGCAGACGAGCAGCAACCTGTCGGATCTGACGAGCACCAACATGGTGACGACGATCAGCCAGTACCTGCAGGTGCAGAACGCGCTGACCGGCGCGCAGAAGGCCTACGTGCAGTTGCAGAACATGTCGCTGTTCCAGTACATCAATCCGTGACGTACGCGGCGCCGGCTGCGATGTGAGCGCATGCTTACTTCGCGGCCGGCGCGCGCCGCCGCCCCGCGCGTCGGGCGCGGACGGGCGCTTCACCGGGCCGCGCGCCCGCGCACCGGTTCTCTGGCGCGACCTGCCGCGCCCGCACCTGGCCGTTCCGCTTGCCGGCCCCGCCTGCCGGTTCGCTTGCCAGCCCCATTTCCGCTCCGTAAACTCGCGCCAGATTCCAGACCGGCGCATCCCTGGCGGCCGGCGACCGACGACCGACAGGAGCGCTTTCCCCATGTCCGATTCCTACTTCCCGCGCTGGCGGGTCCAACCGACCGGCGCGGCCTCGCGCGTGGTCGGCCCCGACGAACGTCTCGCGTGGCCGCAGATGGTCGCGATGGGCGTGCAGCACGTCGTCGCGATGTTCGGTTCGACCGTGCTCGCGCCGCTGCTGATGGGCTTCGACCCGAACCTGTGCATCTTCATGTCGGGCATCGGCACGCTGCTGTTCTTCGTGCTGGTCGGCGGGCGCGTGCCGAGCTACCTCGGCTCGAGCTTCGCGTTCATCGGCCTCGTGATCGCGGTGACGGGCTACGGCGGCAGCGGCCCGAACCCGAACATTCCGGTCGCGCTCGGCGGGATCGTCGCGTGCGGCGTCGTATACGTGGCGCTCGGCGCGCTGGTGCAGGCGATCGGCACGCGCTGGATCGAGACGCTGATGCCGCCCGTCGTGACCGGCGCGGTGGTCGCGGTGATCGGGCTGAACCTCGCGCCGATCGCGGTCAAGGGCGTGTCGGGCTCGACCTTCGATTCGGTGATGGCGCTCGTCACGGTGCTGTGCGTCGGCGGCGTCGCGGTGTTCGCGCGCGGGACGGTGCAGCGCCTGCTGATCCTCGTCGGGCTCGTGATCGCCTACGTGATCTACGCGATCGCGACCAACGGGATGGGCCTCGGCAAGCCGATCGATTTCGCGATCGTCGCGCATGCCGCGTGGTTCGGCGTGCCGGGCTTCCGCGCGCCGGTGTTCGATCCGCACGCGATGCTGATGCTCGCGCCGATCGCGGTGATCCTGGTCGCGGAGAACCTCGGCCACATCAAGGCCGTCAGCGCGATGACGGGCACCAACCTCGACCGCTACGTCGGTCGCGCATTCATCGGCGACGGGCTCGCGACGATCGTGTCGGGCAGCGTCGGCGGCACGGGCGTGACCACCTACGCGGAGAACATCGGCGTGATGGCCGTCACGCGGATCTATTCGACGCTGGTGTTCGCGGTCGCCGCGCTGATCGCGATCGGGCTCGGCTTCTCGCCGAAGTTCGGCGCGGTGATCCAGACGATCCCGGGCCCCGTGCTCGGCGGCGTGTCGATCGTGGTGTTCGGGCTGATCGCGGTGACGGGCGCGCGGATCTGGGTCGTCAACAAGGTCGACTTCTCCGACAACCGCAACCTGATCGTCGCGGCCGTCACGCTGGTGCTCGGCGCCGGCGACTTCTCGCTGAAGATCGGCGGCTTCGGGCTCGGCGGGATCGGCACCGCGACGTTCGGCGCGATCATCCTGTACGCGATCCTGCGCAAGGAGAAGGAGCCGGGGCCGGTGGTGTGAGGCGCGGGGAGGCCGGCGCATCGGCCGTCACGGATTCGGCTGCACCGAAAACGTGAGCGGCCACGCAAAGGTCCCGTCCTTCGCCTTCGGCGCGAACACGAAGCGATAGGTCAGCGTGAACGTCGTGTTCAGCGCCGTATACGGCACGTTGATCGTGCCGCCCGTTCCCGGCAGCACCACCTTGCCGCCGAAGCCGCTGATCTCGATCGAACTGAACTGCGACAGGCTCGCGGCGGCAACCTGTACGCGCACCGTATAACCGGCCCGGTCGTTGGTCTGGACCGCGAGGGTCGTCCCCGACGGGTTGTTCGCGTTCGGCACGGCCAGGTAGCCGATGCTCGTGTCCTTGTTCGCGATCACGAGCTTCGCCGGATGGGTCGCGTTCAGCCGCGCATACGCCTGGACCGTTGCCCCGACCTGCACGGGGCGGCTGGCCTGCTTCGCGGCGCTCGGGCCGGGCACCGCGCCGACGAGCGCGATCGAGAGCGCGGCCAGTGCGGCCAGCAGCCCGCGCGCGCGGCCCGCACCGCGTGGCGCGAGTGGCGCCCCGAGTGGCGCCGCACCGGTCCGTCCGCGGGCGCGCCGCGCTGCGGCGGCGCTCGCTGTCTGGGTTCGATTCATGTCTGCCCCCGTTGTCCGAGTCCGTGATGGTGGTCGATGGCGGCATGCGCGACGCACGCGCCGTTGCCACGCCTAGTAGTTGAACAGGATCGTGATGTTGTGGTCCGCGTAGCTGCCCGGCACGGCGTTCTGGCCGCCGCGGATCAGCCCGTACACGGTCGCGCTGAATGCGCCGGCGCCCGTGATCTTGCCCCATGAAATCGTCGACGTGCCGCTCGTGCCGTCTCCCCAGACCGACGTGTGCGCGCTGTCGAGATACAGGTTGTAGCCGAGCGTCTGTGTGTCGCCGGTGCGCGTCATCAGCCGGTTCGCGAACGTGCCGCCGCCCGCGCTCGCCGTGACCGTCGGCGTCGCGTTGCCGCTGCCGGTGCAGTTCACCGAGACGGTGACGGCCGACGTCGCCGCGTTGATGGTGTCGTACGTGCCGAACACCATCGACGACGGTGCCGTCATCGTGCACGTCGTCGCCGCGCGCGCGGCCGGCGCGGCCATCAGCGCGGCGCCGGCCGCGAACAACGCGAACGCGGCGGACGCCGCGGAGGTCGCGGCCGTCGCGCGAACGCGCGGGAGCCGGACCGGCCGCCCGGCATGCTTGCGATGTCTCATGGTGTGACTCCCTTGCAAAGATGGGTGCCGAGGTCCGGCAGCGGATCGTCACCGGCGGGAAAGCGCACGGTCACGTCGCACTGCCGGTCGCGCCACGCCGCATGCAGGCGGTTCTGCTCCGACAGTCCGGTGACGTACACGACGCCGTCGCGGCCCACTGGAAACGCGTCCTTCCGCCCGTCGATCGTGACGATCGCGCCGGCCGGCAGGTGCGCGCCGTCCGCGAGATCGAGCGTGAGCATCGCGCCGCGCGAGCGCGTGATCGGGAACACGAGCGCCATGCCGCTGCGGAAGTAGGGCACCGCGTCGAGCTTCAGCGTGCCGATCGTCGCGTCGAACGGCAGGTCGGCCTGCTCGATCGAAATCGGGTTGTTTTCATACGCGCGCAGCCGCGGCAGCAGCGCGACGCCGCTCGCGTCCGTGTGCGCGACGAGCTGGTTGTCCGCGAGGATGCCGACGTTGGCGAAGCCCGGCACCTTGACCAGCGCGAAGCTGTCGGTGATCTGTCGCGACAGGCGCGCGGTGCCGTCGACGAACGCGACGCCGCCCGCGACGTTGGCGCGCACGCCGGCGCGGCCGCGATACGCCGCCGCCTCGACGCTGTAGGTGCCGGTGCGCGTCTGCAGCGTCGCGCTCGCGTCCTGCGTGTCGTTGCCGGCCTGCAGCGCGTAGCCGAAACCTTCGCCGACCGGCAGGCTGCGCTGCAGTTGCGCGAGCATTTCGGTGCGGCCCTGCTGGTGCGTCATCGTGACGGATGCGCTCGTGCGGTTGTCGACCGGAATCGTCCACGCGACGCCGACGATCGTCGCGCCAGCGCCGCTCAGCGGCTTGCTGACGCTGACGTTGGCGAAGCCGAAGCGACCGAGCTGCGCGCTGTAGCTGAGCGACAGCAACTGGGTCTTGTAGCCGTCGCGATCGTCGAGGAACACGTGCGCGAGCCCGAGCGAGCCGAAGCGGCCCATCCCGAGGCCGACGTTGACGCTCGTCAGCAGCTTCGGCGCGAGCCTGCCCGGCTCGAGCCCGATCTGCGCGAAATGCGGGGTCGCCCATTGCGCGTGCGCGCCGATCTCCACGAGGCCGGCCTGGCTCTCGGCGCCGATCGTCGCCAGCGCGCCCGCGCCATCGGCGCTGCGGCTCGCCGCCGCCGCCGCGTTGAGGACGCCGAGCGGCCCGGCCAGCACCACGCCGCCGACGCCGACGTTTTGCCGCGACGCTTCGGCTTCCGCGTGGATCTCGCCGGTGAACCGGTCGGTCATGCCGATCCGGTGCGTCGCGCTGGCGAACCAGCGCCCGTAGTCGTTGCTCGCGAGGCCGAAATCGCGCCGCTCCTTGCCGATCTCGTACGAGAAATCCTGCATCCCCCGCTTCAGCAGATTCGCGCTTGCGTAGAACGATTGCGTGATCACCTGCTCGCGACCCATCACGTCGCGCACCACGACCCGCACGTCGCCCTGGCCGGTCACCACCGGCACGTTGTTGATCGCGAACGGGCCGGGGGCGACCTCGCGCGTCGACGTCAGCGCGTTGTTGACGTAGACGTCGACCGTCGAAGGCAGCACGGCCTGCCCGCTCACGCCCTGCAGCGGGATCGTGACGAGCCCCGGCTGCGTCGCGAAATTGGTCGCGTACTGGATGCCGCCGAAGCGGACCGCGCGGCCCCACATGCCCGCGCGGCTGATCGCGTCGCCGATGCGCAGGCTCGCGAGATGGCCGGGCCGATCGGTCGTCCACGTGGTTTCGAGGCGCGTGAGGCGCCGCGTCGGGCCCGCTTCGTCCGCGAGAAACGTGCCGACGCCCACGCCGAAGCGGTTGAAGAAGCCAAGCTCGAACAGCCCGGAGCCGTGCGTCTGGCCCGCGGCCTGTTCGGCAAGCAGGTCGTAGTTGAAGAAGCCGCCGATGCCCGGCTCGACGGCCGACGCGCGGTGCCGCTCGGTCTCGTCGAAGGTCGCGCCGACGAATGCCTGGGCCGGAGCGCTGATCGCCATCGTCAGATTCTGCTCGTCGACGGTGTACGTGAGGCCCGCGATCGCGTTCAGCGGGTAGTACGGCGTGTCGTTGCCGGCCAGCGGCGCGACGTCCGGCCGCCTGAGCCGCCAGCGCTTCAGGTCGTCGGCCGACACGTAGAACGCGCCGTCGGCCGCCTTGATCAGCAACGCGGTTTCGTCGAGGCCCTGGCGGTTGATGTCGACCTGGTACAGCAGCTCGGCCGGGCCGCCCGCCGCGCCATGCGACGCCTGCGCGGCCGCGGCGGCCGGTGCCGCGACGAGACGCTCTTGTGCGTGTGGGGTCTGCGCGCTCATGAGAATCGCGATCAGCAGCGCCGCGTCAGCGCGCGTTCGGCGCGAGCGTCGTATCGATGTCGCCCGCATCGGAGTAGCCGATCAGGTGCATGCCGGAGGCAACGGCCGGCGCGGTTCCGGCGCCGGGCTTGAACGTCAGTTCGCGCGACTGGCCGGGCAGCACGTACGCGAATTCCGCATGCGTGGCGACGGGGCGATCGCTGCCCGGCGCGAGCAGCGCGAGGTTCGCCACCTGCGCATGCGCGGTGCCGTCGTTGGTCACACGCAACGCGAGCGTGCCCGAGCCGCCCGGGCGCGGCTCCGCGCTCCAGCGCAGCCGCGGGGCGGTGTCGACGGCCGGCTTCACGAAGATCGGCAGGCTCATTTCCAGCGCGATCTGCACGCCGGTGAAACCGGGCTTCGGCGCGGGCGGAATCTCCTGCAGATACAGCCGGTAGCTGGTTTCGCGGTCAGCGGCGGGCGGATGCCGCAGGCCGACGCGCACGACCTGCGCACTGCCGGGCGCGATCGTGAAGATCGGCGGCGCGGCGATCAGGTCGCCGGTCGACGCATAGACGTCGTCGCCCGCGTTCTGCGACCACGCGACGGTGCGCAGTTGGACGATCACGGGCTGGTCGGGCGATTCGTTGCGCACCGTCAGCGCGACGCTGCGTTGCGCGGCCGACAGCTCGACGCGCACGGGCGACACGGTGAAGTCGGTGGCCCGGCTGTCGGCGGAGGCGGCGGCGAGCGTCACGGCCGCGAGCCAGGTCGCGAGTTTGTACACGTTCGGTTTCATCACGGATCCACCTCGAGGGGTTCGCTGCTGGATGTTCGACGTCTGCCGGTCGGGAGGGCGCGCATCTGCGCTG
Source organism: Burkholderia sp. AU39826 (assembly GCF_020419965.1). Classification (NCBI taxonomy): domain Bacteria; kingdom Pseudomonadati; phylum Pseudomonadota; class Betaproteobacteria; order Burkholderiales; family Burkholderiaceae; genus Burkholderia; species Burkholderia sp. AU39826. The sequence goes on from NZ_JAIZQG010000019.1 coordinate 18,647, forward strand.
CCGCACGCCCTCCGCGCGGCACTAAAACGTGACGGTGACCGTCACCGTGTCCGCATAGCTGCCCGGCACCGCATTGGGCTGGTCCGGCACCTTGCCGTACACGGTCTTGGTGATCGCCTGCGCCATCGCCATCCCCTGGCCGGTGCCGTTGACGGTATCGCTCGGCGGCGTGTTGCCCCACACGACCGTGCGGTTCGAATCCTGGTACAGCGAGTAGTTGAGCTGGTTCGAGCCGCTCGTCATGATGCGGTTGGCGACCGTGGCGCCGGACGTCGTGCCCGCATTCAGGCCGATGTTGAAGTTCGTCCCGTTCGTGCAGCGGACCGTGATCGCGGACTGCGCCGATTGATCGCCGGTTCCCGGTGTGTAGGCGGGGAAAGTCAGCGCGCCGGCCGAGTCGATCAGGCACGTTGCGTTGACGGTGGCGGATACGCCGAACGTCGTGGTGGTCTGTCCGGCCGATGCCGAGAGGGCCGTGCAGGCGAGCGATGCGGCAAGCGCCGCGTGGGTCAGTACGGAGTGCTTCATGATGCAGTTCTCCCTTGAGAGCTGGAATGTGCGGCCGGTGCGTCGAGCCGTTCGGGACGAGATCTCGATCGTCAGCGCGCGATGCGTCTTCTGGTCGTGTCGGAATCGGGTCGCTTGGTGGGCGGGCACCTCCTTTGTGTCGTCGTGCGGAATCGGGCGCGCGGCCGGGCAGCCCGGCCGCTGCTGCGGCGCGTACCGCGCGAGCCGTGGCCGTTGCCGCTCGCGTGCGCGTCGGCACGCGGGCGGCGCCGCCCTGGCGAGCGGCACGACTCGGCGCGGCGCGCATGCGCGCGGCCAGGGATTTCCGGGGTTCGCCTATCGGATCGGCGCGTCGTGACTTCGGGTCACGGTGTGGGCCGTGTGCGCGCATCGGACGGCGACGGTGCGAAGCCGCGCCGCCGGCATCAGCGGATGCGTGACAGGAGCAGTGATGCAGGACAGCAGCCGTGTGACGGCCGATATGAGATTCGACATGATTTCCCCGACCCGCTTGATGATTGTTCGTCGCCTGCATCGAGCCGCCGGCCCGTGCAGTGTCGTTGTCTGCACCGCTGCATCAGCAAGCAACGGGCCAACGCGCGCAGCGCCGCGCAAACAGGGGCGGGGAGGACTGCGTGGGGCCGTCGGCGACGGTGTGCGTGCGCAAATGTTTCAGTCGTGCAACACGCAGCGGCGCGGGCTGGCCGGCGGCGGGCCCGGCGGGCGGGCGACGGCGGGATGACGGGGGCGGCTCACGGCGCACGCAGCCGCGATTCCGCTGGGGAATCGCACGCGCCGCAGGCCGATCGGTTTCATTCGTGCAACGTGCGCGCGGCCGTTTCGGTCAGGTGTCGGCGGCACCGCGCATCATGCGTTCACATTCGACTGCGCGGCGAGCCACGCACAGAACTGCGCGACGAGCGGATCGTCGGCCGGCGCGCCCGGCGCGATCCACCAGTAGCTGCGCGTCGCGATGCGCGGGCCGGGCAGCGGCATCACGAGGCGCCCGCTCGCGAGTTCGTCGTCGATCAGCGGTAGCGGGCCGAGCGCGACGCCGAGCCCGTCGACGGCCGCCTGCAGCGCCAGGTAGAAGTGGTCGAACGACTGCCGCTTGCGCCCCTTCATCGTCACGCCGGCCGCCGCGAACCAGTCGCGCCAGCCTTCCGGCCGCGTATCCGAATGCAGCAGCACGTGCCGCGCGAGATCGTCCGCGCGGGTAATCGGCGCGCGCTTGAGCAGCGCCGGGCTGCACACCGGGATCACGCTTTCGTCGAGGAAGTGGCCGCTCGTGCAATTCGGCCAGTGGCCGGGGCCGCGGCGGATCGCGACGTCGAAGCCGTTCAGCGTGTCGAGCGGCGCGTTCGACGTCGACAGCTTCAGCTCGACGTTCGGCACGTCGCGCTGGAACCGCGACAGGCGCGGCAGCAGCCATTTCATCGCGAAGGTCGGCAGCGCATTGATGCGCAGCACGCGCGCCGCGCCGGTGCTGCGCAACTGTTCGGTCGCGTGCGCGATGCTGTCGAACGCCGCGCGCACGGTGTCCAGGTAGCGGCGGCCTTCGTCGGTGAGCTTCACGCGCTTGCCGTGGCGATGGAACACCGGCTTGCCGAGCCATGCCTCGAACCCGGCGATCTGCCGGCTGATGGCACCGTGGGTCACATGCAGTTCGTCGCCCGCGGCGCTGAAGCTTTCATGTCGTGCCGCGGCTTCAAAGGCCCGAAGCGCGGAAAAGGGTGGGAGATCGCGTGCCATGCTTGTGATTCTAGATCACAAGTGCGCGCCGATAAAATCGTTTTGACGGCATCCCGAACGGCGGTAACCTCGGTTGACCGCTTGATGAGGAGCCCCATGCAATCCGCCTTCCCGCCGGCCTCGCCGCCGCCTGCCGCGTCCCCCCGCAGCGTCGGTCTCGCCGAGCTGTTCACCGGTTTCCTGTCGCTCGGCCTGATGTCGTTCGGCGGCGCGTTGCCGTTCGCGCGGCGCACGATCGTCGACGAGCGCAAGTGGCTCTCCGCCGACGAATTCACCGATCTGCTCGGCCTCTGCCAGTTCCTGCCGGGTGGCAACGTGATCAACCTGTCGGTCGCCGTCGGCATGCGCTTTCGCGGCGTGGCCGGCGCGTTCGCCGGCATTCTCGGGCTGATCGCCGGCCCGACGCTCGTCGTCGTCGCGCTCGGCGTGCTGTACGCGAAGACGCAGAACGATCCGCGCGTGCAGCACCTGTTCGCGGGGCTCGCGGCCGCGGCGGCCGGCCTGCTCGTCGCGATGGCCGTGAAGGTCGCGAAGCCGCTGCTTCAGGCGCCGCGCGCGGCGGCCGCGATCGCGGTGCTCGCGTTCGTGGCGATCGCGGTGCTGCGCATGCCGCTCCTGACCACGATGCTGGTGCTGACGCCCGTCAGCATCTGGCTCGCGTCGCGCCGCCGCGCGGCCGGCACGTCGCGGCCGGCGCCGGCTGCCGCGCGGGGCACGCACGATTCGCCCCACGGGCAACAGGAGCGCCGGCCATGAGCGACACGCTGATCGCCATCGCGACGATCTTCAGCCAGTTGTCGCTGCTCGCGTTCGGCGGCGGCAACACGATCCTGCCGGAGATGCAGCGGCAGGTCGTCGACGTGCATCACTGGATGAGCGCGCACGAGTTCACCGCGCTGTTCGCGCTGGCCCAGGCGGCGCCGGGGCCGAACATGATGATCGTGTCGCTGGTCGGCTGGCACGTGGCCGGCTGGGCCGGGCTGCTGGTCGCGTCGCTCGCGAAGTTCGGGCCGTCGTCGATCGTCACCGTGCTCGCGCTGCATGCGTGGGAGCGCTTTCGCGACCGGCCGTGGCGCCGCTACGTGCAGCAGGGGATGATGCCGGTGACGGTCGGGCTCGTCGCGGCAAGCGCGGTGCTGATTTCCGATGCGTCGAACCGCACCGCGATCCAGTGGGGCATCACGGCCGCATGCGCGGTGCTGGCGTGGCGCACGCGCATTCATCCACTGTGGCTGCTCGCGGGCGGCGCGTTGATCGGGCTCACGGGCATCGGGCAGTGACTGGCGTGTCGCATGTCGCCGGCCGTTGCGCGCGACGGTTCAGCGGCTAGTGCGACGCGCGGCGCCCGGTGGCGCACGTTATATTGGCGCACGGCAGGCGGCGAAGCCCGGCCGCGCAGTGCCGGCGGCGCGCCGCGCCTGCCGGCACGACCGACATTCGCGCCGCCCGCCGCGCACACCACGGAGGATCGATGGATCTCGACGGCGCCAGCCGCAATCTCACTGTCGCCGCATTGCTGACGCTGTCCGGCGGCTATCTCGACGCGTACACCTACGTCGGCCACGGCCACGTGTTCGCGAACACGATGACCGGCAACGTCGCGCTGCTCGGCATCAACCTGTCGGCCGGCGAATGGGCCGCCGCGCTGCACCACGTGCCCCCGCTCGGCGGCTTCGTGCTCGCGGTATTCGTCGCGCATCTGTTCGGCCTCGCCGCGCGGCGCGGCTGGATGCGTCATACGGCGTTCGTGAGCCTGATCGTCGAGATCGCGTTTCTCGGCGTCGCCGCGAGCGGCCTCGTCGGTGCGTCGAGCGCATGGCTGATTCCGGGCATCTCGTTCGTCGCGACGTTGCAGACGCTGTCGTTCACGCATCTCGAGGAACTGTCGTACACGTCGGTGATGACGACCGGCAACCTGCGGCGTGCCGCGCAGAAGCTGTTCGTCGGGCTGATCCCGCGCTACGACGCCGGCGCATTGCACGACTCGGCGCTGCTCGCGACGATCAGTTTCTGTTTCCTGGCCGGCGCGGTGGTCGGCGGCCTCGTGACGCGGCTCGTGCCGGACATCGCGCTGTGGGGCGCCGTGCTGCTGCTCGTCGGCGCGTTCGCGGAGATCGTGCGGCGGGCGTGGCGGCGCGCGGGGAACGGCAGTGCGGGTAGCGAGGACGGTAACGGCGACGCAGGCACCGGCAGCGACGGGGCGACGCAAACGGCCTGACGGCAGGCGGCAGGCGGCGGCGGGCGGCAATCGGCAAGCAGCAAGCAGCAAGCAGCGGACAGCAAGCGGCAGCCAGCGCAACGATTTCGCCGCAATCCGCGTGACCGCACCGCACCATCGTCGAGCCTCGCAGTGCCGTACTCGCCCGCCGGCGCCGCCGCGCACCGCCACCTCCCGTCGACCCACCGCGCGAGCCAGGCCCCGCGCGGGAAACGTTGCTCCCGGACGACAATCGCGCGCTTGCCGCGTATTTCAATTTCTTTCAGCGTTCGCACTCGTCTTATGATTCAGCCCACATCGCGCGCGCCATGAACGTGTGCGATCGCCACCCGGCTGCGCACGCGGCCGGTCACGAATGGAGACACCTAAAAAAGGAACGCTCATGAAGCAGACCACCCGACTCGCCGCTATCGCAGGGGGCGCGGCGCTGGCCTTCGCCAGCCAGTACGCAGCAGCACAAAGCTCGGTCACGCTGTGGGGCGTCGCCGACGCCAGCATTCGTTACCTGACAAACGCCAACGCCAAGAACGACGGCCTGCTGTCGATGAGCAACGGCGCGATCACGAACAGCCGCTTCGGCATCTACGGCACGGAAGACCTCGGCGGCGGCCTGAAGGCCGTGTTCAACCTCGAGAGCGGCGTGAACCTGCAGAACGGCGCATTCGCCGACAGCGGCCGCCTGTTCAACCGCGCGGCGTACGTCGGCCTGCAGAGCCCGTACGGCACGGTGACCCTCGGCCGCCAGAAGACGCCGCTGTTCGACCTGCTGGCGGACACCTACGATCCCCTGACCGTCGGCAACTACCTCGAAAACGCGTGGCTGCCGGTCGCCCTCGGCGGCGGCCTGTATGCGGACAACCAGATCAAGTACACGGGCAAGTTCGCGGGCCTGACCGCGAAGGCGATGTACTCGACCGGCACCAACTACGAATCGACCGGCGCCGGCGGCTTCTCGGGCCAGATTCCGGGCTCGCTCGGCAAGGGCAATGCATGGGGCGTGTCGCTGTCGTACGTGATGGGCCCGCTCAGCATCGCGGCCGGCGCGCAGCAGAACAGCGACAACTCGGCGCGCAAGCAGACGATCTACCACGCGAACGTCGTGTACGCGTTCAGCAAGGCGAAGATCTATGCGGGCTACCTGCGCTCGAAGGACGACACGGGCTTCGTCGACAGCCTGCTCGCGCAGCAGTCGATCCCGGTCGCGAAGGGTACGGGCCGCATCGACGACGGTCCGTTCGCCGGCGTGAGCTGGCAGGTCAGCGCGCCGCTGACGCTGACGGGCGCGTTCTACTACGACCACATGCGCAATGCGATGACCACGAACGGCACGCTCGCGAGCGGCAACCGCTACGCGATCGTCGGCATCGCCGAGTACGCGCTGAGCAAGCGCACCGAAATCTACGGCACCGTCGACTTCAACAAGACGAACGGCGCGGCGAACGTCGAGCTGCCTGGCCGCAGCAACCAGACCGGCATCGCGATCGGCCTGCGCAATATCTTCTGACGAACGTCGGAAAATGCATGCGCCGGCTTCGTTCGGCGCGCATCGAAGAGGCTCCGCGGAGCCTCTTTTTTTTCGTCGCGCGACCTTCATGCGCGCGCCCGACTATTCGGCGAACGCTCCATTGCGGCAGTCCCGCGCCGTAAGCGATCCGTCGGCAATCCCGAACACACTTTTACAGTACGCGCGCGGGCTTTCCGCTACGCTGCGTGCATCGCGCGTGGCATGCCGTCCGGCGTGCGCGTGCGTCGTTCCGATCGCGCTCCGCGAGCGCGGCCGGCCTGGTGCGTAACTTCTGTATCCGGCGATGACAAATGCGGTTCGCCGGTTTCTTTCGTGGGACGATGCGCTCACGATTTTCTTGAAAGGGGATGACGATGGGTATCCTGAATGTCGTGGGTGAAATCGCCGGCGCAGTGGCCGCCGTCGAAGGCGTGGAAAAGCTGGACCCGGATGCGGGCCTGCTGACCAAGGCGGCCGCGGCCGTCGCCGGCTTCAAGGGCGCCGAGGCGATCGAAGGCATGCTCGAGAAGAAGGACGAGCAGACGCAGCAGGCAGACGATACGCAGGCGACGGACGGCAGCGACACGTCGCAGGCATGAGCATGGCGGCCGGTCCGGCCGCGGGCGCGCCCTTCGCGCGCACGGGCCGGCCGGTGCCGCGCAACCGGCAGGTCGGGCATGCGGTCGATCGGTGACGCATGGCACAACCGCCAGCCGGTTTGACCGGCGAGAGGCGTCGTCTCTCGCCGTTTTTTATCGGGCGCGCGCCATGCGCCGCACGAATCCCCGAATCTTGCTATCGTGCCCCCATCCGAACTGCGATGAGGGAATGCGATGGATTTCGACTACGACCTGTTCGTCATCGGCGCCGGCTCGGGCGGGGTGAGGCTCGCGCGCATGTCCGCGTCATACGGCGCACGCGTCGGCATAGCGGAAGAAGAGCAGATCGGCGGCACCTGCGTGCTGCGCGGCTGCATCCCGAAGAAGCTGCTCGTCTACGCGTCGCACTACCCGCATGAAGTCGACGATGCGAAGGGCTTCGGCTGGACTTTCGGCGCCGGCACGCTCGACTGGCCCGCGCTGATCGCCGCGAAGGATCGCGAGATCAACCGGTTGAGCGACATCTACATCAGCCTGCTGCGGCAATCCGGCGTCGACATGCACGCCGGCCGCGCGACGCTCGTCGACGCGCACACGGTCGCGGTCGACGCGCACACGGTCGCGGTCGGCGCGCGCACGATCCGTGCGCGCCACATCGCGATCGCGACCGGCTCGCGTCCGGTGTTGCCGCCGCGGCCCGGCATCGAACACGCGATCACGTCGCGCGAGGCGCTGTCGCTCGCGACGTGCCCCAAGCGCATCGCGGTGGTCGGCGGCGGCTATATCGCGGTCGAGTTCGCGGGCATCTTCAACGGCTTCGGTAGCCACGTCGACGTGTTCTATCGCGGCGAAAAAATCCTCCGCGGCTTCGACGACGACGTGCGCCAGTTCCTGACCGACGAGATGACGAAGCAGGGCGTCACGATTCACCCGCGCGCGGTGATCGAATCGATCGAGCGCGCGAGCGACGGCACGCTGTTCGTGCGCGTCGGCGACGCGCGGCACGGGCCGTACGATCAGGTGCTCTATGCGACGGGCCGCGTGCCGAACGTCGACGGGATCGGGCTCGAGCAGGCGGGCATCCTGCTCGATGCGCGCGGCGCGATCGCCGTCGATGCGTATTCGGCGACGTCGGTGCCGTCGGTCCACGCGATCGGCGACGTCACGTCGCGGCCGCAGCTCACGCCGGTCGCGACGCGCGACGCCGGCTTGCTCGCGCGCACGCTGTTCGGCGGCTCGCGCGTGGCGGTCGATCACGCGTACGTGCCGTCGGCCGTGTTCAGCCAGCCGGAGGTCGCGACGGTCGGCCTGACCGAGGCCGATGCGCGTCACGCGCACGGCGACGTCGATATCTACCGCACGTCGTTCAAGGCGCTGCGTCACACGCTGTCGGGCCGCGACGAGCGCACGCTGATGAAGCTCGTCGTCGCGCGCGACAGCCAGCGCGTGGTCGGCGCGCACATGGTCGGCCGCGATGCGGGCGAGATCATCCAGGGCATCGCGATCGCGATTCGCGCGGGCGCGACGAAGGCGCAGTTCGACGACACGATCGGCATTCATCCGACCGCGGCCGAGGAATTCGTGACGATGCGGCAGAAGGTGGCCGACTAGGGCGTGAACACGCGCTGGGACGGACCGGGCGCGCCGGCTCGCGGGGCCGCCGTGCGCGTTGCACCCATGCTCGGTCGGCGCGTCGTATATCACGCGCTGGCCGACGATTCGGAAAGCACGTCCATTCTTCTCAAGAAATACCGTCTCGATAATCAGGCTTGGTATGATCGACAAAAATCATATACGGGGCCGATCATGCGCGAACAACAGCGCAGTAACCAGAATCATCGCGTAGCGGGCGCACGTGGGAGCGCCGATTCATGCGCCGCGCGTTCGCATCTTGCCGCGACCGATCCGTTGCGCGCATTTTCTCTTCGCATGCCGCCCTCTCCGTCGCCGTCCGGGCGATGAAGTCGCGCGCGCCGAAGCACGCCCAGGCCGTTTCGATCACCGCATCAACCGCCGGCTCTTCAGTCAGCCTGTGAGCCGGCATGCCCGTTCCGGGCCATCTTTCCACGCAAGGAGACCAGCAGTGAACATTCAGACACGACGCACCGTCCTCGTGGCGGCCGCGGTCGTCGCGGCGCTGTCCGGCTGCGCGACCGAATCGTCGCGCACGCTCGACGTGCCGGCCGTCAGCAGCGCGCAGAAGCCGTACGCGGGCAAGCCCGTCGCGATCGCCGTCGGCAAGTTCGACAACCGTTCGAGCTACATGCGCGGCATCTTCTCCGACGGCATCGACCGCCTCGGCGGACAGGCGAAGACGATCCTCGTCACGCGCCTGCAGCAGAGCCGCCGCTTCAACGTGCTCGATCGCGAGAACCTCGACGAGATCAAGCAGGAAGCGGGCTTCATGAAGAAGGCGCAGGCCGTGAAGGGCGCGAACTACGTCGTCACCGGCGACGTGACCGAGTTCGGCCGCAAGGACGTCGGCGATCATCAGCTGTTCGGCATTCTCGGCCGCGGCAAGACGCAGGTCGCGTACGCGAAGGTCAACCTGAACATCGTCGACACGACCACGTCGGAAGTCGTCGCATCGAGCCAGGGCGCGGGCGAGTTCAGCCTGTCGAACCGCGAGGTGATCGGCTTCGGCGGCACGGCCGGCTACGACTCGACGCTCAACGGCAAGGTGCTGGATCTCGCGATCCAGGAAGCCGTGAACCATCTTGCGGAGCAGGTCGACGCCGGCGCATTGAAGGTCGCGCAGTAAGCGTCGCAACCCGCCGCAGCGGGCGCCGGGGCCGGCGCCGCGCTCGACCGATTCAACACGACATCACAAGAGAAAAGACCATGAAACGGGGTAACTGGCTGCCGGCGACGGCCGCCGCCTTGCTGCTCGCCGGCTGCGCGAGCTCCACGCCGCCGCTCTATCAGTGGACCGGCTATCAGCCGCAGGTGTACGAATACTTCAAGGGGCAGAAGTCGCCGCAGGAGCAGATCGACGCGCTCGAAAAAGCGCTGCAGGAGATTCGCGGCAAGGGCCATACGCCGCCGCCGGGCTTCCACGCGCATCTCGGCATGCTGTACGCGAGCATCGGCAGCGAGCAGCAGGCCGAACAGGAACTGCAGGCCGAGAAACAGCTGTTTCCGGAGTCCGCGACCTACATGGACTTCCTGCTGAAGAAGAAAACCGGTGCGCCGAAGGCCGCTGACCCGAAGGCGGCCGGCCAGAAGGCGGTCGACCAGACGGTCGCCGGCCAGAAGAACGCCGATCCGACCACCGCCAAACAGTGAGCGACGCACCCGTCATGTTCAAGACACTCTCATTCAAGCTGCTGTCCGTGCTGTCGCTCGTCGCGTTGCTGAGCGCGTGCGCGCAACCGGTGAAACGGCCCGACTACACGGCGTTCAAGAAGAGCCAGCCGCGCTCGATCCTCGTGCTGCCGCCGCTCAACGAGACGTCCGACGTGGGCGCGACCTACGGGCTGCTGTCGCAGATGACGCTGCCGCTCGCCGAGTCGGGCTATTACGTCGTGCCCGTCGCCGTGATGGACGAGACGTTCAAGCAGAACGGCCTGACCAATGCGGCCGAGATCCAGGAGACATCGCCCGCGAAGCTGCGCGAGATCTTCGGCGCGGACGCCGCGCTGTATTCGAAGGTGTCGCAGTACGGCACCGTCTACCGGGTTCTCGCGAGCGCGACGGTCGTGTCGGCATCGGCGAAGCTCGTCGACCTGCGTACCGGCGACGTGCTGTGGCAGGGCCGCGCGAGCGCGAGCAGCGACGAAGGCAACAACAACGGCGGCGGCAGCCTGATCGGCATGCTCGTGGTGGCCGCGGTCAAGCAGATCGCGAACACGCTGATGGACCAGAGCCACGACGTTGCGGCGTACACCAGCACGCGACTGCTGTCGGCCGGTCCGCCGAACGGGCTGCTGTACGGTCCGCATTCGCCGAAGTACGGCACGGACTGAGCGGCGCAGGGCGCGCGGGCGTTTCATGCGCCCGTCGTGCCGCCTGCATGCAATCCGGCCGAACGGCTGCCCCATGTGCGCGCGCGGTGTGTGCTTGCCGCGTTTTCGCGCTCACGGCCGTATCGCAATCCAGTGCCGCACAATCACGCTCAATGCACGCCGAACGCATCCAGCAGCCGGTACCAGCTCATCGCGAGCACCAGTGCCGGCGTGCGCAGCGCCTCGCCGCCGGGGAAGTCGCGATGCCGGATCTTGTCGAACAGGTCGAAGCGGCTCGCCTGTCCGTCGATCGCTTCGGCGATCAGCTTGCCCGCAAGCGCGGTCGTGTTCACGCCGTGCCCTGAAAACCCCTGCGCGAAGTACGTCGTCGGCGTGATGCGGCCGAAATGCGGCGCACGGTTCATCGTGATGTCGACGAAGCCGCCCCACGCATAATCGACCTTCACGTCCGCGAGCTGCGGGAACGTCTTCAGCATGTCCGCGCGCATCGCCGCGGCGAGATCGCGCGGCTCGCGCGTCGAATAGCTGACCTTGCCGCCCCACACGAGCCGCGTGTCCGGCGCCGGCCGGAAATAGTCGAGCACGAAGCGGCTGTCGCAGATCGCCGCGCGCGTGGGCATCAGCGCGTCGGCGCGCGCCTGGCCGAGCGGCTCGGTCGCGATCACGTAGGTGCCGACCGGCATGATCTTCCTCGACAGCGCGGGCGCGAGCGTGCCGACGTACGTATTGCACGCGAGCACGACGAAGCGCGCACGCACGTTGCCGCCGCTCGTCTCGACGACGTGGCCGCCGGACACGTCGCGCACGCGCGTCACGCAGCTGTCCTCGTGAATGCGCACGCCTGCTTCGGTTGCCGCCCGCGCGAGGCCGAGCGTGTAGTTCAGCGGATGGAGGTGGCCGCTGTCCGGGTCGTACAGGCCGCCGCGATAGCGTTCGGACTGCACGTAATCGCCGAGCGCGTCGGCTTCGACGAAGTGGAAGCGGTCGTAGCCGAAGCGCTGCGCGGCTTCGTCGCGCCACCGCTTCAGCGCGTCGGCGTCGCGCTCGGTGTTGGCCGCGGTCAGATAGCCGGGCATCAGCGCGCAGTCGATGCCGTGCCGCGCGATGCGCGACTTCACGAGCGACAGCGTTTCGAGCCCCATGTCCCAGATGCGCTTCACGTCGCCTTCCGGCATGAATCGCGCGAACGTGTCGATGTCGCACGCGAAGCCGCCGATCAACTGGCCGCCGTTGCGGCCGCTCGCTGCCCATCCGACCCGCGACGCTTCGAGCACGGTCACCGAATGGCCGCGCTCGGCGAGGTTGAGCGCGGCGGACAGGCCCGTGAGGCCCGCGCCGATCACGCACACGTCGGCGTCGGTCGTGCCGGCGAGCGGCGCGTGGCGGGTCGTATCGTTGGCGGTCGCCGCGTAGTACGACGCGACGTGCGGCTGGTTGGCGAATGTCTGCATGATAGGAAGCGCGGAGTGAAAGGGCTCAGAACAGCTCGCGTACGCGGTGGTACAGCATGCCGAGCTCGAGCGCGGGCTGCCGCCATGCGTCGCCGCCGGGAAAGCGCCGATGACGCAGGCGCGCGAACAGGTCGAACGCGTGCGTGTCGCCCGCGATCGCACCCGCGACCGCGCGCCCGGCGATGCCGGTCAGCGCGACGCCGTGGCCGCTGAAGCCCTGGACGTAGAAGAAGTTCGGATCGATCGCGCCGAAGTCCGGCGTGCGGTTGCGCGTGACGTCGACGAAGCCGCCCCACGCGTGCTCGACGCGCACGTCGCCGAGCTGCGGGAACACGCTGACCATGCGCTGCCGGATCGCTTCGGCGAGCGCGGCGGGCGATGCGCCGGCCGAATTCGCGCGGCCGCCGAACAGCATCCGGTGGTCGGCCGACAGGCGGAAGTAGTCGAGGAAGAAATTGTTGTCGCACACGGCTTCGCGTCGGGCGATCAGTGCGTCGGCGCGCGCGCGGCCGAGCGGCTCGGTCGCGATGATGTACGACGCGATCGGCGCGATGCGCGCGGCGGTCGCCGCCGGCAGCACGCCGCCGGGGCCCGCGTTGCAGCACGACACGACGAAGCGGCAGCGCACCTCGCCCGACGGCGTGCGCACGACGGGCCGCGCGCCGCGCACGACGTCGAGCGCGGGCGTGTGCGCATACAGCGCGACGCCCTCGCGGCGCGCGGCATCGGCGAGCCCGAGGCAGTACTTGAGCGGATGCAGATGGCCCGACAGCGGATCGTGCACGCCGGCCAGATAGCGCGTCGATGCAATGCGCGCCTGGATCTCGCCGGTATCGAGCCACGCGAGCGACGGATGGCCCCAGCGCGACGTCGCGGCGTTCATCCACGCACGCAGGTCGTCGATGCGGCGCGGCTTCGTCGCGACCGTCAGGTAGCCGCGCGTGAAGTCGCAGTCGATTCCGTAGCGCGCGATGCGCTCGGCGATCAGCGCGACGCCGTCGAGCGACAGCGACCACGCGGCGCGCGCCCCGTCGGCGCCGAGCTGCCGCTCGATCGCTTCGTCTTTCGCGAAGCCCGTGATCGCCTGGCCGCCGTTGCGGCCCGATGCGCCCCAGCCGGGCCGGTGCGCATCGATCACGGCGACGGACAGCCCGCGCGCGCGGCAGTCGAGCGCCGTCGACAGGCCCGCGAAGCCGGCGCCGATCACGCACACGTCGACGTCGATCGCCGCTTCGAGCGTCGGATCGTCCGCCGCGGGCCGCGCGGCGGTTGCTTCGTAGTACGAGTCGCGCGCGAGCGCATCGGCGCGGCGGGTGAAAGACTGCGTCATGAAAACGACTCCCTCGACAAGGCCGCGCGCTGCGCGCGGCCACCCAAAAAACGGCGCGGGACGCCGTGCGTGCGGCACGGCGCCCCGCGCGTGCCGCATCAGAACGAATAGATGAACTGCGTCGCGAGCAGGTCGTTGGACTTGCCGTACGACCCGTCGTTGCGCAGGAACACCTTGTTGTTCGCCCAGTCGTGCCGGTATTCGACCTTCACGGTGATCTGCTGGGTCGGATAGAACAGCAGGTCGAGCGCGACGTCCTGGCGCACCGCGCCCTTGCACTCGAAGCCCAGGCCGCCGCCGGCCTTCGACATCGCGAGGCAGTCCGCGTCGACGCCGAAGCCGTTGCTCGGGTCCATCCCGTTGCCGTTCAGCGCGATACCGCCGCCGCCGCCGCCGTTCTTCGAGTTCGCGAGCAGGTCGTAGCGCAGCGTCACGCCCATGCGGCCGACCACCGGCGCGTTGAACTTGCGGTGCGCGAGCAGCGACAGCCCGTACCACTGCGCGAGCCCGCCGTTGAACGCCGCATGCTGCTGGCGGCCGTAGTCGACTTCGGCGTTGTACTGAACGTCGGCGAGCGTGTAGGTCGCGTCGAGTTCGCCGAAGAAGAACGAACCGTAGCCGCTCGGCGCCGCGCCGCCCGGGCCGTAGTGGACGTTGCCCTGATCGTCGATCGCGCTCGCCAGCGTCTGCCGACCGATGTTGAACGAGCCGCCGATGTCGAGCGCGCTCGACCACGTGTAGTCCGCGCGCGCGGTGAAGGTCGGCACCTTGTTGCTGGTGGTGATCGGATCGCCGAGCGCGTTGGTGCCCGTCTGCGTGACCGAACCGTACGTGCGGTACTGCTCGTTGCCGAGGAAGAACTTCCACGCCCAGGCGCCCTTCGTGTAGTTCGCGCCGACACCGACGTAGCTGCCCGGATCGGAGAAATCGTACAGCAGGTTGTGCGTGAGCGTGAGCATCTGGTTCGACTGCTGCACCTCGTAGCCGCCGAAGCTCGGGATCAGGCCGGCCACCAGCGTGGTCGACGCGGTGATCGGCACGTTGACGACCGCCGTGTTCAGCAGGTTGTCGGTGATCGAGCCGCGCGAGTTCTGCAGCAGCGTGATGCCGTTGCCGCGGTTCGGCATCAGCGTGATCTCGGCCGACGGCGCCATCGGGCCGACGCCGAACGTCTTCTTGATGTCGAGGTAGAGATCGCCGAACGTGCTGTTGAAATAGTTGTACGCGTTCTCGTGGTTCGCGAACAGGAACGACGACGTGCCGGCCGCGCGGTTGTAGACGTAGGTCGGATCGATGTAGCCGGTGACCGACAGGCCGGCGAGCGGGCCGGTGTTGGCCGCGTCGGTCAGCGAGTCGACCTTCAACTGCTGGTTCGCGATCTGCTGCTTCATTTCGCTGACCTCGTCGTTGGTCAGCATGGCGCGCGCGCGGCCGTAATCCGGCGAGCCCGGATCGGCCGCGACCGCGACGGCGCTGCCGCCGCCGGCCATGCCGCCGCTCGCGCCGGACGCCGCGACGGCCGCCGCGCCGCCCGGCTTCGCGGCGAGCTGCGCCTGCATCGCCTTCATCTGTTTCTGCAGCGCCGCGACCTGCGCCTGCAGCGCCTTGATTTCGGCGGATGTCGAACCGGCCAGCGCGATGCCCGGCAACGCGCCGGCCACCAGCAGGCAGATCAGTTTCTTCTTCATTGCGGATTCTCCTAGTCGTGCGCCTGTCAAATCGGGATCGAATCGCGCGCCCCCCCTGGGGCAGCGCGTGTTGCTTGTCTGCAGTGCTTGTTGTCGTCGAAGCGGGCGGCGGGCCGTCAGGCCGCCGCGAACGCCGCCTTCAAGTCGGCCATCCGGCGCCGCTCGCGCGCGATCATCATCCGGTTCACGACGATCACGCCGATCGTCACGGCCGTGATGAACAGCGTCGCCAGCGCATTCATCTCGGGGTTCAAGCCCAGCCGCACGCGCGAGAACACCACCAGCGGCAGCGTCGTCGAGCCGGGCCCGGACAGGAACGCCGACAGCACCAGATCGTCGATCGACAGCGTGAACGACAGCAGCCACCCCGACAGCAGCGCCTGCGAGATCAGCGGCAGCGTCACCACGAAGAACACCTTCAGCGGCGTCGCACCCAGGTCGAGCGCGGCCTCCTCGAGCGACTTGTTCATCTCCTTCACGCGCGACTGCACGATGATCGCCACGTACGACACGCACAACATCACGTGGCCGATCCAGATCGTCACCATCCCGCGCCCCTTCGGCCAGCCGAACATCTGCTCGAGCGCGACGAACAGCAACAGCAGCGAGATTCCCTGGATCACCTCCGGAATCACCAGCGGCGCGTTGATCATCCCGGTGTACAGCGTGAAGCCCTTGAAACGGCCGAAGCGCGCGAGCACGAAGCCCGCCCACGTGCCGATCACGACCGACGCGGTGGCCGTCAGGAGACCGATCTTCAGCGACAGCCACGCGGAGTTGAGCAGCTCGTCGTCGTCCAGCAGCGCCGCGTACCATTTCAGCGAGAAGCCCGACCACACCGTCACCAGCTTCGATTCGTTGAACGAGTACACGACGAGGCTGATGATCGGGATGTACAGGAACAGGAAGCCGAAGGCGAGCACGCCCGTCGACAGCGGTTTGTTCGGCTTGATCATTTCGCGTCTCCCAGTTCCTTGACCTGGTAGTACTGGAACAGGGCCATCGGCACCAGCAACAGCAGCACCATCGCGACCGTCACCGCGGACGCCATCGGCCAGTCCATGTTGTTGAAGAATTCATCCCACATCACGCGGCCGATCATCAGCGTGTCGGCGCCGCCGAGCAGCTCCGGGATCACGTACTCGCCCACCGCCGGGATGAACACCAGCAGGCTGCCGGCGATGATCCCGTTCTTCGACAGCGGCAGCGTGATGCGCGTGAACGCGACCCACGGCTTCGCACCGAGGTCGTACGCGGCCTCGAGCAGCGTCAGGTCCATCTTCACGAGGTGCGCGTAGAGCGGCATCACCATGAACGGCAGGTACGAATAGACCATCCCGATGTAGACGCCCGCATCGGTGTGGTAGAGCCGCAGCGGCGTGTGGATGATGCCGAGCGCGATCAGCGTGTGGTTCAGCAGGCCGTCGTCCTTCAGGATGCCGATCCATGCGTACACGCGGATCAGGAACGACGTCCAGAACGGCAGCATCACGGCCATCATCAGCACGTTGCGGCGGTTCGGCTCCGAGCGCGCGATGTAGTACGCCATCGGGTAACCGATCAGCAGGCACAGCACGGTCGACACGGCGGCCATCTTCAGCGAGCTGAGGTAGGTCGCGATGTACAGGTCGTCCTGCAGCAGGAACGCGTAGTGCGACAGTTGCAGCGCGAAGTGCACGACGCCGTCCTTGATCTCGACGAGCGACGTGTACGGCGGGATGCCCATCACCTGGTCGGCGAAGCTGATCTTCAGCACCAGCACGAACGGCAGCGCGAAGAACACGGCCAGCCACAGGAACGGCACGCCGATCGCGACGGTGCGGCCCGACGGCAGCAAGCGCGACAGCGGGGCGAAGCGGCCCGGGCGGGCGCGGCCCGCGCCGGTGCGCGCGGCGCCGGTCGACACCGGCGCGGAAGGCGTGGAAGCGGAGGTTCTCATCGTGGCGTCCTCACTGCGTCAGCACGACGCCGCTGGCCGGCGACCACGACACGAACACGTCGTCGTTCCACGCCGGCGCGCCGTCGTTCATCAGGTGCGAGCTCGACAGGTTCGACACCACCGTCTTGCCGCTCGGCAGGCGCACGTGATACAGCGAATAGCTGCCCATGTACGCGATGTCGGTGACGACACCGCGCGCCCAGTTGTGCTTCGAGCCCGGCTTCTCGCGCGACACGTGGATGCGCTCCGGACGCACCGAGATGCCGACCGGCATGCCGAGCGGGCCGGTCACGCCGTGGCTCACGTACATGCGGGTTTCGAGGTCGTCGCTCTCGACGAAGATGTGATCGGGCTCGTCCTCGACCACGCGCCCCTCGAACAGGTTCGTCGAGCCGATGAATTCGGCCGAGAAGCGGCTGTTCGGGTATTCGTAGACTTCGCCGGGCGAGCCGATCTGCACGATCTTGCCTTCGCTCATCACCGCGAGGCGGCTCGCCATCGTCATCGCTTCTTCCTGATCGTGCGTGACCATCACGCAGGTCACGTCGACCTTCTCGATGATGTTCACGAGTTCGAGTTGGGTCTTCTGGCGGATCTTCTTGTCGAGCGCGGACATCGGCTCGTCGAGCAGCAGCAGCTTCGGGCGTTTCACCAGCGAGCGGGCCAGCGCGACGCGCTGCTGCTGGCCGCCCGACAGCTGATGCGGCTTGCGCTTCGCATACTTGCTCATCTGCACGAGCGCGAGCGCATCGGCCACGCGCTCCTTGATCTCGTTTTTCGGCGTCCCTTCCTGCTTCAGGCCGAACGCGACGTTCGATTCGACCGTCATGTGCGGGAACAGCGCGTACGACTG
Source organism: Burkholderia sp. AU39826 (assembly GCF_020419965.1). Lineage (NCBI taxonomy): Bacteria > Pseudomonadati > Pseudomonadota > Betaproteobacteria > Burkholderiales > Burkholderiaceae > Burkholderia > Burkholderia sp. AU39826. Next base: position 36,453 of record NZ_JAIZQG010000019.1, read on the forward strand.
GAACATCATGTTGACCGGGCGGCGGTACGGCGGCAGCGACGCGAGGTCCTCGCCGTCGACGAAGATCTTGCCGGAGGTGGCCGTTTCCAGCCCGGCGAGCATGCGCAGCAGCGTGGACTTGCCGCAGCCCGAGCTGCCGAGCAGCGCGAACAGCTCGTTCTTCGCGATCGTCAGGTTCACGTTGTCGACGGCCGTGCTGTCGCCGAATTTCTTCACGACGTTTTCGATGCGCACGAATGCATCGTTCTGCGTACGGGGCGCGGCGGCCGGTTGGGTCTGGCGTGCGGCAGCGGAAGAGGGTATCGATTGCATGGGAGTCACCATTCGTTCTTCACGGATTGCAGGCGTGAGCGTCCCCGCGCGAGGCGCGCAACGCGACTCGCGAGCAACGGCTCGTGCCGGATGGAACAGGGCGCGCGTGGCGCGCGGGCGGACGGAGGTCCGCGGATCTCAGGCGGGCAGGCGTACCGCGATGCCTGCGCCGCCGCGATGCATGGCGGTCAGTGGCCCGTCTTCAACTGCGCCCACAGACGGTTCTCGAGGCGCAGGATGTCGGCCGGCATCGGCTTCATCAGCACCATCTTCTTCAGCACGTCTTCGGGCGGGTAGACGGTCGGGTCCTGCGCGACGGCCGGCGTGACGAACGGGTGGGCGGCCTTGTTCGCGGTCGGGTAGAACACCGTGTTCGTGATCGCCGCGTTGACCTTCGGGTCGGAAATGTAGTTGATCCACTTCATCGCGGCTTCCGGGTGCGGCGCATCCTTCGGGACCACCATCACGTCGAACCACAGCAGGCCGCCTTCCTTCGGGTTCGCGAACTTGATGTCGTACGAGCGCTTCGCCTCGGCCGAGCGGCGGTGCGCGATGCCGACGTCGCCCGACCAGCCGAGCACGACGCACACGTCGTTGTTCGCGAGGTCGTTGATGTAGCCGGACGAATTGAACTGGGTGATGTACGGGCGGACTTTCTTCAGGACCTCGAACGCAGCCTGGTAATCGGCCGGGTTCTTGCTGTTCGGATCCTTGCCCATGTACTGCAGCGTGGCGGCGAACACGTCCACGGCCTGGTCGAGGAACGACACGCCGCAGCTCTTCAGCTTTTCCATGTTGGCCGGGTCGAACACCAGCGCCCAGCTGTCGACCGGCGCCTTGTCGCCGAGCGCCTTCTTCACCGCCTGCGCGTTGTAGCCGATGCCGTCCGTGCCGTACGCCCAGGGCACGCCGTACTGGTTGCCGGGGTCGGCGTCGGCGATCATCTTCATCAGCAGCGGGTCGAGGTTCGCGAGGTTCGGGATCTTCGACTTGTCGAGCTTCTGGTACACGCCGGCCTGGATCTGCTTGGCCATGTAGTTCGAGGTCGGCACGACGATGTCGTAGCCCGAGCTGCCGGCCAGCAGCTTCGCCTGAAGCGTGTCGTCGCTGTCGTAGTTGTCGTACTTGACGTGGATACCCGTCTGCTTCTGGAAGTTCGGGATCGTGTCCGGCGCGATGTAGTCGGACCAGTTGTAGACGTTCAGGTCCTCGGCATGGGCCGACGGGCTGGCGACCGACGTGAACGCGGCCACTGCGGCAAGGGCCGCGATGGAACAGGCTTGGCGAAGTAAGCAGGCACGCATGGTGGAATTCCCCTGGATGATGGCGGCGTGCGGCGCCCGCCGCACGCCTGTAGGCAAAACCGTTACGAAATACCCAGTTGCTGGGCGGTGGCGTCGACGGCCTTCTTCGCCTTCGACACGAGCTGGTCGATTTCCTGGCGCGAGATCACGAGCGGCGGCGACAGCAGCATCCGGTCGCCGGTCGCGCGCATGATCAGGTTGCCGTTGAAGCAGAAGTCGCGGCAGATCGTGCCGACGTCGCCGCCGTTCGCGAAGCGGCGGCGTTCGGCCGGCGCTTCGGCCAGTTGCAGGCTCGCGACCATCCCGTGGCCGTGCACTTCGCCGACGATCGGATGACGTGCGAAGGTTTCGCGCATCAGCGCCTGGAAGTAGGGGCCCGTGTCGGTCTTCACGCGCTCGACGATCCCTTCGTCGCGCAGCAGCTTCAGGTTCGCGACCGCGACGGCCGCCGCCACCGGGTGGCCCGAATACGTGAGGCCGTGGTTGAATTCGCCGTTGTCGATGATCGGTCGCGCGACGCGCTCGTGTATGCCCACCGCGCCCATCGGTACATAGCCCGACGTCAGGCCCTTCGCCATCGTGATCAGGTCCGGCTCGAAGCCGAAGTGCTGATGCGCGAACCATTCGCCGGTGCGTCCGAACCCGCCGATCACCTCGTCGGCCACCAGCAGGATGTCGTACTTGCGGCAGATCCGCTGGATTTCCGGCCAGTACGTCGACGGCGGGAAGATCACGCCGCCCGCGCCCTGGAACGGCTCACCGATGAACGCGGCGACGTTCTCCGCGCCGAGTTCGAGGATCTTCGCCTCGAGCTGCTGCGCACGCCCGAGGCCGAACGCTTCGGGCGTCTCGCCCGGCTGCGCTTCGCCGAAGAAATACGGCTGGTCGATATGCACGATGTGCTCGACCTTCGACGGCATCTGCTCGTGCATGTAGCCCATCCCGCCGAGCGTGCCGCCCGCGATCGTCGAGCCGTGATAGCCGTTCCTGCGCGAGATCACGTATTTCTTCTGCGGCTTGCCCTGCACGCGCCAGTACTGGTGCACGAGGCGCAGCACGGTGTCGTTGCCTTCCGAGCCGCTGTTGCAGTAGAAGAAGTGGTTGAAGCCGGCCGGCGTCACTTCCGCGAGCATCGCGGAAAGCTCGATGATCGGCGGGTGCGTGGTCTTGAAGAACGTGTTGTAGAACGGCAGTTCCTGGATCTGGCGATACGCGGCGTCGGCGAGTTCCTTGCGGCCGTAGCCGACGTTCACGCACCAGAGGCCGGCCATCCCGTCGATGATCTTGTTGCCGTCCGAATCCCACAGATAAACGCCGTCGGCCTTCACGATCACGCGGCTGCCGGCGCGGTTGAGCGCGCCCATGTCCGAGAACGGGTGGATGTGGTGCGCGGCGTCGAGCGCGCGGTATTCGGCGGTCGAGCGCGCCTGCGTCGCGCGCGGCGCGGCGGCCGTGGCGCTCGGCGCGGCCGGCTGGATCCAGGCAGATTCGTTGCGGTAAGTCATGTTTCCTCCGTGATTCCGTATGCGGTTGGCACGCTTACACGTGCAGCAGCAGATGGCGGCGTTCCCACGAGCTGATCACGCGGAAGAACGCTTCGTATTCGGTTTCCTTCAGCGCGAAATACGCCTTCAGGAACTTGGGCCCGAGGATCTCGCCGAGCGGCTCGCACGCGGCCATCAGCGTCAGCCCTTCCTCGAGATTGCGCGGCAACTGGTACGGCAGGCTGTAGCCGTCGCTCACCAGCGGCTCGGTCGGCTCCAGGCGCTGCGTCATGCCGAGGTAGCCGGCCGCCAGCGTCGCGGCGAGCGCGAGGTACGGGTTGCAGTCCACGCCCGGGATGCGGTTTTCGATGCGGCGCGCGGCCGGGCCCGAATGCGGAATGCGGAACCCCACGGTGCGGTTGTCGTAGCCCCACTGCACGTTGATCGGCGCGGCCATGAAGCGCGACAGGCGGCGGTACGAGTTGATGTACGGCGCGAAGATCGGCATCAGCGCCGGCGTGTACTTCTGCAGCCCCGCGAGGTAGTTGTAGAACATCGACGTCGCGCCGCCCGTCTCCTGCGACGTGAACAGGTTCTGGCCCGTTTCCTCGTCGACGATGCTCTGGTGCACGTGCATCGCCGAGCCCGGTTCGTCTTCCATCGGCTTGGCCATGAACGTCGCGTACATGTTGTGACGCAGCGCGGCCTCGCGCACCGTGCGCTTGAACAGGAACACCTGGTCGGCGAGCGACAGCGCGTCGCCGTGCATGAAGTTGATCTCCATCTGCGCGGCGCCGACTTCGTGGATCAGCGTGTCGATGTCGAGGTTCTGTGCTTCGCAGTACTCGTAGATGTCCTCGAACAGCGGGTCGAACTCGTTGACGGCCTCGATCGAATACGACTGGCGGCCCGTTTCCGGGCGGCCCGTGCGGCCGACCGGCGGGCGCAGCGGCAGGTCGGGGTCCTTGTTCATGTCGACCAGGTAGAACTCCAGCTCGGGTGCGACGACGGGCTTCCAGCCCTTCGCCTTGTACAGGTCGAGCACGCGGCGCAGCACGTAGCGCGGCGAGATCTCGACCGGCGAGCCGTCGAAATGCACGCAGTCGTGGATCACCTGCGCGGTCGGGTCGACGGCCCACGGGATCAGGCGGATCGTCGACGTGTCGGGCACGCACACCATGTCGGGGTCGGTCACGCCGGTGAGCGATCCGTCTTCCGGATAGTCGCCGGTGACGGTCTGCACCATCACGGCCTGCGGCAGGCGCATCGATTCGCCGGACGTGAACTTGTTGCGCGGCGTGATCTTGCCGCGCGCGATGCCGGCCATGTCGGGAATGATCGCTTCGATCTCGGTGATCCGGTGCTGCTTCAGAAAGCCTTCGATGTCTTGCATGTCTGTTCTCGTTGTCTGGTGGGCGCGCTCAGGCGAGCGCGGCGGCGGCCGTGGCCCGCGTGCGGGCGGCGCGGCGGGCGCGGCAGGCATCGCCGAACGCGCGGAAGATCGCGCTCGACAGCGGGTTCTGCGCGTGCCGCCATTCCGGATGCCACTGCACGGCGAGCGCGAACGCCGGCGCGTCGGCGACGCTCACGGCCTCGATCAGGCCGTCCGGTGCGACGGCCTCGATCGCGAGGCCCGCGCCGAGCCGCGCGATGCCCTGCTTGTGCAGCGAGTTCACGTGCACTTCGTCGCGGCCGCCGGCGAGCGCATGCAGCTTGCCGCCGGGCGTCAGGCACACGACGTGCGCGGGGCCGTATTGCGTGTCCAGCGGCGCGTCGTCGTCCTCGCGGTGATCGGCGAGGCCGGGCACGTCGTGCACGTGCTGGTGCAGCGTGCCGCCGAAGACGACGTTCAGCTCCTGGAAGCCGCGGCATACGGCGAGCACGGGCACGCCCGCGACGATGGCCGCACGCAGCAGCGGCAGCGTCGTCGCGTCGCGCGCCGGGTCGTGCTTCGTGCCCGGCGCACTCGGTTCGCCGCCATACAGATGCGGCTCGACGTTCGAGTAGCTGCCGGTAAACAGCAGCCCGTCGACCGCGTCGAGCACGTCGTCGGTCGACTGGCGCTCGCCGAGGGCCGGCAGCACCATCGCGAGCGCCTGCGCGCCGTCGACGATCGCGGCGACGTACTTGTCGCCGACCGTATGCGACGCGTGGGCGCCGATCTGGCTGAGGTCGGCGGTGATGCCGACGAGAGGTTTCCTTTCCATGACGTCAATCAGTAATCCGTAGGGACGTGACGTGCATCGAGCCGAATGCGGAAAAACGCGGGCGCGACACGACCCCGCAGCCGGGCGCGAGGCGCACGGCCGCTGGTGAATGGGCGCAACGGGATGGCGTGGCGATCCGCGCTGCGCGCGACGGTCAGGCCGTCGTTCGGTTCATCGCGATGCGCGACGCGGCAACGCATGCGCGCACGCGTTCCGTCACCGCATGGACGATGCGGTTGGAGAATCGGCGGACGAAACGAACGGCGTAAAGAAAGGAGAGGCGCTACGGCAGCAGCGACGCCACTTCGTCGGTATCGACGGCGACGAATGCGCGTGCGGAAACGGCGTTGTGGCGCCGAACGGAACGACGGGACAGGATGGTGTAGATCGACAGGTGAAGCAGGCGAGGACTATGCCAGCCGCAACTGCCGTCGGAAGCGGGACCGGCGCTGCGCAAACTTCGCACATCGCCTCGATCCCACCTCACCAGAGGGCCACGGACTCTCACGATTACACTCGACTGGTTTGTTGAAAGTATTGAACACCTGATCGTTTCGACGCGCGGGGCGTTTAAAATAATCGAGGCGCCGGCCCTGCGTCATTCAACATTGACGGGCATCGATTGCTGCATTGCGATGCCGCTTTGACGCTGACCTGAGAGCCAGCATATACGAGCCAATAACGGCGTCAAATGTTTTTTAATGGTCCTGCATCAGGGCTTTCCCGAGCAGTACGAATAAAAGATTCATAAAGGGAATAGTGGGCGCGCCGTCCATTATTTCGAACGCCTTTCAGGGTTTTCCCCGCTGATGTGCGTCATAAAGTGATTAGAATATTCAACGGCTGTCCCATGCGTCGTTTCACTTTGCCATCGCACTTATCGTGTCCGAAACCGAACCGATGTCCACCGAAGTCGCCGAGCGCCTGCGTTTCGTGCGCAACAAGCATGGCCTGTCGCAGCGCGAACTCGCGAAACGCGCCGGCGTCACCAACGGCACGATCTCGCTGATCGAACAGGGGCGCGTGAGCCCGTCGGTCGGCTCGCTGAAGAAACTGCTCGAATGCATTCCGATGAGTCTCGCCGAGTTCTTCACGTTCGAACTCGTCGAATCGCGCGCGATCGTGTCGCGTCGCGACGAGATGCCGAACCTCGGCAACGAGTCGCTCGCGTTTCAGCTCGTCGGCGCGAACGTGAAGGACCGCAACATGTGCATCCTGCGCGAAACCTATCAGCCGCTGGCCGACACGGGCCCCGAGATGCTGGTGCACGCGGGGCACGAGGGCGGCGTCGTCGTGTCGGGCCGGCTCGAGCTGACCGTCGACGGCGCGACGTGGCTGCTCGACCCCGGAGACGGCTACTACTTCGAAAGCCGTTTGCCGCATCGTTTTCGCAATCCCAGCGCGGAACTGATCTGCGAGGTCGTCTCGGCCAATTCGCCGGCGACCTTCTGACCGCGCGTCACCGCATTCGCTGCAGGCCGGCCGCGTGCCACGCGCGCGGCGTGCCGCATCGCGAATGCCACAACATTGAGGTATCCCGATGAACAAGTTGACTTTGGCTGACTGGCAACGCAAGGCGGCGTCGCTCGAGATCGAAGGGCGCGCATTCATCGATGGCGCGCCGCGCGACGCGCACGGCGGCAGGACCTTCGACTGCGTGAGCCCGATCGACGGCCGCGTGCTGGCGAAGGTCGCCGACTGCGGCGAAGCGGACGTGAACGCCGCCGTCGCGGCCGCGCGCCGCGCTTTCGATGCGGGCGTGTGGGCCGGCCTGAACCCGCGCGAGCGCAAGGCCGTGCTGCTGCGCTGGGCCGCGCTGATGCGCGCGCATCTCGACGAGCTGTCGCTGCTCGAGACGCTCGACGCGGGCAAGCCGATCGGCGACACGACGACGGTCGACGTGCCGGGCGCCGCGTACTGCGTCGAATGGTTCGCCGAGGCGATCGACAAGGTCGGCGGCGAGGTCGCGCCGGCCGATCACCATCTCGTCGGCCTCGTCACGCGCGAGCCGGTCGGCGTGGTGGCCGCCGTCGTGCCGTGGAATTTCCCGATCCTGATGGCCGCATGGAAATTCGGCCCCGCGCTCGCGGCCGGCAACAGCGTCGTGCTGAAGCCGTCGGAGAAATCGCCGCTGACCGCGATCCGCGTCGCGCAGCTCGCGTTCGAGGCCGGCATGCCGGCCGGCGTGTTCAACGTGGTGCCGGGCGCGGGCGAGCCGGGCAAGCTGCTCGCGCTGCATCGCGACGTCGACTGCATCGCGTTCACGGGCTCGACGGCGGTCGGCAAGCTGATCATGCAGTATGCGGCGCAGTCGAACCTGAAGCGCGCGTGGCTGGAGCTCGGCGGCAAGTCGCCGAACATCGTGCTGCCCGACTGCCCCGATCTCGACCGCGCGGCGCAGACGGCGGCCGGCGCGATCTTCTACAACATGGGCGAGATGTGCACGGCGGGCTCCCGGCTGCTCGTGCATCGCGACATCAAGGATGCGTTCATCGAGAAGCTCGTCGCGGCCGCGCGCGCGTACGTGCCGGGCAATCCGCTCGATCCGTCGGTGTCGATGGGCGCGATCGTCGACGGCATCCAGCTCGAGCGCGTGCTCGGTTACATCGAGGCGGGGCGCGGCGAAGGCCGGCTCGTTACCGGCGGCGCACGCGTGCATGCGGAAACGGGCGGCTTCTACGTCGAGCCGACGGTGTTCGAGGTGAAGCCCGATGCGAAGATCGCGCGCGAGGAAATCTTCGGGCCCGTGCTGTCGGTGATCGTGTTCGACGACGTCGACGAGGCCGTCAGGATCGCGAACGACACCGAGTACGGGCTGGCCGCGGCCGTATGGACGTCGAACCTGACGACCGCGCACGACGTGTCGCGCCGGCTGCGCGCGGGCACCGTGTGGGTGAACTGCTATGACGAGGGCGGCGACATGAACTTCCCGTTCGGCGGCTACAAGCAGTCGGGCAACGGCCGCGACAAGTCGCTGCATGCGCTCGAGAAGTACACCGAACTGAAGTCGACGCTGATCCGGCTGCGCTGACCCATGGCCGGCTGCCGGCGCCTCGCCGTTCGGCGGTGCGCCGGCGATCGCGAGCGCGTTACGCGCTGCGCAGCGCGGGATGGAAGCCGGCGGCTTCGATGATCGACCGCACGCGTTCGGCGCCTTGCGCCGACTCGACCTTGACGATCTTCGCCGCGACGTCGATGTCGAGCTTCGCGGCGGGATCGGCGGCCGTCACCGCGCGCGTGATCGCGTTGGCGCAACCGCCGCAGGTCATGTCCTGGACTTCGAATTCCATCGTGTGTTCTCCGGGTTGGTGGTTGACGGATACGTTCAGCATGAAGCTTGCCATGGTGGGAAGGTCAAGTGCGCCGCATACGGCGGTGGGCATCGCATCAGCCATTTGTAATGCTGAGGTCTGACGAATGGGCATTCGCATGCGGGCGTCAGTCCGAATCTTTCCCGATTGACGGCCGCGCATTGCCGGCAAAACCCGGCAAAGCCTTGCGCGGCAACGCGCGCGTCGCGTCGACGGCGCGCGATCTCCATGCCGCGAGTAAGGGTACTTCGGGGTGAAAATGCGAATCGATCTTAGTATCGATTCCCTTCCATATTTCAAACCATTACGCACATGACCCGTTTCGCTATCGGTTTCGCATTGGCCCTGCTGGGCGCGTCGGCCACGTCCGCCTTCGCTGCCGACGACGTCGTCAACCTCACGCTGAAGGACCACAAGTTTTCGCCGGACGGCGTGACGATTCCTGCCGGCAAGAAGGTGAAATTCGTCGTGAAGAACCTCGACGCGACGCCCGCCGAATTCGAGAGCGACGACTTCAAGGCGGAGAAGGTCGTGCCGGCCGGCAAGTCGGTCGAGATCCTCGTCGGGCCGCTGAAGGCCGGGACCTACGAGTTCCACGACGAGTATCACGAAGCGCAGTCGAAGACGCACCTGACCGTCAAGTAAGCCGATACCGACATGCTGTCCACTGCCCTGATCGTCTTTCGTGAAGTGCTCGAGGCCGCGCTGGTGGTCTCGATCGTGATGGCCGCCACGAAGGGCGTGCCGCGGCGCGGCTGGTGGGTGGGCGGCGGGCTGGTCGGCGGCGTGGTCGGCGCCGGCCTGATCGCGGCGTTCGCCGACGTGATCTCGCAATGGGCGTCCGGCATGGGGCAGGAGGTCTTCAACGCGGGCGTGATGTTCGTCGCGACGCTGATGCTCGCGTGGCACTGCATCTGGATGAGCCGGCACGGCCGCGAAATGGCGCTGCACATGGGCGAGGTCGGCCGGGCGGTCGCGGCCGGCCGCCGGCCGCTGACCGGGCTCGCGATCGTGGTCGGCGTCGCGGTGCTGCGCGAGGGTTCCGAGGCCGTGCTGTTCCTGTACGGGATCGCGGCGGGAGACCCGGGGCAGACGCCGCAGATGATCGCGGGCGGGCTGCTCGGCGTGCTCGGCGGCGCGGGCCTCGGCTATGCGATGTATGCGGGCCTGCTGCAGATTCCGCTCAAGCGCCTGTTCTCCGTCACCAACGGGTTGATCGTGTTGCTGGCGGCGGGCATGGCAAGCCAGTGCGTCGGCTTCCTGCTGGCCGCGGGCCTCGTGCCGTCGTGGGGCGATGCGGTGTGGGACACGTCGTGGCTGCTCAAGGAATCGAGCATCGTCGGCAAGGCGCTGCATACGCTCGTCGGCTATACCGCGCGCCCGGCGGGTATCCAGATCGCCGTGTACGTCGCGACGCTGGTGGCGATCGTCGTGCTGGCACGGCTCGTCGGCCGGCCGCGGGAGACGGTGAGGCCGCCGCACGCCGCGGCGTGAGTCGAGGGGTTCGAATGAAAGAAGGGGCGTCGCGGACGCCCCTTCTTCATTTGCGGTGCGCGCCGCACCTGCGCGGCCTCATCGGTGACGGCCGTGGATGCGCGCTTGCGTTCGGTCAGCTGTGGTTGTCGATCCACGCGCGCGCCCATTCGAGCCCTGCATCGCGCGCGTCGTCTTCGGTGTCGAACACGCCGAGCACGCCCGACGCCTCGACCAGCCGGTTGTTCTGCGTGATCGTGCCGCTCGCCGCGAAGCGCTCGGGCTGCATGATCTCGTCCTGCTGCAGGATCGCGTGGCCCCAGATCTGGTAGCCGTGGTAGGTCTGCGCTTCCATTATCGAGTCACCTCCGCGGAGCGGCCGTGCGTGCCGACCTGCAGCACGTTGCCGTCCGGCGTGTATTGACGCGGGATGTCGGAGAACGTGAGCGCATGCGTCGCGTCCGGTGCGCCCGGCTGCATCACCGTGAGATGCCCCGGCGCGGGTTGCGCCACGGGGCGCGGGGCGGCCGGCGTGTCGGTCGCGGTGGCGGCCGGGCGGTGCGGGCCGGCTTTCACGGCCTGCGCGACGCGGCGCTTGTGCGGTTTCGCGGCGGCTTTCGGCGTCGCGCTCGCGTGCTTCTCCGCGCTCTTGCCGGTACGCGCGTCGGCGCCCGGGCGCGCAGCCGGCGTGCGAGCCGCGGGTTGCCGCGCCTCGGGCGGGTTCCAGACCTCGACATAGTGCTCGGCGGCCCAGCTCGTCGACGCGAACGTCAGCGCCAGCAATCCGCATCCAAACAGTCTTACCATTGTCTCTCCGTCATATTCGTTGCGGCGCGCGTGCGGCCGGGCCGTGCATGGGCAGTCGGGGAAGCCGGCTCAGGAGAACACCTCGAGCCCGTGTTTTTCGACGATCTGGAGCATGCGCGCGGCGATGCCGCTCGGCCGCTTGTCGCCCTGTTCCCATTGGCGGATCGTCGATGTCGTCGTGTTCAGGTAGAGCGCGAACACGCTCTGGCTGACGTTGACCGACTTGCGGATGCGGGCGATCGCTTCCGGATCGAATTGCGGCGCGGCTTCGATGCAGAGATCGTCGTATTCGCGCATCGTCTTCTTGTCGAGCAGGTTGGCGCGATAAAGCCCCGACGCGGCGCTGTGGATCGCCTCCGTTGCGTCGCTCTTGAATCGACCCTTGGCCATTGCAAATCTCCACAAGCGCTTTCAGTGCGACCGGCGTCGCGATGTCGCTGTCGGTGTGTCGACCTACGTCCGCGGCGAGCTTTCCGAGGCGCTTCTTCCAGACGTTGCCGCCGGGATCGGCGCCCTGGCCGCGGGCCAGTTCCCGCACCGCGCGGCAGAGCTCGCCACCGGCGATTCCCGCTTTCCCGGCTGCCTGGTGAAACCACTTCGTCTTGAACACGCGTCGTACGGAAGCAGGCATGTCGAGCCGGTCGAGTAAGCACAGGATTATATACCACTACGTGGTACATATTTCGACCTGGCCGAATGGCCGGTCTTGCGCGCGCACGCGGCGGGGACGGCCCGGCGAGGGGCCATCCCGTCGCGCGGCATTACTCCACCGTCACCGATTTCGCGAGGTTGCGCGGCTTGTCGACGTCGGTGCCGCGCGCGCACGCGGTGTGATACGCGAGCAGTTGCAGCGGCACGACGTGCAGGATCGGCGACAACTGGCCGTAGTGTTCCGGCATCCGGATCACGTGCAGGCCGTCGTCGTTGACGATTTGCGTGTCGGCATCCGCGAACACGTACAGCTCGCCGCCGCGCGCGCGCACTTCCTGCATGTTCGACTTGAGCTTCTCGAGCAGCGTGTCGTTCGGCGCGACCGTCACCACCGGCATCGCTTCGGTGACGAGCGCGAGCGGCCCGTGCTTCAGCTCGCCGGCCGGATAGGCTTCGGCGTGGATGTACGAGATTTCCTTCAGCTTCAGCGCGCCTTCGAGCGCGATCGGGTAGTGCAACCCGCGGCCGAGGAACAGCGCGTTTTCCTTGCGCGTGAATTCCTCCGACCACGCGATGATCTGCGGCTCGAGCGCGAGCACGCTGTTCAGCGCGGCCGGCAGGTGGCGCAGCTCCTTCACGAATTGCGCTTCCTGCGCGGCGTCCACGTGCCCGCGCAGCTTGCCGAGCGTCGCGGCCAGCACGAACAGCGCGACGAGCTGCGTCGTGAACGCCTTCGTCGACGCGACGCCGATCTCGGTGCCCGCGTGCGTCAGGAACTGCATCTCGGTCAGGCGCACCATCGCGCTCGTCGCGACGTTGCACACCGCGAGCGTATGCGTATGGCCGAGCGACTGCGCATGCTTGAGCGCGGCGAGCGTATCGGCCGTCTCGCCCGATTGCGAGATCACGAGCACGAGCTGGCGCGGGTTCGGCACCGACTCGCGGTAGCGGTATTCGCTGGCGATCTCGACCTGGGTCGGGATCTTCGCGATCGATTCGAGCCAGTACTTCGCGGTGAGGCCCGAGTAGTAGCTCGTGCCGCACGCGAGGATCAGCAGGCTGTCGATCTCGGCGAACGCGGCGGGCGCGGCATCGCCGAACAGCGTCGCGTCGAAGGCTTCCGTCTGCGGCACGGTGTCGCCGATCGCGCGCGGCTGCTCGAAGATTTCCTTCTGCATGAAATGGCGATAGGGCCCGAGCTCGACCGCGCCGCCGTACGCGCTGACCACGCGGATCTCGCGCTGCACGGTGGCGCCGTGGCGATCGACGATCGTCACGCCGTCGAGCGACAGCTCGCACACGTCGCCTTCCTCGAGGAACGTGAAGCGGTCGGTGCTGCCCGCGAGCGCGAGCGCGTCGGACGCGAGGAAGTTCTCGCCGTCGCCGTGACCGACGACGAGCGGCGAACCCTGGCGCGCGCCGACGACGGTGTGCGGCTGGTCCTTGTGGATCACGGCGATCGCATACGCGCCGTGCAACTGGTGAACGGCTTCGCGCACCGCGTCGAACAGGTTGCCGCGGTACAGGCTGTGCACGAGGTGCGCGATCACTTCGGTGTCGGTCTGCGACACGAATTCGTAGCCCTTCGCGCGCAGCGTTTCGCGCAGCGTCTCGAAGTTCTCGATGATGCCGTTGTGCACGAGCGCGAGTGCGTTCGACGAGAAGATCGGGTGTGCGTTGTGCGTGACGGGCGCGCCGTGCGTGGCCCAGCGCGTGTGCGCGACGCCGGTCGAGCCTTCGAGGTGCGTCTCGCGCACCTGCGCATCGAGATCGGCGACGCGCGCGACGCTGCGCGCGCGCTTCGGTGCGTCGGGCTCGAGCACGGCGACGCCGCACGAGTCGTAGCCACGGTATTCGAGGCGCCGCAATCCTTCGATCAGCACCGGAACGATATTACGCTGCGCAACTGCGCCGACAATGCCGCACATGAATGGTCAGTCCTGTAAGTCGACGCGGGCGCCGCGCGGGCGCCCGCAAAAGGTTCAGCTCTTCTTCTTGACCGGGCGGACGTAGCCGCTCTTCGCGGTCTGCGTCTTCTCGTTCAACGCGAGGACGCCATCGGCGACGTCCTTCCAGATCGTCGTGCCGGCGGCGATCGTCACGCCGCGGCCGACGCGCACGGGCGCGACGAGCTGCGTGTCGGAGCCGACGAACACGTCGTCCTCGATCACGGTGCGGAACTTGTTCGCGCCGTCGTAGTTGCAGGTGATCGTGCCCGCGCCGATGTTCACGCGCGCGCCGATGTCGGCGTCGCCGATGTACGTGAGATGGTTCGCCTTCGAGCCGTGGCCGATCACCGCGTTCTTCACCTCGACGAAGTTGCCGACGTGGGCTTCGTCAGCGAGCTGCGCGCCGGGGCGCAGCCGCGCGTACGGGCCGATCACGGTGTTCGCGCCGAGCGTGGCGCCGTCGATGTGCGTGAACGCGTCGATGCGCGTGCCCGCGCCGATCGATGCGTTGCGGATCACGCAGTTCGCGCCGATCGTCACGTTGTCGGCGAGCGTCACGTTGCCTTCGAACACGCAGTTCACGTCGATCGACACGTCGCGGCCGCAGCGCAGCGTGCCGCGCACATCGACGCGCGCCGGATCGGCGAGCGTGACGCCGTCGGCGAGCAGCGCGTCGGCCACGTTGCGCTGGTGAATGCGTTCGAGCTCCGCGAGCTGCGCCTTGCTATTCACGCCGAGCGTTTCCCATTCGTCGTCGGGCTGCGACGTGACGACCTCGAAGCCGGCCTCGATCGCGAGTTCGACGACGTCGGTCAGGTAGTACTCGCCCTGCGCGTTTTCGTTCTTCAGCGCGCCGAGCCACATCGACAGCTGGGCGGTGGGCGTGACGATGATGCCGGTGTTGATCTCGGCGATCTTCAGCTCGTCCGGCGACGCATCCTTCTGCTCGACGATGCGCGTGACGAAGCCGGCCGCGTCGCGCACGATCCGGCCGTAGCCGGTCGGGTCGTCGAGCGTGACGGTCAGGATCCCGTAGCGGCCGTCGTGCGCGGCATCGACGAGACGGCGCAGCGTCGACGCGCGCGTGAGCGGCACGTCGCCGTACAGCACGAGCGTCGGTTGCGCGGGATCGAGCAGCGGCAGCGCCTGGCGCACCGCGTGGCCGGTGCCGAGCTGTTCGGCCTGCACCGCGAACTGGACGTCGGGCGCGGCGACGGCGGCCTGGACCTGCTCGGCGCCGTGACCGACGACGACGACCAGCCGGGACGGCTGCAGCGTGCGTGCGGTGTCGATGACGTGGGAGAGGAGCGGCCTGCCGGCCAGGGGGTGAAGCACTTTCGGCAGCGCGGAGCGCATGCGCTTGCCGGTGCCTGCCGCCAAAATCACGATATTCATGGCGCCAGCTTGTCAGAGGAGTTCGAAGCCGTCCATTTTAGCATGCGGCCCCTGGCGCTCCGGGCCTGTCGCGGCGGGGCGACGGCGCCGGAAAGGGCGGCCGGCGCCCGGTTCCGGCGGCTGTTCCGCCCCTGCTTACAGGTCGTCGAACTGGACGATCGAGATCGGCCGGGCGGCGCCCGGCGCCGCCGACTCGTCACCCGACGCGCACGGTTCCTCGTCGAACGCGATGTCGCCTTGCGGGTCGGCCTCGCCCGTCGCGCGCAGCGACTGGAACGGATACAGCGTCGTGTCCATCAGGTGCGACGGCACGACCTTCGCGAGCGCGTTGAACATGTTGTCGACGCGGCCCGGGAAGCGCTTGTCCCAGTCGCGGATCAGCGCCTTCATTTCCGCGCGCTTCAGGTTCGGCTGGCTGCCGCACAGGTTGCACGGGATGATCGGGAATTCGCGCAATTCCGCGTATTTCTCGAGATCGGTTTCCTTCACGTACGCGAGCGGGCGGATCACGATGTTCCTGCCGTCGTCCGACTGCAGCTTCGGCGGCATCCCCTTCAGCTTGCCGCCGTAGAACATGTTCAGCAGCAGCGTCTGCACGATGTCGTCGCGGTGATGGCCGAGCGCGATCTTGGTCGCGCCGAGCTCGCCGGCCACGCGGTACAGGATCCCGCGGCGCAGCCGCGAGCACAGCGAGCAGGTCGTCTTGCCTTCCGGCACGAGCCGCTTGACGATGCTGTAGGTGTCCTGGTTCTCGATGTGGAACGGCACGCCGACCTGCGTCAGATATTCGGGCAGCACGTGCTCGGGGAAGCCCGGCTGCTTCTGGTCGAGGTTCACCGCGACGATGTCGAAGTCGATCGGCGCGCGCTCGCGCAGCCGCAGCAGCACGTCGAGCATCGCGTAGCTGTCCTTGCCGCCCGACAGGCACACCATCACCTTGTCGCCGTTCTCGATCATGTTGTAGTCGCCGATCGCCTGGCCGACCTGGCGCACGATCCGCTTGAACAGCTTGTTGTTCTCGTACGCTTCCTTCTGCTCGCGGCGCGTGAGCGCGGGGCGGCCGGCCGACGCGGCGGCGTCGTCCAGCGTGGCGGCGTCGGCCGCCGTGTCGTTCATGTGGGGGGCGTTCATGCGCGCTCCTCGTCCTTGATGCGAAAGACTTCGACGCCGACGGCGTCGCAGTCCGGATAGGCGTCCGGTTTCTCGGTACGGACGCGTACCGCGCGCACGGTGTCGTGCGCCAGCAGGTGCGCGGCGATCGAATCGCACAGCGTTTCCTGCAGGTGGATGTGGCCGCGCGCCAGGCATTGCGCGACGCTCTGCTTCATCAGGTCGTAGTCGACGACTTCGTGCAGCCGGTCGTCGACGGGGGTGGACAGCGCGAGCGGCACGAACAGGTCGATGTTGATGACGACGCGTTGTTCGCCGCGCTTCTCGTGTTCGAAGGCCCCGATGTTGATGTGCACCTCGTAGTCGCGCAGGTAGAGCCTGCGGCAATCCGCGAGGCGGGGGTGCAGGAGAGCGGAAAACATGGTCGTCCCAGTCAAATTGGCGTGCGCGCACGCAAAGCGGCGCGGGCGGCGGCTCTCAGGCCGCGCCCGCGCGGTTCATTCATTCGAGCCGGCGGCCGGCGGCACCAGGTGCTCGCCGCC
Organism: Burkholderia sp. AU39826; assembly: GCF_020419965.1. Classification (NCBI taxonomy): domain Bacteria; kingdom Pseudomonadati; phylum Pseudomonadota; class Betaproteobacteria; order Burkholderiales; family Burkholderiaceae; genus Burkholderia; species Burkholderia sp. AU39826. Next base: position 52,998 of record NZ_JAIZQG010000019.1, read on the forward strand.
GTCGACGGTCAGTGTCGCGCCGGTGACGCCGGGCGCGCTCGCGAGATAGCAGGCGGCCGCCGCGATGTCGTCCGCGTGCGGCGCGTGGCCGCGCACCAGCGCCGCGACCCGCACCTTCGGCGCGAGCGCCAGCGCGAGCGCCGACGTCGCGCGGTTCAGTGCGGCCTGCATCAGCGCGTGCGACAGTTGCGCCGGTGCCGGGTGAAACAGGGCCTGATCCAGTACGTGGATCGCGCACGCGCGCAGCGTTTCGTCGTCGCGCGCGTCGTCGGGCGTCGCGTCGGCGAGTGCGCGCGCCACAGCGAGCGGCGCGGTCACGTTGCGTGCGAGTGCAGCGGCGAGCGACGCGCCGTCCACCGTGTGCGCGTCGTCGGCGCCGGCGCTGGCGCTGACGAACACCGCGCACGCGGGCCGGCCGAGCGCTTCGCCGCACGCGGCGACGAGCGCGGCCGCATCGGTTTCCAGGGCCGGATCGGCGTCGAGCACGGCCGCACGGCGGCCGAGTGCCGCGACTTCGGCGACGAGCGCGTCGGCGGCCGCGCGCGGCGCGCCATGGCTGCGCTGCAGCGCGACGTCCCAGCCGCGGCGGGCGAAACCCGTCGCGAGCGCACGGCCGATCGACGCGGCGTCGGCCGCGCTGCCCAGGGCGCCCGTGACGAGCACCACGCGTGGGGTCGACGTATCGGCTGAAACGGTCATTTACAATGCCGGGATGAACCCGAAAGCTCACGAACCCGCTAGTTTACCTGCTCCCGGCCCTGACGCGCTCGCGCAGTCCGAAACCCTCGCCGCGCAACTGCGCGACGAGATCGCGACGGCCGGCGGCTGGCTGTCGTTCGACCGCTTCATGGAGCGCGCGCTGTATGCGCCGGGCCTCGGTTATTACAGCGGCGGCGCGCGCAAGTTCGGGCGCCGCGCCGACGACGGCAGCGACTTCGTGACGGCCCCCGAGCTGTCGCCGCTGTTCGCGCAGACGCTCGCGAATCCTGTCGCCGAAGCACTGGCGGCGAGCGGCACGCACCGCGTGATGGAGTTCGGCGCCGGCACGGGCAAGCTCGCGGCCGGGCTGCTCGCGGCGCTCGACGCGTCGGGCGTCGAACTCGACGAATACCTGATCGTCGACCTGTCCGGCGAGCTGCGCGAACGGCAGCGCGACACGATCGAAGCCGCGGTGCCGGCGCTGGCCGCGAAGGTGCGCTGGCTCGACGCGCTGCCCGAGCTGTTCGACGGCGTCGTGGTCGGCAACGAGGTGCTCGATGCGATGCCGGTGCGCCTCTTCGCGAAGGCGGACGGCGCGTGGCGCGAGCGCGGCGTCGCGCTCGACGCGCGGCACGCGTTCGTGTTCGACGACCGGCCGGTCGGCGCCGCCGGCCTGCCGGCGGTGCTCGCGGCGCTCGACGTCGGCGACGGCTACGTGACCGAAACGCACGAGGCCGCGCTGGCGTTCACGCGCACCGTCTGCACGATGCTCGCGCGCGGCGCGGTGCTGCTGGTCGACTACGGTTTCCCTGCGCACGAGTACTACCACCCGCAGCGCGACCGCGGCACGCTGATGTGCCACTACCGCCACCACGCGCACGACGACCCGTTCGTGTACCCGGGCCTGCAGGACATCACCGCGCACGTCGAATTCACCGGCATCTACGACGCGGGCGTCGCGACCGGCGCCGATCTGCTCGGCTACACGTCGCAGGCGCGCTTCCTGTTGAACGCGGGCATCACCGACGCGCTGGCCGCGATCGATCCGTCCGACGTCCACGCGTTCCTGCCGGCCGCGAACGCGGTGCAGAAGCTGATCTCGGAGGCCGAGATGGGCGAGCTGTTCAAGGTGATCGCGTTTTCGCGCGGGATCGACGGCACGCTCGACGCGTTCGCGCGCGGCGACCGTTCGCACGCGCTCTGACGGGCGCGACACATGTACGTTCCCCATGTAAACGGGCCTCAGGCATGCTGCGCTGGCTATTGACGACGTTCATCGCGGTGATGATCCTCACGCGCTGCTGGCCGTGGCTCGGCAAGCTCGGCATCGGGCGGATGCCGGGCGACGTCACGCTGACGCTCGGCGGGCGGCGCTACCCGTTCCCGTTCATGTCGACGCTGGTGCTGACGATGCTGGTATCGATGGTGGCGCGGCTGCTCTGAATCGAGCGGGACGGCGCGTCGCGGTCGCGCCGCGGCGCGCGCGTGAGGGTGCTGCGCGTCACAGCTCGATTTCGCCGAGGATCCGGTGCGCGAGCGCCTTGGCTTCCTCGAACGCTTCTTCCTCGCTCGAACTCGTCGTGTGGACGTCGTAGCGCATGTTCTCCGTCTCGTCGCCGTCGTCCCGCGCGAGGATCACGTAACCCTGAAACTCGCCGTTGTCCGCGCGGTGCGTATGCGCCTTGGCCGTGTAGATGCCTTTGGTGAACGTGTTCGTGTCCATCGTGCCTCTCCCGCAATAGGACGCTTCATCGTAGCACTGCGGCGCAGCATGGTGAATGCGGTTTATCGGTGACCGATCGGCGGCCGGCCATCGTCCCTTCTTCGCCTCTTCAGCGTGCCTTCACCCTTCAAGCAGCGCGACGACCTCGTCGAGCGTCGGGGCGTGCGCGCCCGTATGCCGGCACGCGGCGGCGCCGGCCGCCACCGCGAACGCGAGATGCTCGCGCCAGCCGCGCCGCGGTGCGGCCATCAGGCTGAACAGCAGGCCGCCGATCGACGCGTCGCCCGCGCCGACGGTGTCGGCCACCTCGACGCGCGGCGGGCTGGCTTCGTGCACGTCGCCGTCCGCATGGAGCGTGGCCGCCTGCGCGCCGCGCGTGACGAGCACGGCCGCCCGCGGGTTCAGCGCGCGCACCGCCGCGATCGCGTCGGGGCCGTCGCCGCCGAACAGGTGCCGCAGGTCTTCGTCGGACACCTTGATCAGGTCGGCGAGGGCGGCCATCTTCTCCAGCGTCGGCCGGTACGCGGCCGTCATCAGGTTCCGCACGTTCGGGTCGAAGCTGATCTTCACGCCGCGCGCATGCAGGTCGGCCGCGAGCGCGGCCAGCGTGCTCGCGAGCGGTTCGCGCACGAGGCTGATGCAGCCGAAATGCGCCCATTTCACGTGATCGGTCCAGCCGGCCGGCAGCCGTGCCGGATCGAACGCGAGATCCGCACTCGCTTCGCCGATGAAGAAGTATGCGGGCGGGCGCGTCTCGTGGACGATCGCGAGCAGCGGCGGCCGCGCGACGCGCTGCAGGAAGCGCAGGTCGAGGCCGGCCGCTTCGCTCGCGCGCCACAGCACGTCGGAGAAGCAGTCTTCGCTGATCGCGCCGGCGAGCGCGCTCGGCACGCCGAGCCGCGCGACCGCGCGCGCGACGTTCCAGCCGGCGCCGCCGGGCACCGACGTCCACTGCGCGTCGCCCGCGCGCACCATGTCGGTCAGGATGTCGCCCGCCGACACGAAAGCCGGAAACGTGCCGCCGCTCATTGCGTCGGCTCGCTGCGTTGCGCGCGGGCGAGGGTCGCGAGCACGTCGTAGCAGGCGCCCATCGTGTGGTAGTCGGTCTTGCCGGCCGGGCTTTTCTCGTCGCTGTACTTGCGGTTGTCGCAGGTGAGGATCCGGTACCACGCGCCGTAGCGGTGATCGACGAAGTGCGCCCAGCTGTAGCGCCAGATCTCGTCGTACCAGTCCCAGAAACGCTCGCTGCCGGTGCGCACGCCGAGCATCGCGGCCGCCGCGAAGGTCTCCGCCTGCACCCAGAAATACTTGTTGTGGTCGCAGATCGTGAAGTCCGGGCCGAAGCCGTAGCAGAGGCCGCCGTGATCGGCGTCCCATGCGTGCGTGAGCGCCGCGTCGAACAGCTCGGTCGCGCGCGGCACGAGCCAGTCGAGCGGGCGGTGCCGCTCGAGGATCAGCAGCAGCTTCGCCCATTCGGTCTGGTGCCCGGGCTGGAAGCCCCACGGGCGGAAGATGTTCGAGCTGTCTTCCTTGTTGTAGTCCCAGTCGACCGACCAGTCCGCGTGGTAGTGCTCCCACACGAGCCCGCCCGACAGCGCGGCCTGGCGCTGCGTGATGTGGGTGGCGAGCTTTTCCGCGCGATCGAGGTACGTGAGGTGGCCGGTCGCCTCGTAGGCGGCGAGCAGCGCTTCCGTCATGTGCATGTTCGCGTTCTGGCCGCGATACGTCGATACGTTCCAGTTCGGCGTCGCGTCGTCCGCATAGAGGCCCGCGGCCGCATCCCAGAAGCGGTGCTCGGCGAGCTCGTAGGTGGCCGCGATCAGCGGGCGCGCTTCGTCGATGCCGGCCATCGTCGCGTGGGCGGCCGCGAGCAGCACGAACGCGAGGCCGTAGCAGTGGCGCGTGCCGTCGAGCGTCGCGCGCTTCGCGCCGTCGCGCCAGTCGAGCTCCCAGTCGTAGCCCTGCAGCGCGTCGTCCCAGTGCGCGTCGCGCAGGAAGCGCAGCCCGTGGCGCGCGTATTCCAGGTGGCGCGGATCGCCGAAATGCCGGTACGCCATCGCGTAGTTGAAGACGAACCGGCAACTGCTGACGAGATGGCGCGACGTGCGGTTGTAGATGCTGCCGTCGTCGCGGAAGTAGTGGTAGAAGCCGCCCGTCGGGTCGAATGCGTTGGCCGCGTAGAAGCGCAGCGTGTCTTCGACGTGCGACAGCAGGAACGACGGATCGCGGAAGCTCGCGACGAACGGTGCGGCTGGCGCGTGGCCGGCCGGCGCGGCGGCGCGGGGTTGGACCGGAGGCATGTTCATGATTCTTGGACCGTGGCGGTATCGAGTGCCGGGGAGCCGGCGGGCTGGCTGCTGGCCCGCACGATCAGCTCGACGGGCAGGGAAATCTCGGTGCGCTCGGGCGCTTCGGCGAGCAGCAGCTCGACGCCGCGGCGGCCCAGCGCTTCCTTGTCGACCGCGAGCGTCGTGAGCGGCGGGCTCGCGTGCGCGGCGGCCGGGATGTCGTCGAAGCCGACGATCGCGATGTCGTCCGGAATCCGCAGCCCGCGCGCGATGCACACGCGCTGCGCGGCCAGCGCGGCCGCGTCGTTGTACGCGAACACGGCTTCGGGCCGCGGGCCCGGCGCGTCGAGCAGTTGCTCCATCGCACGGGCGGCGCCCGTGTCGGGGTCGAGCCCGGCGTCGATCGTCACTTCGTACGCGGGATCGAACAGCCGCCCGGCTTCGAAGAACGCGCGCCGATAGCCGATCGCGCGCTGCGCGATGCTGTAGTGCGCGGCCGAGCCGCCGATGAAGGCGATCCGCGAGCGGCCGGTGGCGAGCAGGTGGCGCATCGCGAGTGCCGCGCCGGTCGCGTTGTCGATGTTGACCGAGCGCAGCCCGGGCGCCCACAGGTCGATCAGCACGAGCGGCCGGCCGGTGGCGGCGAGCGCCTCGATCGTCTCGGGCTCGATGAAGCCGGCGACCGCGATCGCGTCGGGCGCGTGCGGGCGCATCTGGCGCAGCACGTCGTCGTTCGGGCCGACCGTGAGCAGCGTCGGGACGATGCCGCGCTCGCGGCACGCGTCCTCGACGCCGTGCAGCACGTGCGAGAAGAACGGGCTCGCGGGAAAGCGGTTGTGCTGCCGATGCAGCAGGAAGGTGAGCCGGCGGATGCGCGGCCGCAGCTGGGCGGGATCGTAGCCGAGCTGCTGCGCGATCCCGACGATGCGCGCGCGCGTGGCTTCGGACAGGCCGGGCTGGTTTTTCAGCGCGCGGGAGACGGTGCCGATCGAAACCTCAGCCGCCCGCGCCACATCGCGAATGGTCGTACCCATCGTTCGGGGTCCGGTTTGTTTAGGGTGGAGGCGATTGTATAGTAAAACGTATCGCGGAATTCGGGCCGGATAACCGGGGAATACCCGCAAATAACGGATTTTTAAGCGCTAATCTGCGAAAACGCCGTTACTAAAAATACTAAACAAAACGCGAAAAAGGCAAGGTGGGCGTGCGGGTGTCCGGCGGTGCCGACGCAGCGCCGCAAAATGGGCAGTCGGACCGCGCGCCCGTGCGAGCGTGGGGGCGCCGTGGCCGTGACCGTGACCGATGACGATGAGAGCCCGTTGCGCGACAGCCGAACGTTGCAGCGGCCGGGCATCGCCCCCGTCGCACGGTGCACCGGTTTTCCGTGCGTCGCGGGCGACCGTCCCTCGTTCAGCCGGCCGCCACCGCCACGGCCGGCGGTTCGCCGCGATGACGCAGCGCGGCGCGGCCGGCATCGAGATCGACGACCGCGAGCCCGTCCGGCTGCTGCTTGGCCCGCCGCTTCGCGAGCGCGGCGACCGACGCGATCTCGTCGCTGCCGTAGCGTTTCGCGCCGTGCGCGCCGGCCGGCACGCCCACCGCGCCGATCGCCATCGTCACGAAGCCGAAGAACGCCGGGTTGCCGTGGCGGTCCTCGCCATGCAGCCCGCCCGCCTGCCGGTCGGCCTGCGTGTAGAAGAGCCGCGCGCCGTCGTTGAAGCGCGCGATCGCGTCGGCGGCGCGCTCGCGCCAGTCGTCGCGCTGGAACAGCACCAGGAAATCGTCGCCGCCGACATGGCCGAGAAAGTCGCGCTGCGGGTCGCATACGCCGGCCAGCACGGTCGCGGCGAACTTCAGCACTTCGTCGCCTTGCCAGTAGCCGTACTGGTCGTTGAACGGCTTGAACTGGTTCAGGTCGACGTAGCACGCATGAAAGCCGGCGTCGCGCTCGAGCAGGCGGTCGAGGTGCGCGCTGATCGGGATGTTGCCGGGCAGGAACGTCAGCGGATTCGCGTAGCGCGCGGCCTCGATGCGCATCTCGGTCACCGTGCGCACCAGGCTCTCGCCGGTGCCGAGCCCGACATAGCGGCCGTGTTCGGTGATCACGAAGCCGTCCGCGAGATAGCGCTGGTCGTGGCTCGCGAGCAGCAGCGCGAGCTGCTCGAAGGTCGTCGCGTTGTCGATCATCAGCGGCGCATCGTTCGCGAACTGCAGGCACGGCTTCTTCCCGAACACCTCGCGGTGATACGGCAGCGCGAAACGGTCGATGAAGCCGCGGCGATTGACGAGCGCGACGGGCCGCCCGCGCTCGACGAGCGCGACCGCGTGCAGGTCGGGCATCCGGTTGAACAGGTCGAGCACGTCGTTGCTGGTCGCGTCGCGCGGCAGCGCCGGGGCGGGCACGAGCATCTTCCCGGCGATCGTGCCGGCCGGCCGTACCGCGCGCGTCATGCCGGGAAACACCGCGATGTGCGGCGCGCGGATCGCGTCGCGCGCGGCCGGCGCGACCACCCGCGACGGCTGCGCGTTCGGCCGGCCGAGCAGGAAGCCCTGCACGCAGCAGATGCCCATGTCGCGCACGACGATCAGGTCGCATTCGTTCTCGATGCCTTCCGCGATCAGCTTCGCGCCGCTCGCCTGCGCGAAGTGCTGCATCGCCTTCACGGCCTCGAACTTGAGCGGGTCGCGCGCGATGTCGTGGATGAAGAAGCGGTCGATCTTCACGAGGTCCGGGTGCAGGCGCAGCCACAGGTTCATGCTCGCGTTCGCGGTGCCGTAGTCGTCGAGCGCGAACTGGATGCCGGCGTCGCGCAGCGACGCGACCGCCGGCCCGATGTCCGCGAGATCGGGAATCGCGTTCTGCTCGGTGAGCTCGATCACGATGCGTTCGGCGCCGATGTGCGCGCGGCCGAGGAACTGGCATGCGCGCTCGCGTTCGCTGGCGAGCGTGAGGATGGTGCCCGCGCTGAAGTTGAGGAACAGCTTGCCGTCGCAGCCGAGCGCCGCGAACGCGTCGAGGCAGGCGAGCGCGGCCGCCCGTTCGAGCGCGATGGTTTCGCCTTCGCGCGCGGCCTGCGCGAACAGCGCGGCGGGCGGCTCGAGGTCGGTGCCGCGCGGGCCGCGAATCAGCCCTTCGTAACCGACGACCGTCCCCGACCCGAGGTCGACGATCGGCTGGAAAACGGCGGCGAGCGCGCGATCCGCGATCAGGCGCGAGGTGCGGGTGGCGGCGGAACCGGAGTGGGGCGCGGGCATGGGCGAGGGCAGCCGAATCGACGGGACGTCCGGCTTAACGGCATCGCGCGCGGAGAATTGAATGAAGATTTCGTGACATGACCGGCGTTGCCGGTGCCTCGCGTCGGCGCGTGGCCGGAAGGGGCGAGGGACGGAAAACGGGGGGCGATGAGCGGAAAGCGGAAAGCCGCCCGCGGCGCCCATCGCGCCCCCGGACGTGTCAGCGCTTGCCCGCGCTCAGCGCGCCGGACGCGGCCGTCGCGCCGCCCTCGTCGTGCTCGCCGCTCGTGTCGCGCGCGCCCCAGCGCTGCGCGAGCGCCGCGCACGCCATCAGCTGGATCTGGTGAAACAGCATCAGCGGCAGCACGATCGCGCCGACCGCGTTCGCCGAGAAGATCACCTTCGCCATCGGCACGCCGGCCGCGAGGCTCTTCTTCGATCCGCAGAAGATGATCGTGATCTGGTCGGCACGGTTGAAGCCGAGCCGCTTGCTGACGAACGCGGTCAGCAGCAGCGCGATCGCGAGCAGCACGAGGTTGACGACGAGCAGGCCGCCGAGCGCGCGCGGCGGAATCTGGTGCCACAGCCCCTCGTTGACGGCCTCGCTGAACGCGACGTAGACGACCAGCAGGATCGAGCCCTGGTCGACGAAGCGCAGCACGCCGCGATTGCGGTCGATCCAGCCGCCGATCACGGGCCGCAGCAACTGCCCGGCGATGAACGGCACGAGCAGTTGCATCACGATGCTGCCGACGGTGCTCCACGGCGACGCGGCCGCGGCCGATTGCGACGTGATCATCAGCCCGACGAGCGCCGGCGTGACGAAGATCCCGAGCAGGCTCGACGCGGAGGCCGCGCACACGGCGGCCGGCACGTTGCCCTTCGCGATCGACGTGAACGCGATCGACGACTGGACCGTCGACGGCAGCGTGCAGAGGAACAGCACGCCCGCATACAGCGTCGGCGTGACGAGCGGCTGCAGCACGGGTTTCAGCGCGAGGCCGAGCAGCGGGAACAGCGCGAACGTGCTGAGCAGCACGAGCGCGTGCAGCCGCCAGTGCGTCGCGCCCGCGACGACGGCTTCGCGCGACAGTTTGGCGCCATGCAGGAAAAACAGCAGGCCGACGGCGATGTTGGTCGCCCAGTTGAACGCATGGGCGGCCGGGCCGCGGCAGGGCACGAGGCTCGCGAGCACGACGGTGCCGACGAGCGCGAGCGTGAAGTTGTCGGGAAGAAAACGGGGACGGGCCATCGGGAACTCGATTCGGAAACGAGGAAGGCGCGCGTCGCGCGCGCGGATGGCGTTATTGTCCCGGTTGACGATTCACTACACAAATTCATTGTGCGAATCGATTGATGAATCGATGGCATGCAACGGCGGCCGCCGTACGAGTCGCGGCCGCGGCCAAAACCGCGGAAGAACGTTCCGTCGCGATCGCGCCCGGAAGTGAAAAAACCTAGCAGTAACATGGTGTTACACCGATGCCGGCGACATAACACTTTTTGGCTCGACACGCTTTCCCCCCGCTCATAAATTACTGCTGAAAGCCTTGGGTCGGCCGAAAGGAGCCGACGGCGGGCGTCGATGGGCACGGAACGATGACGGAACGGGTGAAACGGAAGATCGGACGATGGGTGGCAGGCGTGCTCGGCACGCTGCTGATGCCGCTCGCGCTCGCCCAGCCTCCCCACGGCGGTCACGGGTTCGGCAGCCACGGCTTCGGCGGCGGCGACATGCGCGCGTACGGTCAGCCCGCCGGCGGCGCGCCGGTGTGGCGTCGCGTGCCGCCGTCTGCCGGCGTGCGTCCCGGCGGCGTGAGCGGCGCGGGCTCCCGCTGGGGGCTGCGCCCGACACCGTCGTACGGCCATTACGCCGCGCAAAGCCCGTATCGGCCGATCAACGCCGAAGTCCGCCAGATGCCGCGCCCGCCGGGCGGCGGCAACGTCCCGCTGCGAGCCGGCTCGATCCGCGCCGACGTCGCGCGCTACAACGAGGAGCGCGGCGGCCGCCCGATGCCGCCGCCCCGCTCGCAGGAAGAGCCTGCGCACTCGCCGTTTTTCTCCCCGTTCTACCGAAACTGAGCGCCCCGGCGCTCGTCCCCTTGCCGGCTGATGCGAATTCGCCACAGTCGCGCGCAGATTCCCGCTGATTTTCCCGCCGCATTGCGCTATCTTTCGCGCCCGGCACGCCATGCCGCGCCGCCGCCCGCCCGTGCGACCGCGTTCGTGCCGGGCCGCCGCCGTGCGTGCGGCCATGGATACCTGCCGCGAAGTTAATGCCGACGCTATACCCGCAATAAGCGTGCGCAATTTTGACCGGACGAATGATCCGTAAAGATGGCTGCGCCCCATACGACGCAAGCACTCGGCTCCATACAACAACGCTCGCGCCACTTATCGACTATTCGACAAAACCTGGAGATCCCATGAAAGCATTCGCCCGCCGTGCGTCGCGCACGTCCGTCAAGCTGATCGCCGCAGCCGCCTGTGTGGCGGCTGCCGCACCCGTCCATGCGCAGTCGAGCGTCTCGCTCTACGGGCAGGTTGACGAATGGGTCGGCGCCACCAAGTTCCCGGGCGGCGATCGCGCGTGGAACGTGTCGGGCGGCGGCATGTCGACGTCGTACTGGGGCCTGCACGGCGCCGAGGATCTCGGCAGCGGCTACCAGGCGATCTTCACGCTGGAGAGCTTCTTCCGTGCGCAGAACGGCCAGTACGGCCGCTTCCAGGGCGACACGTTCTTCGCGCGCAACGCATACGTCGGCATCAGCTCGCCGTACGGCACGGTGACGGCGGGCCGCCTGACGACGCACCTGTTCCTGTCGACGATCCTGTTCAACCCGTTCTACGACTCGTACACCTTCTCGCCGATGGTGTATCACGTGTTCCTCGGCCTCGGCACGTTCCCGACCTATCCGAGCGACCAGGGCGCGGTGGGCGATTCGGGCTGGAACAACGCGCTGGGTTACACGTCGCCTTCGTTCGGGGGCCTGAACTTCGGCGCGATGTACGCGCTCGGCAACCAGGCCGGCGACAACCGTTCGAAGAAGTGGAGCGCGCAGTTCAACTACGCGAACGGCCCGTTCGCGGCGACCGCCGTGTATCAGTACGTGAACTTCAACAACGGCCCGCAGGACCTGAGCGCGCTCGTGACCGGCATGAAGAGCCAGGGCATCGCGCTGGTCGGCGCCACCTACGACCTGAAGCTCGTGAAGCTGTTCGGCCAGTACATGTATACGAAGAACGACCAGGTCGCGGGCAGCTGGCACGTGAACACCGCGCAGGGCGGCGTGTCGGTGCCGATCGGCGTGGGCAACGCGATGGCGTCGTATGCGTACTCGCGCGACGCGGGCGGCCTCGACCAGACGCGCCAGACCTGGGCCGTCGGCTACGACTATCCGCTGTCCAAGCGTACCGACGTCTACGCGGCCTACATGAACGACCACATCAGCGGCCTGTCGACCGGCAACACGTTCGGCGCCGGCATCCGCGCGAAGTTCTGACGCGCACGCGCGATCGGTGCGCCGGCCGCGCGTCAATCGCGCGTTTCGGCTGCATGTTTTCCTGCCCGTCATTTTCAGTCCGAAGCGGCGCCGCCACCCGCGGCGCCGTTTTGCCTTTCTTGACCTTTCTGTTTCCCCGCCTTTGTTACCCTATCTCGTAATTGGTCGATTTCCCGGGATTGCGAGCTAGTTCGATGGATACCCTCGTCAGCATGAATGTGTTTCGCTACGTCGTCGAAGTGGGCAGCTTCGTCGGCGCGGCGGAGCGCATGCAGATGTCGGCGGCGATGGCGAGCAAGCACGTGATGCACCTCGAGCAGCAGCTCGGCGCCCGGCTGCTGCATCGCACGACACGACGCGTCGCGCCGACCGAGGCGGGACGCGAATACTACGAGCGCCTCGTGCAGGCGCTGTCCGAACTCGACGAAGCCGGGCAGGCCGTCGGCGCCGCGAGCGTGGTGCCGCAGGGCCGGCTGCGCGTGACGTCGCTGTCCGCGTTCGGGCTGCGGCACGTGATGCAGGCCGTCACCGATTATGCGGGCCGGTTCCCGGACGTGACCGTCGACATGACGCTGTCCGATCGCGTGGTCGACCTGATCGAGGAAGGCTACGACGTCGCGGTGCGCGCGGCGCCGAACGGATTGAAATCGTCGTCGCTGGTCGCGCGCCAGATCGCGACCGCGCACATCCTGCTGGTCGCGTCGCCTGCGTATCTGGAGAAGCACGGCACGCCCCGGACGATCGCCGATCTCGCGAATCACAACTACCTGCGGCGCGATTCGAATTCGACGATGCTCGATTCGCTGGTGATCGACGCGGCCGCCGCGTCGCGCGTGAGCCTGAACGGCAACCTGATCGTGAACCATCTCGAAGGGCTGCGCGCGGCCGTGCTCGCCGGCGCGGGCATCGCGCTGCTCGGCACCGAAGTGGTCGGCGACGACATCGAAGCGGGCCGGCTCGTGCCGGTGCTGCTCGATTCGGTGCCGCCGCACGAGGCGCCGATCTATGCGGTGTACGCGAGCCGTCGCCACGTGTCCGCGAAGGTGCGCTCGTTCGTCGACTTCCTCGCCGCGCGTTTCGAAGGGCAGTCGCTGTGCCCGTCGATCGAATCGCGCCTGCGCGTGCTGCCGATCACGCGGATGAAGCGCGCGGGCTGAGCCGCGTCGTTCCGCCGCGGCGGGACAATAAAAAAGCGCGAACCGCTGCGGTTCGCGCTTTTTTCGTTGGGGCGACGATCTCGCGCCAATGGCGGCCGATGGCGGCCACCACGGCCGCCGCATCCGTCAGCGCGGGATGCCGAGCCGCGCCTTCGCGTCGTCGTACTCGCGCTTGAGCCGCTCGACGAGCGCAGCCACGCTCGGCAGATCGTCCATCAGGCCGACGCCCTGGCCGGCGCCCCAGATGTCCTTCCATGCCTTGGTCTTGTCGCTGCCGAAATTCATCTTGGTCTTGTCGGATTCCGGCAGCGCGTCCGGATCGAGGCCAGCCTTCTCGATGCTCTCGCGGATGTAGTTGCCGTGCACGCCCGTGAAGAGGTTCGTGTAGATGATGTCCGACGATTTCGCGTTCAGGATCGCGTGCTTGTAGTCGTCGATCGCGTGCGCTTCCTGCGTCGCGATGAAACGCGTGCCCATGTACGCGAAGTCGGCGCCCATCGCCTGCGCGGCGAGGATCGAGCCGCCGTTCGCGATCGAGCCGGACAGCACGATCGGGCCGTCGAAGATCTTGCGGACTTCGCCGACCAGCGCGAACGGCGACGTCGTGCCCGCGTGGCCGCCGGCGCCGGCCGCGACGAGGATCAGCCCGTCGACGCCCGCCTCGAGCGCCTTCTGCGCGTGGCGCAGGTTGATCACGTCGTGCAGCACGATGCCGCCGTAGCCGTGTACCGCGTCGACGATCTCGCGCGCCGGTGCGCGCAGGCTCGTGATGAAGATCGGCACCTTGTGCTCGACGCACACGCGCACGTCGTGCTCGAGCCGTGCATTCGACTGGTGGACGATCTGGTTGACCGCGATCGGGCCGATCACCGCGTCGGGATGTTTCGCCTTGTGCTCGGCGAGTTCCGACTGGATTTGCGTGAGCCACTCGTCGAGCAGTTCGGCCGGGCGCGCATTGAGCGCGGGGAACGAACCGACGATGCCCGCCTTGCATTGCGCGAGCACGAGTTCGGGGTAGCTGACGATGAACATCGGCGACGCGATGACGGGGAGCGTCAGGTTCTGCAGGACGGTGGGCAATGCCATGTGATGTCTCCAGTCTCCGGGGGCGTGGCGGTCGAACGGTGATTCGAGTGTAGCCGCGGAACGCATTCGGTCATATTAATACGAACGGTCGTGCGATTCTACGCGAGCTTAGCAAAAGGCGCGGTGGGCCGGCAATCGAGTGAGTGTTCTCTTTCTACGGTTTCGGGTGGTGACCTCGCTGTGAAGACGCGCCGGCACTTTTAAAATAGCCGCCATAACAAACCAACGAGAAACAAACCATGTCGTTTGACGCGTTTGCATCGTTTCGCGTGACGGTGCAGGACACCGACATCTTCGGTGTCAAAGGAGGCGCAGGGCCGCCGCTGCTGTTGCTGCACGGCCATCCGCAGACCCACATGATCTGGCATCGCGTTGCCGCGACGCTCGCGAATCACTTCACGGTGATCGCCACCGACCTGCGCGGCTACGGCGCATCGGGCCGGCCGCCGAGCGACGCGCGGCACGCGCCGTATTCGAAACGGGCGATGGCGGCGGACCAGGTCGCCGTGATGCGGCATTTCGGCTTCGAGCATTTCCATGTGTGCGCGCACGATCGCGGCGCGCGGGTCGCGCACCGGCTCGCGCTCGATCACGCGGATGCCGTCGAGCGGATGATGCTGCTCGACATCGCGCCGACGCTCGCGATGTACGAGAAAACCGATCGCGCGTTCGCGACCGCGTATTTCCACTGGTTCTTCCTGATCCAGCCCGAGCCGCTGCCCGAGACGCTGATCGGCGCGCATACCGATGCGTACGTCGAACGCGTGATGGGCAACCGGTCGGCCGGGCTGGCGCCGTTCGCGCCCGAGGCGCTCGACGCGTACCGGGCGGCGCTCGCGCAGCCGGGCGCCGTGCATGCGATGTGCGAGGACTACCGCGCGTCGGCGACGATCGATCTCGAGCACGACCGTGCGGACCTCGAACGCGGCAACAAGGTCGCGTGCCCGCTGCGCGTGCTGTGGGGCGAGCACGGCGTCGTCGGCCGCTGCTTCGATCCGCTCGACGAGTGGCGTCGCGTCGCGCGCGACGTCAGCGGCCGCGCGCTCGACTGCGGGCACTACATTGCGGAAGAGGCGCCGGCCGCGCTGATCGACGAACTGCTCGCGTTCTTCGAGGCGCGCGACCCAGCCGCGTGACGGGCTGGGCGGCGCGCGCCGCCGGCGGCCCGATGGTGCGCGCCGCGGCTCAGCGGTGCGCGTGGTCGTCTTCGACGAGCGGCGGCAGGCGGCGCGGCACGGGCGTCGATTTCACGATCGCGGTGCTCGTCTCCGCGCGCTCCGTCACCTTCGACAGGATGTCGTCGAGGTGCTCGATCGTGCGCAGGTAGAGCCGGCAGATGAAGCAGTCGTCGCCGGTCACCTTGTCGCATTCGACGAATTCGGGAATCCGCCGCAGCAATTCCTCGACCAGATGCAGTTGGCCCGGCAGCGGCTTCACGCGGACGATCGCCTGCAGCGTGTAGCCGAGCGCACGCGGGTCGAGCTCGACGGTGAATGCGGCGATCACGCCTTGCGCCTCGAGCCGCCGCACGCGGTCGGCCGTGGCGGGCGCCGACAGCCCGATCTGCCGCGCGAGTTCGCTGGTCGCGATGCGGGCGTCGTCGGCCAGCGCGGCGACGATTGCACGGTCGGTCGCGTCGAGCGACGCGACGGCGGGCGGGGAAAGGCGTTTCGGCATGATCGCTTTGCTTTCGAAGGTCAATCGGCTGATTCGCTTCAGTTTAGCCGTGGTTTCAGCGAAAGCAAGTTTCTAGAATCGAACTCATCCAAGCTCTTCAACGGAGTTCCTGATGGCCTCGAATGAAATTCGCCGCGGCGCCGCCGAGATGATCGTCGCGATGCTGATGTCCGGCACGATCGGCTGGCTCGTGATGTCGTCGCAGCAGCCGCTGACCAATGTCGTGTTTTTCCGCTGCGTGTTCGGCACGGCGACGCTCGCGATCGTCTGTGCGGCGTTCGGCTTCCTGCGCCGCTCGCTGTTCTCGCCGCGGATGCTCGTGCTCACGACGCTCGGCAGCCTCGCGATCGTCGCGAACTGGCTGCTGCTGTTCGCCGCGTATTCGCGCGCGTCGATCTCGATGGCGACCGCCGTCTACAACACGCAGCCGTTCATGCTGGTCGCGCTCGGCGCGATCGTGTTCCGCGAGCGGATCACCGTGTCGACGCTCGCGTGGCTCGCGCTCGCATTCGCCGGGCTCGTGTTCGTGGTGCGCGTCGAACCGGCCGTGCTCGCGGTGCCCGGCGAATACCTGGAAGGGGTCGCGCTGTCGCTCGGCGCGGCGTTCCTGTACGCGATCTCGTCGATCATCACGAAGCACCTGAAGGGCACGCCGCCGCATCTGCTCGCGCTGCTGCAGGTCGGCCTCGGCATCCTGCTGCTCGCGCCGTTCGCGCACTTCGACACGTTGCCGGCGACGGCCGGGCAATGGGCCGACCTGATCGTGCTCGGCATCGTCAACACGGGGCTGATGTACGTGCTGCTGTACGGCGCGGTCCAGAAGCTGCCGACCGCGATGACGGGCGCGCTGTCGTTCGTCTATCCGGTCGTCGCGATCGCCGTCGATCGCGTCGCGTTCGGGCAGACGCTCGCCTGGACGCAGGTATTCGGCGCGCTGCTGATCCTGCTCGCGGCGGCCGGCGTGAACCTCGGCTGGCGCATCGTGCCGGCCCGTCGCACGGCGGTCGGCAACTGAAACGGTCAGAGGATTCGGCGCGGCGGCGCGCTCACGCCGCGGCGCGTCGAATGCGCGTGTCGCGAGTGAAGCGTGCCTGCGGAATGACGTCGCGCGGACGCCGTGCGCGTGCGCGAAAAGCGCTGTAAGAAGTTGTAGGGAAACACCCGATGCGATGCGGCCGCGTCGCTCGTATGATGCGGGCTGTGACGTTGATCACGTTCACAGGATTCCGATCTCGACGCCGTTCGCCCGTGAGGCTGAACGGCTTTTTTTTATGTCTCGCTGCCCGCGATCAGGCGCCGCCGCGCGTCGAGCTGCGCGAGCAGCGCGCGTCTCGCGTCGTCGTCCGACGTACGCCATCCCTTGATCTCGCCGCGCGTGCGCAGGCAGCCCGCGCACCAGTCGGTGCGCGGATCGATCCGGCAGACGTCGGTGCACGGCGACGCGACCGTCGCGACCGGCATCGTCGCGTCGCTCATGCGGGCTCCCGCAACGCGACGTCCGCGACGGGCGCGCCCGTCAGCGACACGAGCTCGTGCGGCGACAGGTTGAACACCGCGTGCGGATGGCCGGCGGCGGCCCACAGGCTGTCGAGCGCGAGCAGGTCGGCGTCGATCAGCGTGACGGGTTCGACCAGATGGCCGATCGGGCAGACGCCGCCGATCGCGTAGCCGGTGTTGTCGCGCACGAACTTCGCATCCGCGCGGCCGACCGGGCCGACCTGCGCGGCGACCTTCCTTTCGTCGACGCGGTTGACGCCGCTCGCGACGACGAGCACGGGCGCGTCGTCGGCCTGCCGGCGAAACAGGATCGACTTCGCGATCTGCGCGACCGAGCAGCCGAGCCCGGCCGCGGCCTCGGCCGACGTCTTGCCGGTTTCGGCGAGCATCACGATGCCTTTCGCATGGCCGCGCTCGCGCAGCAGCAGCGCGACGCGTCGCGCGGAATCGGGCAGGGAATCGAATGAAGCGGGTGTCGTCATGTTGGAGAATCCGTGGAGTGGCGCGATCAGGCGCAGTTCGCGGCGTCGGCCGCGCTCTGCGCCTTGGCGAGCAGTGCACGACCGGCGCGCGACACGTTCGCGCGGCCGATCGCGTTGGAGATGAAGTCGCCTGCGGCGACGACCTGCGCGAGATCGATGCCGGTCTCGATGCCGAGGCCCTGCATCAGGTACAGCACGTCCTCGGTCGCGACGTTGCCGGTCGCGCCCTTCGCGTACGGGCAGCCGCCGAGGCCCGCGACCGACGCGTGGAAGATCTCGATCCCTTCGAACAGCGCCGCGTAGATGTTCGCGAGCGCCTGGCCGTAGGTATCGTGGAAATGGCCCGACAGGCGTTCGCGCGGGAACACGCGCGTCACCGCCGCGAGCACTTCGCGCGTGCGCTTCGGCGTGCCGACGCCGATCGTGTCGGCGATGTCGATCTCGTCGCAGCCGAGCGCGGCGAACCGCTCGACGACGTCGACGACCGACGCCACCGGCACCTCGCCCTGGTACGGGCAGCCGAGCGCGCACGACACGCTGCCGCGCAGCCGCAGGCCCGCATCCTTCGCGGCCTTCGCGACGGGCTCGAAGCGCGCGATGCTCTCCGCGATGCTGCAGTTGATGTTCCGCTGCGAGAACGCCTCGCTCGCCGCGCCGAAGATCACGACTTCGTCCGCGCGGGCGGCGAGCGCATGCTCGAAGCCCTTCAGGTTCGGCGTGAGCACCGAGTACACGGTGCCCGCGCGGCGCTCGATGCCGGCCATCACGTCGGCGCCGTCGGCCATCTGCGGCACCCATTTCGGCGACACGAACGACGCGGCCTCGACGTTGCGAAAACCGGCGCGCGACAGCCGGTCGACGAGCGCGATCTTCACGTCGGTCGGCACGAAGGTCTTCTCGTTCTGCAGGCCGTCGCGCGGGCCGACTTCGACGATCTTGACGGCGGTGGGGAACGTCATGGTTGTCTCCTGGTTTCTCTTTGTGGCGGAATTCAGTAGCCGCGTGCGTAGTCGACGATGCCGCTGACGGGCGCGCCGCGCTCGAACGCGCGGATCTTGCCGGCGATCTGCTCGACGGCTTCCGCGCGCAGCGTCTCGGCCGAGCTGTGCGGCGTGATCGTGACGCGCGGCGCGCGCCAGAACGGATGGTCGTCCGGCAGCGGTTCGTGCTGGAACACGTCGAGCGTGGCCGCGGCGACCTGGCCGCTCGCGAGCGCGTCGAGCAGGTCGGCTTCGACGAGATGCGCGCCGCGCGCGACGTTGACGACGTATGCGCCGCGCGCGAGCCGCGCGAATGCGCGCGCCGACAGGATGCCGTCGGTGTCGCGCGTGCTCGGCAGCAGATTGACGAGCACTTTCGCGCCGTCGATGCATGCGTCGAACGCGTCGTCGCCGGCGAACGTGGTGACGCCGTCGAGCTGCTTCACGCTGCGGCTATAGCCGCGTACCGGCAGGCCGAGTGCGGCGAGCGCGCGGGCGACCTGCGCGCCGAGCACGCCGAGCCCGAGGACGGCGACGGTGAAGCTTGCGCGCGCGTGCGGTTCGAGCGGCTGCCAGCGGCGTTCGCGCTGGAGCAGGTCGTATTCGTCGAAGCGGCGCAGGTAGCGCAGCACCGCGTGCGTCACGTATTCGACCATCTGCCGCGCCATGCCCGAATCTTCGAGCCGCACCAGCGGCACGTGCGCGGGCAGCGTGCCCGGATGGGCGTGCTCGAGCGCGAGCAGCGCATCGACGCCCGCGCCGAGGTTGAAGATCGCGCGCAGGCCGTCGCGCGGCGTGAAGAACTCGCGCGGCGCGCGCCATACGAGCGCGTAGTCGGCGGCGGCCGTATCGCCCGGCTGCCACGCGCGCAGTTCGGCTTCCGGCAGCGCCCGCGCGATCTCGTCGCGCCAGGCGCCGGCTTCCTGATGCGGTGAATGGAACAGGATCTTCATTGCGTGGCGGCGCGCGCGCCGGCGAGGCGCGTCACGGGAACGGCGAGCGAAGCCGGGCGCGGCGCGCCGGCGGACATGGCGGACATCGGGCGACTCCTGACGGCCGGCCCGGCGCGTCGGCGCGGGGACGGTTCCGTGTGAAGCTGACGGGAAGCCCACATTCTACGGTTTCGCCGCACATTGCGCCGCCGCACGGAGCGTGCGGCCGATGCGGGCCGTCGTCGCGCGGTGGCCGGGCCGCCGCCGGTCGTGGCCCCGCGCAAAAGCAAAGCACAAAATATTGGTTCGGTCGCCGCGGACCCGACGCCACAATCGAACCTCGTGTTCAAGCAAGCGAGGGCAATCATGCGCGCATGCAGCAAATCGGCGTGGCCGCCGCGGCTCGTCACCGTTCCGGGCCTGCACGGCAGCGAAGGCGCCCACTGGCAGACGTGGCTCGAGCGGCAGTTCCCGCGCTCGTTGCGCGTCGAGCAGCACGACTGGGACGCGCCCGATCTCGCGGGCTGGGCGCAATCGGTGCGCGCGCTGCTCGATCGCGAGCGCGGCCCGTTCGTGCTCGCCGCGCACAGCTTCGGCTGCCTCGCGGCCGCGCATGCGCTCGCGCAGTGGCCGCACGTGGGCGATGTGGCGGGCGTGCTGTTCGTCGCGCCGGCCAGCCCGAAGAAATTCACGTTTGCCGGACCGTTCGACGCGCGCCGGCTCGCGGTGCCGTCGATCGTGATCGGCAGCGAGACCGATCCGTGGATGCCGCTCGCCGATGCGCGCGCACTCGCGCAGCGCCTGGGCAGCGCGTTCGTGAACCTCGGCGACGCCGGGCACATCAACACGGCGGCCGGCTTCGGGCCGTGGCCGCGCGCGAAGTACTTCATCGACACGCTCGTGCATTGCGCGGCGCCGCTGCGCTTTCGCGACGCGGACGACGGCTTCGAGGCCGCGCGCGTCGACCGCGCGCTCGCGCACGCGGTCTGACGCGCAGGCCGCGCGGTGGCTGTCGCGCCTACGGCGCGGAAACGGGCCTGACGGCGGCCGGGGCCGAACAGCGGCGCGGCCATGCTCGACACGGCCCGCGAAGCGGCGCGGCATGCCGTTCACGCCGCCATCCACCGTGTCGTCATGCCGGTGGCGGCGCGACGCGAGCGCCCACCGCTCTCCCCGAGCGGTACCGACTCCTGTCAGGCGACAGCGGGATCAGCCCGGCATCGACGCGGCGGCGCTCGACGCGGCCGCGTTCGTGGCGGGCTTCGCATCGTCGTCGTCATCGGGCGGGTAGTGCACGACGGGCGGCGCGAGCGGTGCGGCATCCGACGCGGCGGCGTTCGCGGTCGCGTCGCTGTTGAACGCGCTGGCGGCGCCGTTCGATGCGCCGGCCTGCGGCGCGGCGGCGTCGGTCGCGTTGGCGTCGTGCGGTGCGTCGTCGCTGCAGGCGGCGGCGAACACGGCGGCACACAGAACGACGGCGACGAAAACGCGACGCATGACTTCTCTCCTGGCAGGCTGATCGGGAAACGTTTTCGAGTATGCCGCCGCGATGCGACGTTTCGGTGAATCGTTTGCGATTCCGGCGGGGTCGCGACATGTTTTCGTCACGCTGACCGGCTGCCTTCGCGGTAATCGGCCGCGGCGTGCATGGCGGAATTTTCCAGCGAACGCGGATGCTGCGCGCATTTACACGGCGCGCAACGCCGCGGCCCGGCCGTGGCGAGGCGGACGCCATGCGCGGCACGGCACATGCGGCCGGCAATTTGTGACCGATGCGTTGCCGGTCACGTCAAAAAATCCGGGCGTTATTGCCGCTTCGTCAGCGAACGGCCAGCCGTGCGCCAGCGCGGCGTCATGGACGCGCAGTCACCGACGCCCCGGCCCGTTTGCCGCCCGGTGCGCGCCACGAGGCGGGGCCGGCATTGCACATGGGCGCTGCTCCCCCCGTTTCGCGGCACCGGAATTGCTCGTTGCGCGATGCGCGTGCCGCCCGCGCCGCCCTCCGGGCGCGGGCGGCACATCCGCGTCCATCAACCATGGAGCGAGCAGAAGTCATGTCCAGCGATCGATCCGATTCTCCGTCCGCCGAGCCGGCGCGCGACGCCGCCGCGGCGCCGCGCGGGCCCGGCCATTCAGCGGCGGCGCCGTCGCCGCACGATACGCCGCCCAGCGCCGCGCGGCGCCGCTTCCTGCAATCCGCGGCGGCTGCCGCGACCGTCAGCGCCGCCTCGCACGTTCATCCGCAGCCGCCGCACGCGGCAGCCGCACCGGCCGCGCCCCGCCGCGATTCGGTGCCGGCGCGGCCCGTGCATCTCGACATCAACGGGCGTGCGTACACGCTGCAGCTCGAACCGCGCGTCACGCTGCTCGACGCGCTGCGCGAATACGCCGGCCTCACGGGCGCGAAGAAGGGCTGCGATCGCGGGCAGTGCGGCGCATGCACGGTGCTCGTCGACGGGCGGCGCATCAACGCATGCCTGACGCTCGCGGTGATGCACGAAGGCGAGCGGATCACGACCGTCGAAGGGCTGGCGCGCGGCGGCGAGCTGAGCCCGGTGCAGCGCGCGTTCGTCGAACACGATGCGTTCCAGTGCGGCTATTGCACGTCCGGCCAGCTCTGCTCGGCGACCGCGCTGCTCGACGAGTTCGCGGCGGGCGCCGGCAGCGCCGCCACCGACGACGTGCGGCGCCGCCCCGCGCATCTGTCGGACGACGAGATCCGCGAGCGCATGAGCGGCAACCTGTGCCGCTGCGGCGCGTACCCGAACATCGTCGCCGCCGTGCGCGCCGCGCATGCGGCGCATGGCTAGCGGCGGAGGGCACCGCAATGGAAGCGATCTCCTACGAACGCGCGATGGACGTCGCCGGCGCCGTGCGCGCGGCGCAGCGGCCCGGCACGGCCTTCATCGGCGGCGGCACGAACCTGCTGGACCTGATGAAGGGCGGCGTCGCGCGGCCCGTCGCGCTCATCGACATCACGCGCATCGCGGGCCTCGACGCGGTCGATGCGCTGCCCGACGGCGGCCTGCGCATCGGCGCGCTCGTGCGCAACAGCGATGCGGCCGATCATCCGCGCCTGCGCGCCGACTATCCGCTGCTGTCGCAGGCGCTGCTCGCCGGCGCGTCCGCGCAATTGCGCAACATGGCGACCGTCGGCGGCAACCTGATGCAGCGCACGCGCTGCCCGTATTTCTACGATCCCGCGTTCGCGCAGTGCAACAAGCGCGAGCCGGGCAGCGGCTGCGCGGCGATCGGCGGCCACAACCGGATGCACGCGATCCTCGGCGCGAGCCCGCAGTGCGTGGCGGTGAACCCGTCGGACATGAGCGTCGCGCTCGCCGCGCTCGACGCCGTCGTGCAGGTGAGCGGCCCGCGCGGCGCGCGGCAGATTCCGATCGCGTCGTTCCACCGCTTGCCGGGCGATCGTCCCGATCTCGACACGACGCTCGAACCGGGCGAGCTGATCACCGCGGTGGACTTGCCGCCGCCGCGCTTCGCCGACCATGCGCACTATCTGAAAGTGCGGGACCGCGCGAGCTACGCGTTCGCGCTGGTGTCGGTCGCCGCCGCGCTGCGGATGGACGGCCCGCGCATCGCCGATGCGCGGATCGCGCTCGGCGGCGTCGCGCACAAGCCGTTGCGCGCGACGGTCGCGGAGCAGCATCTCGCCGGGCACGCGTTGAGCGATGCCGCGCTGAATGAAGCGGCATCGCTCGCGCTGCGCGACGCAACGCCGCTCGATGGCAACGGCTTCAAGGTCGCGCTCGCGCAGCGCGCGATCGTGCGTGCGGTGAAGACCGCCGCCGGACCGACCGGAGGTACCGCATGAACACGCTGACCGGACAGCCGCTCGACCGCGTCGACGGCGGCCTGAAGGTGACGGGCGGCGCGCACTACGCGGCCGAGTTCCCCGATACGCGGCTTGCGCACGCGGTGCTCGTGACGAGCACGATCGCATCCGGCCGCATCGAATCGATCGACACGGCGCGTGCGCGCGCGATGCCCGGCGTGCTGCTCGTGATCACGCACGAGAACGCGATGCGGCTGCCCAACGGCGGCCGGCCGCCGCTGTCGCCGCCCGCGGGGCGCCGGCTCACGCTGTTGCAGGACGACACGGTGCGCTACAGCAACGAACCCGTCGCGGTCGTCGTGGCCGAAACGCTCGAGCAGGCGACCGACGCCGCGCATGCCGTGCAGGTGCGCTATCGCGCGGGCGATGCCGTAGTGGATTTCGCGCACGCGAAGCGCGGCGCGCGCGTGCCGCCGAAGCAGCAGGGCCGCGCGATGGACACGCAGCGCGGCGACGTCGATGCCGGCTTGCGCGAAGGCGCGGTGTGCGTCGACGCAACCTATACGACGCCGATGCAGCACCACAACCCGATCGAGCCGCACGCGACGATGGCGCGCTGGGACGGCCCGACGCTCACGCTGCACGATGCGACGCAAGGCGTGTCGGGCGCGAGCACGGCCGTGGCCGCCGTGTTCGGCATCGCGCCGGAACACGTGCGCGTGATTTCGCCGTTCCTCGGCGGCGGCTTCGGCTGCAAGGGTTCGTCGTGGTCGCACGTGTCGTTGTGCGCGATGGCGGCGAAGCAGGTGGGGCGCCCGGTCCGGCTAGCGCTGACGCGGCCGCAGATGTTCGGCCCGGTCGGCGGGCGGCCGTTCACCGAACAGCGCGTCGTGCTGGCCGCCCGTCGCGACGGCAAACTGACCGCGATGCGCCACGACACGATCGCCACCACGTCGACGTTCGAGGACTGGATGGAGATGTGCGGGATGCCGTCGCGGATCATGTACGCGGTGCCGAACCACGCGACCACGCACCGGATCGTGTCGCTGAACGTCGGCACGCCGACGTTCATGCGCGCGCCCGGCGAAGCGTCCGGCTCGTTCGCGCTGGAATCGGCGATGGACGAGCTCGCATGGCAACTCGGCATGGACCCGGTCGCGCTGCGGCTTGCGAACTACGCGGAGGTCGATCCGCAGGACGGCAAGCCGTGGTCGAGCAACGAGCTGCGCGCGTGCTACGAGGTCGGCGCGCGGCGCTTCGGCTGGTCGCGCCGCACCGGCGCGCCGCGCACGATGCGCGACGGCGACACGCTGATCGGTCTCGGGATGGCGGCCGCCACGTATCCGGCGAACCGCAGCGAAGCGTCCGCGCGTGCGCGCATCCTGCCGGACGGCACGGCCGAAGTCGCGTCGGGCACGCAGGACATCGGCACCGGCACCTACACGGTGATGACGCAGGTCGCGGCCGACGCGCTCGGTTTCGCGCCGCGGAACGTGCGCTTCGCGCTCGGCGATTCCAGCCTGCCGCGCGCGCCGGTATCGGGCGGCTCGCAGTCGGCCGCGAGCGTGGCGCCCGCCGTGCGCGAGGCCGCGCTGCAGGCGCGTGCGAAGCTGATCGCGCTGGCGATCGCCGATCCCGGCTCGCCGCTGCACGGCGCCGCGGCCGACGACGTGACGGTCGACAACGGCTGGGTCGTGCATCGCGGCGAGCCGTCGCGGCGCGATCCGGCCGCGGCGGTGATCGCGCGTGCGGGCGGCCAGCCGATCGACGCGCAGGCGACGGCGAAGCCCGGCGACGAGAAGTCGCGCTATGCGTCCCATTCGTTCGGCGCGGTGTTTGCCGAAGTGCACGTGGACGCCGAGCTCGGCACGATTCGCGTACCGCGCATCGTCGGCGTCTACAGCGTCGGCAGCCTGCTCAACGCGAAGACCGCGCGCAGCCAGTTGATCGGCGGGATGGTGTGGGGGCTCGGCACCGCGCTCGAGGAAGGCTCGCATCTCGACGTGCGGCACGGCCGCTTCACGAACGCGAATCTCGCCGAATACCACGTGCCCGTCAACGCGGACATCGGCGAGCTCGACGTGAGCTTCGTCGACGAAAGCGACACGCATTTCAATCCGCTCGGCATTCGCGGCATCGGCGAGATCGGGATCACCGGCGTGCCGGCCGCGATCGCCAACGCGGTCTATCACGCGACCGGCGTGCGCGTGCGCGATCTGCCGATCACGCTCGACAAGGTGGCGATGCCGGTGCGCGCGTGAGCGCCGGCGTCAGCGCCGCGGCGTCCTGCGCCGCACTTCGCTGCGCAGCCAGTCGAGCCACGTGCGGATCGCCGCTTCGCGGGGATGGCCGGGGCGCCACACGACGTAGTGCGCATACACGTCGGTGATGCGCACGCTCGACACACGCACGAGCGTGCCGCTCGCGAGTTCGGGCTCGATCAGCGAGCGGCGCGCGAGCGCGACGCCGCGGCCTTGCAGCGCCGCGGCGATCAGCGCGTTCGCATCGGTGAAGCGCGGTGCGCGCGCGGATTCGGTCAGGTCGAGCCGCGCGGCCTGGAACCACGGTTCCCACGGTTGCGCGGGATGGCGCAGCAGCGTCGCGCGCACGAGATCGGCCGGCGCGCGCGGGGCGACGCCGTCGCGATTGCGGTACGCGGGGCTCGCGACCGGAAAGATCGTCTCGTTCATCAGCTTCTCGGCGACCACACCGGGCCACGTGCCGGGCCCGTAGCGCAGCGCGACGTCGATGCGGTCGCGCTTGCGCAGCGGCGCGAGCGCCACGTCCGGATGCAGCACGATCGAGATGTGCGGATGCGCGGCCGAGAAACGCGCCAGGCGCGGCGCGAGCCAGCGCTCGGCGACGCTCGGCAGCACGCTCACGTTCAGCGTCGCGTCGCAGGTGCGCGGGCGGCGGCGCACCGCCAGCGCCGGCTCGAACGCGCGTTCGAGCACGCTCAGGCCCTGGCGCACCTGCAGCGCGAGCGCGTGCGCGGCGTGCGTCGGCGTCGCGCCGTTGCGTTCGCGCGTGAACAGCGGATAGCCGAGCTGCGCCTCGAGCGCGCGGATGTGCTGGCTGACCGCGCCTTGCGTGAGCGCGAGCTCGTCCGCCGCGCGCGTGAAGCTCTGCAGCCGCACGGCGGCTTCGAACGCGCGCAGCGTCTGCAGCGGAGGGAGATGGATGCGTCGCATGCGGGTATTAGTAACACTAATGCTCGAGCACGACAATTCATCGTTTGCCGCGTGCCGGCATGCGTTCCTACACTCGGTTCCGTCTTCCACAGCCCCGTCGGGCCCCACCGCCATGAACGCCTATCGTCTCTATCTTTCGCCGGGCGCCTGCTCGCTCGCCGCTCACATCGCGCTGGAGGAAACCGGCGCGCCGTTCGACGTCGAGATCGTCTCCGTGAAGCAGCGGCAGAACCTCGAAGCGCGCTACCTCGCGATCAACGCGAAGGCGCGCGTGCCCGTGCTCGCGATTCCGGGCGAGCCGCGCGTGCTGACCGAAACGCCGGCGATCCTCACGTATCTCGCGCGCCGCTATCCGGACGCGCAATTGCTGCCGCTCGACGATCCGCTGCGCGAGGCGCGCTGCCACGAATGGCTCGCCTGGCTGGTCGGCTGGGTGCACGGCGTCGGCTACGGCGCGCTGTGGCGGCCGGGCCGTTTCATCGACGATCCGGCGCTGCACGGCGCGATCAGCGCGCATGGGCGCAGCACGATCGAGGCCGCGAACGCGTCGATCGAAGCCCTGCTGGCCGACGGCCGCACGTGGGCCGAGCCGGGCGCGCATTCGATCGTCGATCCGTTCCTGCTCGTGCTGTATCGCTGGGGCGTCGCGATCGGGCTCGACATGACGCGGCATCCCGCATGGACCGCGCATGCGCAGCGCGAGGCCGGACGGCCGGCCGCGCGGCGCGCGCTGGCGCGCGAGGCCGCGCAAGCGACCTGAGCGGCCGACGCGGGCCTGACGCGCTGCTCCGGCGTTTCGGTCGCGCGTTCGTTCGGACCGCGAAGTTCGGACGTGTCCAATTGCGGTGTCGACGCCATTCCATTTAAATGAGAATCATTATCATCAATGGAATGGAGTGAGCATGAGCAGTTGCATTTTGTCGAGCGCGACGCCGCCGCGTCGCGCGACCGCGTCCGTCGCGTTCGCGATGATCGCCTGTGCGGCCGCGCCGGCGTGCGCGGAAGAAGGCGAGCCGGGGCAGGCGCCGCACCTCGATCCGATCTTCGTTCGCGGCGCGCACGACGCAGGCTCGCGCGTCGATCGGTCGGGCTCGGCCAAATATGCGACGCCGCTGCTCGACGTGCCGCAGACGATCACCGTCGTGCCGCGCGCGGTGCTGGACGAACAGCAGGCGCTGAGCCTGCGCGAAGCGCTGTCGAACGTCGCTGGCATCACGTTCAACGCGGGCGAGGGCGGCGGGGGCTCGGGCGACAGTTTCAATATCCGCGGTTTCGGCGCGAACGCGAACATGCAGCTCGACGGGCTGCGCGACAGCGCGCAGAACAATCGCAGCGACCTGTTCAACATCGACGCGGTGGAGGTGATCAAGGGGCCGAACTCGGTGTTCGGCGGCGCCGGCACCACGGGCGGCTCGGTGAACCTGGTCAGCAAGACGCCGAAGGCCGGCGCGTTGACCGAAGCCGGCGCGGTGCTCGGCACGTCCGACTACCGCCGCGTGACGCTCGATACGAACCAGCCGCTGCCCGGCGCCGACGGCAAGGCCGCGTTCCGCCTGAACGCGATGGCGCACATCAACGACGTGCCGGGCCGCGACGACATCCGCAAGCGGCGCTGGGGCGTCGCGCCGTCGCTCGCGTTCGGCCTCGGCACGCCCACGCGCGTCACGCTCGGCTATTTCCACCAGTACGACAACAACCTGCCCGACTACGGGCTGCCTGCGCGCGACGGGCAGGTGCTGGCCGGCGTGTCGCGCGACAGCTACTTCGGCTGGCGCAATCTCGATCGCGAACGCATCATGTCCGACACGTTCACCGTCAAGGCCGAGCACGACGTGTCGCCGCACCTGAAGGTGCAGAACCTGAGCCGCTACACGCACCTGAATCGCGATACGGTGGTGTCCGCGTCGCACGTGAATCTGCAGGGGCTGCCGCCGGGGCGCTACAAGCCGGCCGGGCCGCAGGGCTACGGCCGCGATGCGTCGACGGCGATGTGGGCGAACCAGACCAACGTCACGAGCGAATTCGCGACGTTCGGCATCGGGCACACGCTCGTCACGGGCTTCGAAATTTCGCGGGAAACGTACGGTCGCACCACGTATTCCTACGGGCTCGACCGTTTCTATCCGGCCAACGGTTTCGCGCTCGCCGCGCCGCCCGGCGTGTGGCTCGGCCCCGCGAAGCGCGAGAACAGCGCGCGCAGCGATACCGAGCTCATCGTGAAGGCGCTGTACGCGTTCGACACGCTCTCGCTCGGCCGCTACTGGGACATCGACGTCGGGCTGCGGCACGACTGGATCGACGGCTGGGCCGAAAGCACGCCGGCCGGCAAGCCGACCGAGCGCGCGGCGAGCGGCGACCGCCATCTGAGCACGCGCGCGGGGCTCGTGTTCAAACCGACGGAGAACGGCCGCGTGTATTTCTCGTACGGCACGTCGTTCAATCCGTCCGCCGAATTTCTCGTGAGCAACGGCTCGGGCCTCAACGCGGCGACCGAGTCGCTCGCGCCCGAGAAAAACGAGAGCTTCGAGCTCGGCACGAAATGGGAAGGGCTGGCCGGCATCGCGCTGAACGGCGCGCTGTTCCAGACCGAGAAGAAAAACGCGCGCGAGCGCATGGCCGACGGCAGCTACGCGCTCGTGGGCCGGCAGCGCGTGCGCGGCATCGAGCTCGGCGCGGCCGGCAAGGTGACGCCGCAGTGGGACGTGTTCGCGAATTACACGTACCTGGCGAGCGTCACGCTCAGTTCGCCGGCCACGCCGCGCCGCGATGGGCAGGCACTCGGCAACACGCCGCGGCACGCGCTCAACCTGTGGACGACCTATCGGCTGCCGGCAGGCTGGACGATCGGCTACGGCTCGCACTTCGTCGGCCGGCGCAACGTGACGTCCGAAGGCGGCAGCCAGCTCGGCGCGTATTGGGTGCACAACCTGATGGCCGGCTACGAAGTGAACCGCCGGCTGCGTTTCCAGCTGAATATCGACAACCTGTTCGACCGCGCGTATGTCGAGCGCGTGCGGCAGGTGTTGGGAAGCGAGTCGCGATCGTCGGCCGTCGAGTTCGGCGACGGCCGTTCGGCGATGCTGTCGGCCGTGTACAAGTTCTGACCGTCTCGCGCACGCTGCCGCGAACGTTGCCGCGTCGGCCCGCTATCGCGCGAACAGCGGGTAGGTCGCGGCGGCGATCAGCGCGGTCGCGAGCCACACCACGCTCCACGAACTGACGGCCAGCAGCGGCGGAATCGCGAGCGGCGTCGCGAACAGCCCGAGATACACGACCGTATTCGCCATCCCGAGCGCGGTGCCGGCGTGGTTCGCACCCGCGAGCGTTGCGAGCTCGGTGTACGCGACGCCGTGCCACGCCGATACGCAGATTCCAGCGAACACGAGAATCGCGACGATGGCCGCGAGCGGCACGTGCGGGCTGCCGGCCGTCGCGGCCGCGAGCAGCGCGAACGATCCGGCCGCGACGCACACCGACCCGCGCAGGTACGCACGCCGGTTGCCGTACCGGTCGGTATGGCGGCCGCTCCACACGCGCATCACCATTGCGCCGACCTGCAGCGCGACCATTGCCGCACTGATGCCGGCGAGGCCGAGCCGGCCGAAATCGTGCAGGAACACGGTCGCGAACGTAAGCACCGCGAACTGCGGGGCGCACAGCGCGCCGATGCCGAGCACGATGCGCCACACGCGGCCGCTCGCGAGCGGGCTGCGCATCGGTGCGGCCGGCGATGGCGGCGCGAGGGGACGGCCTGCGGTGACGGGCGTCGCAGCCGGCGCATCGGGCGGCTCGTGCAGCCAGCGCCACGTCAACGCGGCCGAGCCGGCGCACAGCAGCATCAGCGCGCCGTACACCGCGGCGAAGCCCGCATGCGACGCAAGCGACGGCAGCAGCGCCGCGCCGAGGCCGCCGCCGAGCGGCACGGCCGTCTGGCGGATGCTCATCGCGAGCCCGCGCTCGCGCTCGCCGAACCAGCGCATCACCGCACGTCCGCTCGAGCCGTTCACGCTGCCGCCGAGCAGGCCGACGCAGCACATGGCCGCGACGACCCGCATCAGCGGCGGCACCGCGTGCGCGGTCGGGACGATCGTGCCCACCATCAGCGCGAGCATCGCGGCCGTCGCGACGAGCCCGGTCAGCAGCACGCGGCGGTCGCCGAAGCGGTCGGCGGCGATTCCCCACGGCAGCTCGGACAGCGCGACGCCGAACCCGAGCGCGCCCAGCACGAGGCCGAGCGCGCCGTTGTCGAGGTGATACGCGGCGCGCATCCACACGGCCGTGGTCGGGATGCCGGCCGCGGCGGCCGAAAAGCTCATGTTCGCGGCGACGCCGGCGGCCAGCACGCGCCAGCGATGGGCTGGCCCGCGCCCGTCGCGGGCAGGCGAAGAGGGGGAAGCGATGCACGAGGTGTCCATGACGGCAGGCCCGGTTCGAAGTTGACGTCCACAGTCTGGCGGCCTACATTCATCCTGAAAATCGGAAAGTTTTTGATGAATCGTTCGATAAATCAGGATGGTTGAGATGGTCGGACAAGACACTTCGCGCGATGGCGGCGAGGCCGTCGCGGGCGCCGATGCCGCGCTCGCGCGGCCCAACTTCGACGTCGCGGCGTTGCGCAGCCTCGTCGCGGGCGTGGATCTCGGCAGTTTCGCGAAGGCGGCCGATCGCGTCGCGCGCTCGTCGTCGGCGGTGAGCGCGCAGATCCGCAAGCTCGAGGAGCAGGCCGGCACGCCGCTGTTCGTGAAGGCCGGGCGCGGGCTCGCGCTGACCGACGCCGGCGACGCGATGCTGCGCTACGCGCGGCGGATGATCGAGCTGAACGACGAGGCGGCCGCGGCCGTGCGCGGCGTGAATCTCGACGGCTGGGTACGGGTCGGGTTGCAGGAGGATTTCGGTGAAGCGATCCTGCCCGACGTGCTCGGGCGCTTCGCGCGCGCGCATCCGAAGGTGAAGATCGAGGCGCGCGTGGCGCGCAACGCCGATCTGCTCGACCGGCTCGATGCGAACCAGCTCGATCTGGCGCTCGTATGGGGCGATCCGGCGTCGGCGGCGCTCGTGTCGCGGGCGGGGATCGACAGCGAAGCGATCGCGCACGTGCCGATGCAGTGGATCGGCGCGGCGGGCGGTGGTCTCGGCGTGCCGGATGGCGGCGGGGACGCGGGCGCGCGGGGCGGCGCGAGCGGCGGCGACGAAACGCACGATCGCGCCGTGCGCGCGGCGGGCGAGCCGTTGCCGCTCGTCGTGTTCGACCGGCCGTGCCGGTTCTTCGGCGCGGCGACCGATGCGCTGGACCGCGCGGGCGTGCCGTGGCGCGTCGCGTTCACGACGCCGAGCCTGGCCGGGCTATGGGCGGCCGCGGCGGCCGGTCTCGGGCTCACGGTGCGCTCGCATTACGGGCTGCCCGCGTCGGTGCGCGGGCTCGATGCGGCGTCGTGCGGGCTGCCGGCGCTGCCGAGCCTGCCGCTGATCCTGCTGCGGCGTACGTCGTCGGCGACGCCGACGGTCGATCGGCTCGCGCGGATCGTCACGCAGGCGGTGCGGGGGGCGACGGAGGGGGCGGTGGCGGCGTGATTCCGGAGGCGGCGAGCTGGCCGGTGCCCGAGGCGCTGGACGTTCGGCCTATTGGTGCAACAGGGTGAATGTCGTAACAATGGCGGGTCACCCAATGGAGCCTGTCATGCAAGTTGCCACTCTCCCCGAAGCCGCGCTCGATCTCCAACGGCTTCTCGATGCCGCGATTGCCGGCGAGCGCGTCGTGATTACACAGAAAGGCAAGCAGGCGGTACGGCTCGTACCGCTCGAGCCGATTCACCCATACGGGGCGATGGAGGGAGAAGTCTGGATCGCTGACGACTTCGATGCGCCACTCCCCGACGATTTGTTGGACGCGTTCGAAGGTAAGTAATGCGGCTTCTGTTCGATACGCACATCTTTCTATGGATGGTTGCGAATAATCCGAAACTGAGCATGCGTGCGCGCAGCTTGATCGATTCGGCCGAGGAAGTATTCATCAGCAGCGCGAGCATCTGGGAAGTGGCGATCAAGGCCGGGAAGGGAAAGCTGGACGTCGACGTGGATCGTCTGGTCGACAAGCTGAGGGCCAGCAGATACCGCGAGTTGCCGGTCCGGGCCACGCACGGTGCTGCCGTGCGTCATTTGCCACCTCATCATGGCGACCCGTTCGACCGGTTGCTCATGGCGCAGGCGTGGTGCGAACCGTTGCTGCTCGTCACGGCCGACAGCCACCTTGCGCAGTATGGTGAGTCTCAAATTCTGACAGTCTGAAACAGTTTAGAGAGCGAAATTCTGCGCCGTTGCGATAGCCGGCATCGATGCTTCAAGCGCTGCGCGGATCCGGGCGAGTTTCTCCCGCAACCCCTCGCTCGCCGGCACGAACGGCAGCCGCAACCCGTCCTCGCACCATCCTTGCGCGGCGAGCACGGCCTTCACCGGCGCCGGGTTCGGTTCCGCGAACAGCGCCGCGACGAGCGGCTGCAGCGCGACCGACAGGCGCCGCGCGTCGGCGAGCCGCCCGTCGCGCAGCCACGCGTGGATCCGCACGTGCCATTCGGGCAGCACGTGCGCGCTGCTCGCGATCGCGCCGTGCGCGCCCGCGCACATCGCCGCGAAGTTCTGGTTGTCGTCGCCGGACAGGATCGCGAGCGGCGTGTCGTGCACGAGCCGGCTCATCCGGTCGAGCGTGCCGCCGCATTCCTTGATGCCGGCGACGCGCGAGTCGCGCGCGAGCGCCTGCAGCGTGTCCAGTTCGACGTTCACGCCCGTGCGGTACGGGATGTTGTAGACGAGCACCGGCAGGTCGGCCGCGTCGACGATCGCTTCGACATGGCGGCGGATGCCGTCCTGCGTCGGCCGCACGTAGACGGGCGGCGTGACGAGCAGCCCGTCGGGGCGCAGCGCCGCGAGTTCGCGCGCGCGGGCGGCCGCGAAGTGCGTCGCGCTCGCGGTCAGCCCGACGACGATCGGCAGCCCGGGCGCCGCGTCGCGCAGCGTCGCGAACACCGCGTCCTGTTCGCGCGCGTCGAGCAGCACGCCTTCACCGGTCGTCGCCCCCGCGACGAAACCCGCGATGCCGGCGCCCGCATAGTGGCGCGCGAGCCGCGCGAGCGCCGCATGGTCGACCTCGCCGCGGTGGAACGGCGTGATGATCGGCAGCCAGATACCTTCGAAACGTGTGTTCATGCAAAGCCTCATGGTGGAAACGGAGTGGGAAGGAACCGTTCCGCCGGCGGCGTGCCGGAGCGAGGCGTGCATGCAAGGAGAAAGAAACGACCTGCGGGCATCCCGTCCGGCATTCGCCTGACGGGACGCGACGTCCCCGTCAGTCGAGGAGTCGTTTTTTCAGTTTCAGCCCGGCCGCGCGCGCACCTGCCGCGACGGCGGCGAGGATCGAGGGCGAGCGCAGGGTAGCGGACATGGATGAACCGTGAATGGGCTGAGCGGCGATCTTAACACCGGAGCGGCGGCGCGCGCGAGCCGCGGCCGCCGTTTAGCAGAATTCGAGATTTGCTTTCCACGACTGATTGGAAGGCGCGCTGCGGCCGGCCGCTAGAATGCCCGCTTACGTTTCGATGACAGCACGTACGCGTACGGTCACGCACATTCACCACCACTGGAAACGGGGCATATCACGATGGCAAGCATCAAGGGGATCGGCCGCTGGCTGCACACGGGCGCGGCGGCGGCGCTGGTCGTGGCGGCGACGGCCGCGCACGCGGACACGTCGATCCTGAACGTGTCGTACGACGTGACGCGCGAGCTGTACAAGGACATCAACGCGAGCTTTGCCGCCGCCTACAAGCAAAAGACGGGCGAGACGGTCACGATCAAGCAGTCGCACGGCGCGTCGAGCGCGCAGGCGCTGTCGGTGCTGCAGGGGCTGCAGGCCGACGTCGTGACGATGAACCAGCCGAACGACATCGACCTGCTCGCCGAGCGCGGCCAACTGCTGCCGAAGGACTGGCGCGCGCGCTTCCCGGACAACAGCTCGCCGTACTCGACGACGATGGTGTTCCTCGTGCGCAAGGGCAACCCGAAGGCGATCAAGGACTGGAGCGATCTCGCGAAGCCGGGCGTGCAGGTGATCATCGCGAACCCGAAGACGTCGGGCAACGGCCGCTATGCGTATCTCGCCGCGTGGGGCTTCCAGAAGCAGAAGGGCGCGACCGACCAGCAGGCGCTCGACTTCGAGAAGGCGATCTTCCGCAACGTGCCGGTGCTTGACTCGGGCGGCCGCGGCGCGACGACGACGTTCACGCAGCGCGGCATCGGCGACGTGCTCGTCACGTTCGAGAACG
The DNA here is from genome assembly GCF_020419965.1 of Burkholderia sp. AU39826. Classification (NCBI taxonomy): domain Bacteria; kingdom Pseudomonadati; phylum Pseudomonadota; class Betaproteobacteria; order Burkholderiales; family Burkholderiaceae; genus Burkholderia; species Burkholderia sp. AU39826. The sequence continues at coordinate 87,552 of NZ_JAIZQG010000019.1, forward strand.
AGGTCGCGCTGATGGACACGGGCGCGTCGGGCGCGCAGTTCGACGCCGTGTATCCGTCGGCGAGCATCCTCGCGGAGCCGCCCGTCGCCGTCGTCGACAAGGTGGTCGACAAGAAAGGCACGCGCAAGGTCGCGCAGGCGTATCTCGACTACCTGTACACGCCGCAAGCGCAGGAGATCATCGCGCAGCACCATCTGCGCCCGCGCGACGCGACCGTGCTGAAGAAGCATGCGGCCGAGTTCAAGGCGCTGAAGACGTTCAGCGTCGAGCAGGTTTTCGGCAGCTGGGCGAACGCGCAGAAGACCCATTTCGCCGACGGCGGCACGTTCGACCAGGTAATCGTCGACCGCAAGTGAGCGCGGCGCGCGCCACGCGCGGGCTCGCATGACGACGCAGCCGGCCGCATGTGCGGCCGGTTTTTTTATGGCGGCGCGGCGGATTGCCGTGCCGAACCGGTCCGCATTCCCGGCCGCCGCCGCGCGTGCTACGCTCATCGCCTTCCTGCAACCGGCGCCGCGCGATGAACGTCGATTCGTCCTCCCCAGCCTCCCGCGGCCGTGGCCGCAAGATCTGGTCGGGCACCCGCCCGGTGATCGCGTACGGGATGCCGCCGCTCGGCTGGCGCGACTTCTATCACCGCGCGCTGACGGTGAGCTGGCCCGTGTTCTTCCTGTCGCTCGCGGTGCTGTTCCTGCTGCTCAACAGCGGCTTCGCGGCGCTCTACCTGCTCGGCCAGGCGCCGATCGCGAACCAGTCGCCGGCCGGCTTCGGCGGCGCGTTCTTCTTCAGCGTCGAGACGCTCGCGACCGTGGGCTACGGCGACATGCATCCGCAGACCGTTTATGCGCACCTCGTCGCGACGTTCGAGATCTTCGTCGGGATGTCGAGCATCGCGCTGGCCACGGGGCTCGTGTTCGCGCGGTTTTCTCGGCCGCAAGCGAAGATCCTGTTCGCGCGCCACGCGATCGTGCGGCCGCTGAACGGCCGGATGACGCTGATGGTGCGCGCCGCGAATGCCCGCCAGAACGTGATTGCCGAGGCGCAGGCGAAACTGCGGCTGATGCGCGTCGAAGGCACGCACGAGGGCTACTCGCTGCGCAAGATTCACGACCTGCCGCTCGTGCGCAACGAGCATCCGATCTTCCTGCTCGGCTGGAACCTGATGCACGTGATCGACGAGTCGAGCGCGCTGTTCGGCGAGACGCCCGAGTCGCTCGCCGCGCGCGACGCGCAATTGCTGATCACGATCGAGGGATCGGACGAGACGACCGCCCAGGTCATGCAGGCGCGCCATGTGTGGGTGCATGGCGACATCCGCTGGCATCACCGCTACGTCGACCTGATGCACGACGAGGACGGCATCACGCACATCGATTACACGCATTTTCACGACGTCGTGCCGATCGACGCCGATACCGACGAGCGCGGTTCGCCGGGCGTGGTGATCGACGCGGGTGCGCCGGGGCCGGGGCCGGGCGCACAGGCGTGATCGACGGCGGCCGGGCGCGGCCCCGTTGCGCGTCGAGCGTGCAGCAAGCGCGCTGCACGCGTGCGATGCTGCCCCAACCGAACGCGACGGGGTTGCCCGACGCGCCGGCGAATTTCTCGGCCATCGCCGGTTCGAGGCAGGGAGCGCGCGCCGCCGCTTGGGTACCGCTACCGGACAAACGGCTGTTGACCTTTTGCGACCTTTTTCTGGCGTCTATCTGGCTTTGGCGGCATCGAACAAGGAATTCGCAAAGTATCGCGCGGCTCAATGTGAATTCTCCGCTTCGCTGAGCGGCGGTGGAGCGGGTAACGCCCACGAAATGGGGCGCTTGGCCTGTGTCGCGGCACTCAACGGCGCACGCGTTGAGCAACTGCGCAACGCCGTATCCGACTTGCCGTCGAAGTAGCGCCGAAGCTTACGCCGGCCAGCCCCGGCCGGACGACATGCGAACGGACCGGTGCGACGATCGGCGGCGGCGCGACGGTCGGCGAGAACGCCGTGGTCGGCGCGGGTTCGGTCGTGATGCGGGAGGTTCCGCCGGATACGCTGGTCGGTGGAAATCCGGCGCAGATCATTCGATCAATTACCGAGTGACGATGGCTGACGGCCTCTTCAGCGGGGAGGTGAATGTGGACAACCGGCCCGCCGACCACTCTGAACGCTGTGGATGCGAACGGTGAGTGTATGGCTGGAGCCAGCATTGGCGGGACTTCCCCGCATTCGACACTGATCGAGGGCAGACGCATGAGCCGACGTTGCCGATGCGCTGGCCGCACATTCCTGCGCGGCGTCGGTTGTGGATATCCCGGTCCCGAATCACTCGCCACGCTGTGCTTTCCATCGGTGAGCGCGATGCAGGGTGTGGACAACCGCGCCCTGAACGACGAGAAATGCTGTGCTTTCGAAGGGTGAGTGTCGGCGGCCGATTGCGGGTGAGGCTTGCCTGGTGCGGATTTCCGGGCGTCGAGCGCGCGTCGCGCGGGAACGCGGGGGCGCCGCGCATTCTAACGGCACGCGCGGGTCGGCGATAGATCTGGATGCGTATCGCGGTGTGGATATCTCGTGGCCGAATTCACTCGCAACGCTGTGTATTTCAATGGTGAGCGTCGGAGGGGCGACCGAATGGCGTGTCCGTTCGTGATCTTCGGCACCGCCTCGAGCGGTTGCGCATTCTAACCGCACATGCGATCGCACGTTCCGTTCGAGTTCGTGCACCGATGTGGATAGCCGGTCGCCGAAGCCAGTCGACCTGCTGTGTATTTCAGCGGTGAGGGGGCGCGCGCATGCGGCGCGGCCGCGTCTGCGCGGATCCCGGTCCACGGAACGCAGCGTGGACGGGGGGGGGGCGCGGCTGTTCGCGCCGAGGCGCCGCCTTCGTGCGACCGGACGCCCATGCTCACCGTTGAATTTCACAGCGTCTCGACTGGCCTCGGGCGCGGTTGTCCACACTCGGATCGGCACCCTGGTTGGATCGTCGCGCCTCGCTCACCGCTGGAACTCACAGTGTTCGGTGTCGTCGCAGGGTCGAGCGATTCGCACCCGGGTCGGCGCACTCGTCTAATCGCTTGCCGTCTCTCACCACCGGAATTCACAGTGTTCAGGGTTGTCTCGGGGCGATCTGTCCACATCCGAATGGGTACCCTTGTTCGAGCGCGTGCCGCCGTTCACCATTGAAATTCACAGTGTTCAGAGTCGTCGCGGATCGGGCAATCCACGCCCGAATTGGCCCCCTTGTTCGAACGCGTGCCGTCGCTCACCATTGAAATTCACAGTGTTTGGAGTCGTCGTGGAGCGGGCGATCCACGCCTGAATCGGCGCCGTTGTTCGTGCGCTGTCGATGCTCACCATTGGGATTCACAGCGTTTGGAGTCGTCGCGGATCGGGCTGTCCACTCCCGAATCGGCATCGTCGTTCGAGCGCGTGCCATCACTCACCGTCGAAATTCACAGGGCTTTGAGTGTCTGCGGGTGGGTGATATCCACACCCGTACCGACCTCTCGTTCGACTACCCTACGGCACGCACGAGGCACGCACGAAGGGACGGACATGTGGATATCCTGCCGCCGAATCGACTCACGCCCCTGTGGATCGGAAGCTGAGCGCCAACGTCGCGGCGGCGACGCAGGCATCCGGCGGTGTGGATATCTCCTGCCGGCATCGACTCGTCGCGCTGTGGATTTCGACGGTGAGCGTCGCCGTCCGCATGAGCGGCGGACAGATCGAGGTGTGGACATCCTGCGCCCGACGCGACTCGAAACCCTGTGCGATCGAACGGTGAGCGCGATCACCCGCTCGGCCGACAGCCTCGGCATTGTGGACATCCCGCGCCCTCAATCACTCCAAACGCTGTGCATTCCATCGGTGAGCGCGCCGTCGTTTCCCGGCCCCAACCCTTGTCGCACGGGCCCCGAGCGGGCGCCGCCGGGCCCGCGGCCGGCGTCCCGCTCGTCACCCGCGATGTCGACGCAAGCGCTTCCCCATCCGGCCCAACCCCCGACCGCCACCCGCCACCCCGCGCGAAAACTCTCTCAAATCCCGGCAAAAACCTGCGCGGTTTTTCTCGCCGTGCACCGGTCCGAGCAAGATGAGGAAAAACATTCTCGGCCGCGCGCGAAAAAATAGAGCCATTCGCTGCCGCACTCATGCGTCACCCGGCGCCCCGCCGCGCACGGCCCAGAAAGCACCATCCGGAGACTTCCCCCCATGACCGCCCGCCTGCCCGTCGACGGCACGCCTGCCCTGTCCGACTACCGCCTGACCGACAACCTGACCGCGACGCGCGGCCGGATCTTCCTGACCGGCACGCAGGCGCTAATCCGCCTGCTGTTGATGCAGCGCACGGTCGACACCGAGCAGGGCCTCGACACGGCCGGCTTCGTCAGCGGCTATCGCGGCTCGCCGCTCGGCATGGTCGACCAGCAATTGTGGAAGGCGAAGAAACTGCTCGACGCCAGCGGCGTGCGCTTCCTGCCGGCGATCAACGAGGAACTCGGCGGCACCGCCGTGCTCGGCACGCAAAGGGTCGAGGCCGACCCCGAGCGCACGGTCGACGGCGTGTATGCGATGTGGTACGGCAAGGGGCCGGGCGTCGATCGCGCGGGCGACGCGCTGAAGCACGGCAACGCATACGGTTCGTCGCCGCACGGCGGCGTGCTGGTCGTCGCGGGCGACGACCATGGCTGCGTGTCGTCGTCGATGCCGCACCAGAGCGACTTCGCGATGATGGCGTGGCACATGCCGGTCGTGAACCCGTCGAACATCGCCGACATGCTCGAATTCGGCCTGTACGGCTGGGCGCTGTCGCGCTATTCGGGCGCGTGGGTCGGCTTCAAGGCGATCTCGGAAACGGTCGAATCGGGCTCCACCGTCGACCTCGATGCGTTGCAGACGCGCTGGCCGGCGCCGGAAGGCTTCACGCCGCCGGCAGGCGGCCTGCATAACCGCTGGCCCGACCTGCCGAGCCTGACGATCGAGGCGCGCCTCGCGGCGAAGCTCGACGCGGTCCGCCATTTCGCGCGCGCCAACAGCATCGACAAGTGGATCGCGCCGAGCGCGCACGCGAACGTCGGCATCGTCACCTGCGGCAAGGCGCACCTCGACCTGATGGAAGCGCTGCGCCGGCTCGACCTGACGGTGGCCGATCTCGACGCGGCCGGCGTGCGGATCTACAAGGTCGGCCTGTCGTATCCGCTCGAAATGACGCGCATCGAGACCTTCGTCGACGGGCTCGCCGAAGTGCTGGTGATCGAGGAGAAGGGCCCGGTCATCGAGCAGCAGATCAAGGATCACCTGTACAACCGCACCGAAGGCGCGCGCCCGCGCGTGCTCGGCAAGCACGACGCGGCCGGCGCGTGCCTGCTGTCCGAGCTCGGCGAACTGCGTCCGTCGCGCATCCTGCCGGTGTTCGCCGACTGGCTCGCGCGGCACAAGCCGGCGCTCGACCGCCGCGAGCGCGTCGTCGATCTCGTCGCGCCGCGGATCCTGTCGAACGAGGCCGACGCGGTGAAGCGCACGCCGTACTTCTGCTCGGGCTGCCCTCACAATACGTCGACGAAGGTGCCCGAAGGCTCGATCGCGCAGGCCGGCATCGGCTGCCACTTCATGGCGTCGTGGATGGACCGCGATACCACCGGCCTGATCCAGATGGGCGGCGAGGGCGTCGACTGGGCCGCGCACGCGATGTTCACCCACACGAAGCACGTGTTCCAGAACCTCGGCGACGGCACCTACTTCCACTCGGGTATCCTCGCGATCCGCCAGGCGGTCGCCGCGAAAGCGAACATCACGTACAAGATCCTCTACAACGACGCGGTCGCGATGACGGGCGGCCAGCCGGTCGACGGCAGCATCTCGGTGCCGCAGATCGCGCGGCAGGTCGAGGCCGAAGGCGTGTCGCGCTTCGTCGTCGTGTCCGACGAGCCGGAGAAGTACGACGGCCATCACGGGCAGTTCCCGACCGGCACGACGTTCCATCACCGCAGCGAACTCGATACGGTGCAGCGCGAATTGCGCGAGACGCCGGGCGTCACGGTGCTGATCTACGACCAGACCTGCGCGGCCGAGAAGCGCCGCCGCCGCAAGAAAGGCGAATTCCCCGACCCGGACAAGCGCCTGTTCATCAACGACGCGGTGTGCGAAGGCTGCGGCGACTGCGGCGTGCAGTCGAACTGCCTGTCGGTCGAGCCGCTCGAGACGCCGCTCGGCCGCAAGCGCCGCATCGATCAGTCGTCGTGCAACAAGGACTATTCGTGCGTGAACGGCTTCTGCCCGAGTTTCGTGACGGTCGAAGGCGCGGCGCTGAAGAAGGCGGCCGGCGCCGCGTTCGACGAAGCGGCGCTCGCCGCGCGCGTCGACGCGCTGCCGGTGCCGGCGACGCACCTCGACGCGGCGCCGTTCGACATGCTCGTGACGGGCGTCGGCGGCACCGGCGTCGTGACGGTCGGCGCGCTGATCAGCATGGCCGCGCACCTCGAAGGCAAGAGCGCATCGGTGCTCGACTTCATGGGCTTCGCGCAGAAGGGCGGCTCGGTGCTGTCGTTCGTGCGGATCGCGTCGAGCGACCGCTGGCTGAACCAGGTGCGCATCGACACGCAGCAGGCCGACGTGCTGCTCGCGTGCGACATGGTCGTCGGGGCGAGCGCGGAGGCGCTGCAGACGGTGCGCCACGCGCGCACGCGGATCGTCGTCAACACGCACCGGATCCCGAATGCATCGTTCGTGCAGAACCCCGACGCGAACCTGCATGCGGACGCGCTGCTCGAGAAGATGCATCACGCGGCCGGCGACGGCTACCTGTCGAGCTGCGACGCGCAAGCGCTCGCCGCGAAGTTCCTCGGCGATTCGATCGGCGCGAACATCCTGATGCTCGGCTACGCGTGGCAACTCGGCCTCGTGCCGGTGTCGCTCGCCGCGATGATGCGCGCGATCGAGCTGAACAACGTCGCGGTGCCGATGAACAAGCTCGCGTTCTCGATCGGCCGGATGGCGGCCGGCGATGCGGCCGGCCTCGACGCGCTGTGGAACGCGCGTCATGCGGTGGCCGCGCACGCCGCGCCGGAGACGCTCGCCGAGCTGATCGCCGATCGCGAAGCGCGTCTCGACGCTTACGGCGGCGCGCGCTACGTCGAGCGCTACCGCGCGCTGGTGAACGCGGCGCAGGCGAAGGGCGACGACACGCTGACGCGCGCGGTCGCGACGACGTTCTATCGGCTGCTCGCGGTGAAGGACGAATACGAAGTCGCGCGGCTGTACGCGGACGACGCGTTCCGCACGGCGCTCGAAGCGCAGTTCGAAGGCGTGCCGGGCCAGACGTACCGCGTGAAGTTCAACCTGGCGCCGCCCGCGGTCGCGAAGGCCGGCAGCGACGGCAGCACGCCGAAGAAGCGCGTGTTCGGCCAGTGGATGTGGCCGGTGCTCGGCATGCTGGCGCGCGTGCGCGGCCTGCGCGGCACGTGGCTCGATCCGTTCGGCCGCACGGTCGAGCGGAAGATGGAGCGCGCGCTGGCCGACGACTACGAGACCACGCTCACGCGTGCGTTCACCGCGATGACGGCCGGCAATGCGGCGCAGGTCGTGCAACTGGCCGACCTGCATGCCCGCGTGCGCGGCTTCGGCCACGTGAAGGTGCGCAATCTGGCTGGCGTGAAGCGCGCGGAACGCGAGCTTGCGTTGCAGCTCGGCATCGATGCGGCGACGAGCGCGGCCGTGCAGCATGCGCTCGACGAGATGAAGGGCGCGGGGATGTTGAAGGGGATTCCGGTCGTCGTCGCGAAGTAACGCGAGCGTGAGCGGACGTGAAAACGGCGACGCGGGTGCGTCGCCGTTTTTTGATGCCCCTCGGCGGCTGCGCGCGGGCCGCGGTCGATCCTTCAAAGAATGCCTTTCTTGCGCGTCGACAGCGCGGTTTCCGACAGGTCGATCTCGCGAAGCAGCTTCGTCAGCGTTTCGTCGGAAATCTTGCTGTCGCTGCGCAGCCGGTACAGCGCCGAGCGTTCCGCGCGCACGGCCGCGATCCGCATCTGCAATTCCATCGTTTCGGCCTGCTTCGCTTCCGCGCGCGGCGTGGGGCCGTCGTCGGCGAGCGCGGCGAGCCGGCGGCGATATTGGTCCATCACGCGTGCGGAGATGTCGGCGCAGCGGGCCGCGCCCGATTCGTCGAGATCGGCCGAAATGGCATCGTGCGACGAATCGATCGCGCGGATCGCGGCCTGCGCGGCGGCCGAGCGAGCGATGCGCTCCTCGTCGCCGAGCGGGTTGCGCGACGAGCGCACGCCGCGCAGCAGCAGCGGCAGGCCGATCACCGCGACGATCAGCGAGCCGAGGATCACGGACGACGCGATGAAGATCGCGGTGTCGCGGCCCGGCAGCGGTGCGCCGTCGGACAGCGCGACCGGGATCGACAGCACGCCGGCGAGCGTGACCGCGCCGCGCACGCCGCCCACCGTCATCACCGCGATCGTGCGCACGCCGGCCATCGTGCCGGCGAGGCCGCGACGCGCGGCGCGGCGGCTTGCGAACCAGCGCAGCAGCCATACCCACAGGAAGCGGATCGCGTACAGCGCGAGCATCATCGCGCCCACGTTGAAGATCATGCGGCCGACCAGCACGTCGCTCGTGTGGTGCGCGTCGACGAGCGCGCGGCCGATGATGTGCGGCAACTGCAGCCCGAGCATGATGAACACCATGCCGTTGAACACGAACTCGATCATCGCCCACGTGCTTTCGGCACGCACGCGCGACGCGACGGTGCTTTTGCGGGAGAAGCTCGTGTAGTTCATCATCATCCCGGCCGACACGGCCGCGAGCACGCCCGACAGGTCGAGATGCTCGGCGAACAGGTAGGCCGCGAACGGCACCAGCAGCGTCATCACGATGCCGGGCGCCGGGTCGCCTTCCTGCTCGGCGTTCAGGAAGCGCGTCGACAGCGCGCTGAACAACCACGCGACGATCGCCCCCGTCGCGAGCCCGCCGGCCGCGACGATCACGAACGTGACCGACGCGGCGCGCAGCGAGAACACGCCCGTCAGCGCGGCCGCGATCGCGAACTTCAGTGCGACGAGGCCCGACGCGTCGTTCATCAGCGCCTCGCCTTCGAGAATGTGCATCAGTTGCGGCGGAATGCGACCCTTGCCGGCGATGCCCGACAGCGCGACCGCGTCGGTCGGCGACAGCACGGCCGCGAGCGCGAACGCGATCGGCAGCGGCAACTCGGGAATCAGCCAGTGTGCGAAGTAGCCGACCGCGAGTACCGTCATGAACACGAGCCCGAACGCGAGCATCAGGATCGCGCGGCGCTGCAGGTAAAGCTCGCGCTTCGGAATCCGCCAGCCGTCCGCGAACAGCAGCGGCGGGATGAACAGCAGCATGAAGATCTCGGGGTCGAACGTGACGTGCAGGTTCAGCTTCGGCCACGCGAGCATCGCGCCGAACGCGATCTGCATCAGCGGCAGCGGCAGTTGCAACGGGAGGATGCGCGTGACGGCGCCGGATAGCGCGACGGTCAGCAGCAGAATGAGGACGGTGAAGACGATTTCCATCGAGACGGCGGATGCGGGGAATGAAACGATCGTACGGAGTGTAGCGTGCCGACGTAACGGATGCGTTCGAGCGGCCGGTGCGTGCGCACGGAAACGGTGCGCGGATGGCGCGCCACGATGGTGCGGCGGCGCGGCGCGGCCATGCGGCGCATGGGTTCCGCACGCCTTGCACGGAGCTTGCTTGAAGGTGGGCAGCCGCCCGGCACGTGTCGGGCAACCGAGGGTCCAACCATGACATTGCGCGCGCCGTCCCGGTCGTCGTCCATGACGCCGGACGTCGCGTTCGACTGCACCACCAGGAGGAAGGCATGACGATCGTGCAACAGGAGCGTCCGGCCGCCGCGTCGCCGTACCGGTTCGAGCGGGAGATGAGCTCCGGCTTCGAACGGCTCGCGACGCAGCACCGCGACCTGACGCTCACGACCGTGTTCCAGCCGATATTCAGCCTGTCGCACCAGCGCGCGGTCGGCTACGAGGCGCTGCTGCGCGCGCACGATGCGCTCGACCGCGCCGTGTCGCCGCTCGACGTGTTCGGCGAAGCCGCGCGCCAGGGCGAACTGCTGCAACTCGACCGGCTCGCGCAGGCGCTGCATCTGGAGAACTTCGCGCTGCTCGGCGCCGAGCGCGAGTGGCTGTTTCTCAACGTCCATCCGGGCGTGCTCACCGATCCGTTCCAGGCGGCCGCGCTGCTCGCGAACCTGAAGCGGCTCGGCATGCCGCCGCGGCGCATCGTGCTCGAAGTGCTCGAACAGCGCGCGGACGACGTCGAGCGGCTCGCGGAGGCCGTGCGCGAGTTCCGCACGCACGGCTTCCTGATCGCGCTCGACGATTTCGGCGCGGGCCACTCGAATCTCGAGCGGATCTGGCAATTGAACCCGGACATCGTGAAGCTCGACCGGATCATGCTGTCGCACGCGGCGCACCGTACGGGGCTCACCGCGATCCTGCACGGGCTCGTGACGCTGTTGCACGAGGCCGGCAAGCTCGTGCTCGTCGAAGGGATCGAGACCGAGCACGAAGCGCAGATCGCGCTGTCGTGCGAGGCCGACTTCGTGCAGGGCTACTACTTCGGCCGCCCGGCGCCGGGGCTGCCCGACAGCGCGACCGCGACCGGCTGCATCGGCGAGCTGACCGAGCGCTATCGTCAGCAGACCGAAGCGCGCGAGCGGCGCGACGCGCAGCGGCTCGCACCGTACCTGCGCGCGTTCGAACGGGCCGCCGAGCGCCTCGAGGCCGGCGAGCCGCTCGACGAGGTGTGCTGGAACTTCCTCGCGCTCGACGCGGCCGCGCGCTGCTTCCTGCTCGATGCGCACGGCCGGCAGTCGGGCCGCAACGTCGTGCTGCGCGCCGATCGCGCGCTGGCCGAGGCGCGCTTTTCGCCGCTGGCCGACGCGCAGGGCGCGAACTGGCTGCGCCGGCCGTATTTCCGCTCGGCGATCGCCGAACCGGGGCGCGTGCAGGTCACGCGGCCGTACCTGTCGATCAACGAGGCGCAGCCGTGCGTGACGCTGTCGGTGGCCGTGCGCGTCGGCGACGCGCAGCGCGTGCTGTGCGGCGACATCGACTGGATCGACGAGGACGCGCAAGTCGCGTAGCGAGGTGCGGCTCGCACGCGGCGAGCGGCCGCGCCGTTCCGGTTCGTGCCCGCCACGGCGGTGACGGCGGTGTCCGCGCGCGTCGGCGTGTGGCGCGTGCGGCGCGGCGGAAATACGCGGCGGAAGTACGCGGCGGAAGTACGCGGCGGAAGTACGCGGCCGCCGGCACGCTGGCGTCCGTCACGCGGCTCGGCTAGGATGCGCGAATTGTCCTGACGATTCGCAAGCCGCCATGAACCGACCCGCTGCTTCTTCCGTCCTCCTCGAAGTGATCGCCACGACCGTCGGCGATGCAAGGACCGCCGCCCGCGCGGGCGCCGACCGCCTCGAACTCGTGACCGCGATCACCGAAGGCGGGCTGACGCCGAGCGTCGGCCTGATCGAGGCCGTCGTGGCCGCCGTGCCGATTCCCGTCAACGTGATCGTGCGTCCGCACAGCCGCTCGTTCGTCTATGACGCCGACGACATGCGCGCGATCGAGCGCGACGTGCGTGCGGCCGTCGCGGCCGGCGCGAACGGCGTCGTGTTCGGCGCGCTCGACGCGCGCGGCGACATCGATCTCGGCTCGCTGGCCCGCATCGCGGCCGCCGCGGACGGGCGCGCGCTCACGTTCCACCGTGCGTTCGACGTCGCGCGCGACCTGAACGCCGCGTTCGATGCGCTGCTGCGCGTGCCGGCCGTCACGTCCGTGCTGACGTCGGGCGGCCATCCGTCGGTGCTCGACGCGGCCGCGACGATCACGCGGCTCGTGCGGCAGGCGGCAGGCACGACCTGCACGGTGCTGGCCGGTTCGGGGCTCACGATCGATGCGGTCGGCGATTTCGTTCGCGCCACCGGCGTGCGCGCGGTGCATTTCGGCTCGGGCGTGCGGCCGCGCGGCGAGGTGCTGGCACCCGTCGACGGGCAGCGCGTCGAGCGCGTGCGCGCGGCGCTCGACGGCGCGGCGTCGCACGTGTGATGCGCTCGCCGAAGCTGCGGGTTGGCTCGTCGAGAAAACGCTCGATTCGAGACACGCGGAGCGACCCGGTGCAGACGATCGGATGAAAAAAGCCGGGGCATGCCCCGGCTTTCTCGTTGGCGGGCGCGGCGCGCCGGCCGCTACCGCTTACGCGTGTTCCGCCAGCGCGTCGGCCTGGCTCGCGCGGATGCCGAGGCGCTCGAACAGCGCGCGGTCGCGCTGCGTCTGCGGGTTGCTGGTCGTCAGCAACTGGTCGCCGTAGAACATCGAGTTCGCGCCGGCGAGGAAGCACATCGCCTGCATCGCGTCGTCGAGCTGCTCGCGGCCGGCCGACAGGCGCACGACGGCCTTCGGCATCGTGATGCGCGCGACCGCGATCGTGCGCACGAACTCGAACGGATCGAGCGGCGCGGTGCCTTCGAGCGGCGTGCCTTCGATCGCGACGAGGTTGTTGATCGGCACCGATTCCGGATACGGGTTCAGATTCGCGAGCTGCGAGATCAGCCCCGCACGTTCGCGGCGCGACTCGCCCATCCCGATGATGCCGCCGCAGCACACGTTGATGCCCGCGTCGCGCACGCGGTCGAGCGTGTCGAGGCGGTCCTGGTACGTGCGCGTCGAGATCACCTGGCCGTAGAACTCCGGCGACGTGTCGAGGTTGTGGTTGTAGTAGTCGAGGCCCGCGTCGGCGAGCTGCCGGGCCTGCTCGTCTTCCAGCATGCCGAGCGTCATGCAGGTCTCGAGGCCGAGCTCCTTCACGCCGCGCACCATCTCGGTCAGCGCCGGCATGTGGCGCTCCTTCGGATTGCGCCACGCGGCGCCCATGCAGAAGCGGCTCGCGCCGTTCGCCTTCGCCGCGCGCGCGGCGTCGAGCACCGCGTCGACGTCCATCAGCTTCTCGGCCTTCAGGCCCGTGTCGTGATGCGACGACTGCGAGCAGTAGCCGCAATCTTCCTCGCAGCCGCCCGTCTTGATCGACAGCAGCGTCGAGAGTTGCACCGCGTTCGCGTCGAAGTGCTCGCGATGCACCTGCTGCGCGCGGAACATCAGGTCGTTGAACGGCAGCTCGAACAGCGCGACGACGTCGGCGACGCGCCAGCGCTGCGGCGCCGGAGCGGCCACGGGGATCGCGTCGGGTTGCACGGCGGCGGTCTGGGCTTGGGTCATTTCTTTTTCCTGTCCTGGGCGGGATTGGGGGATCGGTTGGGTCAAGGCCGCGCGGCGCGCAGCGACTCGACGAGCGCGGCGATGTCGAGCATCGCCGCGGCGGATTCGGGGGCGGCCGGCGTCAGGTGCGCGATGCGGCCGATCAGCGGCGCGCGGTGCTCGCGCGCGAGCCAGTCGCCAATCGTCGCGACGTTCTCGTCGGCGAACGACATCGCCGGGTCGACGTGGTTCGCGACCCAGCCCGCGAGCGTGAGGCCGCGCTGGCGAATCGCATCGGCCGTCAGCAGCGCGTGGCTGATGCAGCCGAGCCGGACGCCGACGACGAGCACGACGGGCAGGCCGAGCGCGACCGCGAGATCGGCGGTGTCCTGCGTGTCGTTCAGCGGCACGCGAAAGCCGCCGACGCCTTCGACGACGACGACGTCCGCGCGCGTCAGCGCTTCGCGATGGCACGCGACGATCGTGTCGAGGTCGAGCGTCACGCCTTCGCGCGCGGCGACGATATGCGGCGCGGCCGGCGCTTTCAGCAGGAACGGCGTGCGCAGCTCGGGCGGCAGCACGACGTTCGCAGCGGCGTCGAGCTGGTCGGCGTCCTCGTTGCGCCACACGCCGTCGCGTTCGTACGCGCCGGCCGCGACCGGCTTCAGCGCGGCCGCGCGCAGGCCGTGCCGCGCGAAGCCGTGCAGCATCGCGGCCGACACGAAGGTCTTGCCGATTTCGGTGTCGGTGCCGGTCACGAAGACGGAGAGCGGGGCGGTCATGCTGCAGCCTCCTCGCTGGCCTGGATCAACGCGGCTTCGAGCCTGGCGAGATCGTCGAACGAATGCGCGGCCGACAGCGACACGCGTAGCCGCGACGTGCCGGCCGGCACCGTCGGCGGCCGGATCGCGGGCACCCACAGGCCGTGCGCGTCGAGCGCGCGCATCGCGGCGAGCGTCGCGTCGTTGCTGCCGATCACGAGCGGCTGCACGGCCGTGTGCGAATCGACCGGCTGCCAGCGCGTGTTGCGCAGCAGCGCGCGCGTGCGTTCGATCAGCGCGGCGAGGTGCGCGCGGCGCGCGTCGCCTTCGTCGCCCGCGATCACCTTCAGGCTCGCCGATACCGCATGCGCGACGGCCGGCGGCGCGGCGGTCGTGAAGATGTAGCTGCGCGCACGCTGGATCAGCCATTCGATCACGGTCTCGTGCGCGATCACGAACGCGCCGGCGACACCGGCCGCCTTGCCGAGCGTGCCGACGTACACGAGATGCGCCGAACGCAGCGCAGCGGCCGCGAGCGCGCCGCGACCCTGCGGGCCGAGCACGCCGAAGCCGTGCGCATCGTCGACCACGAGCCACGCGCCGTGGCGCTCGGCCAGCGCGACGAGTTCGGCGAGCGGCGCGACATCGCCGTCCATGCTGAACACGGTGTCGCTGACGATCAGCTTCGTTTCGGCATCCGATGCGTCGAGCAGCGCGGCGAGCGCGGCCGTATCGGCGTGCGGATAGACCTGCACGTTCGCGCGCGACAGCCGCATGCCGTCGATCAGCGACGCGTGGTTCAGCGCGTCGGAGAAGATCGTCGCGCTCTTGCCGGCGAGCGCGGTCATCGCCGCGAGGTTCGCCATGTAGCCGGTGCTGAAGTACAGCGCGCGCGGCGCGTCGGAGAAGCCGCCCGCGAAGCCCGCGAGTTCGTCCTCGAGCCGGGCGTGCGCGCGCGAATGGCCGCCGAGCAGGTGCGAGCCGCCGCTGCCGGAGCCGTAGCGCTGCGCGCCTTCCGCGAACGCGGCGACGAGCGCCGGATGCGCGGCGAGGCCGAGGTAGTCGTTGCTCGCGAAGCCGACGATCTCGCGGCCGTTCACGGTCATGCGCGCGTCGCACGCGGTGTCGGCGATGCGGCGCACGCGGCGCAGCCCTTGCGCGTCGAGGTCGGCGAGGCCGCGTTGCAGGGTGTCGAGCAGGCTCATCGGCCGAGATCCTCCAGCGTGGCGTCGAGCGTGTCGCGCGTGCGCCGCGCGAGCCACGCGATGTCGTCGTCGCTCATCACGTACGGCGGCATCAGGTACACGGTCGTGCCGATCGGGCGCAGCAGCAGTTCACGTTCGAGCGCGCGCTCGAAGAAGCGCCGCGAGAAGCCACGCGCCGCGTCGCCGTCGAGCGCGGCGTCGAACGCGAACAGCGTGCCGCGCTCGCGCAGGTGGCGTACGTGCGGATGGGCGCCCAGCGGTGCGAGCGCCGCGCGCAGCGTCGCCGATTTGCGGGCGTTGCTCGCGAGCACGTCGTCGCGCGCGAACAGGTCGAGCGTCGCGAGCGCCGCGCGGCACGCGAGCGGGTTGCCCGTGTACGAATGCGAGTGCAGGAAACCGCGCGTCGTGTCGTCGTCGTAGAACGCCGCGAACACGTCGTCGCGCGTGAGCACCAGCGACAGCGGCAGGTAGCCGCCGCTGATTCCTTTCGACAGGCACATGAAATCGGGCCAGACGCCCGCCTGTTCGCACGCGAAGAAGGTGCCCGTGCGGCCGCAGCCCACCGCGATCTCGTCGGCGATCAGGTGCACGCCGAATTCGTCGCACAGTGCGCGCAGCCCGCGCACGTACGACGGATCGTGCATGGCCATGCCGGCCGCGCACTGCACGAGCGGCTCGACGATCAGCGCGGCGATCCGGTCGCCGCGTTCGACGAACAGGCGCCGCACGTCCGCGAGCGCGCGGCCCGCGACGTCGGCGGCCGTCTCGCCCGGCAGCGCGCCGCGCGCATCGGGCGACGCGACCACGTGAGCGTGGCGGATCAGTGGGTCGTACGCATCCTTGAACAGCGCGACGTCGGTCACGCCGAGCGCGCCGATTGTCTCGCCGTGATAGCTGTTCGCGACGCAGACGAATTCCTGCTTGTTCGCGCGGCCGCGGTTGCGCCACGCGTGGAAGCTCATCTTCAGCGCGATCTCGACGGCCGACGCGCCGTCCGACGCGAAGAACGCATGGCCGAGCGTGCGGGCGGTCAGCGCGTGCAGCCGTTCGGCGAGCTCGATCGCCGGTTCGTGCGTGCAGCCGGCGAGCATCGCGTGCTCGAGCGTGTCGAGCTGGTCCTTCAGCGCCGCGTTGATGTCCGGGTTCGCATGGCCGAACAGGTTGACCCACCACGAGCTGATCGCGTCGAAGTAGCGGCGGCCGTCACGGTCGACCAGCCACACGCCCGCGCCGCGCGCGACGGGGACGAGCGGCAGGCGCTCGTGATGCTTCATCTGGGTGCAGGGGTGCCAGACCGCGCGCAGGCTGCGCGCGACCCAGTCGTCGGTGGCTGGCGTACTCAAGGCGACTCCGGGGGGTAAAACGGCCGCGCGGTATCGACGGGCGCCGCGCGGCGGGATACGAAACGCGCAGAGATTAGCGTGTTCCGCCGGACGTTGCACTAGCGGTTACAAACGCCGCACAGCCTTGCTGGGCGGGAGTTCGGCGCAGTTCGGGGGTGCTCGGAACGGAACGCGGCGGATCGGCCGAAATGCACGCAGATGACGACGGTCGAGTGACACCGCCCGACAGAAAAAAATCGCGGGGCGGGCGCGGCCGGGCAGCGAAATATGGGGAAGGATGATTGTGCGGTGTTGGCGGCGACAAGGGGCCGAACTTGCTGCGCGCAGGGGCCCGGTCGACGCGGCGGCGCAACGCCGGACGACTGAACGAAATCGAGCGGGCAGGTTCAGGGCAATGCTTTGCGAAGTGCCGCGTCGGCCACGTGGTCGATGTGACGGAACGCCGGCGCAATCTTGTCGACTTCCTTGTCAGGCACGCCATGCTCTTCGAAACACGTCTTCCATTCGCGTGTCGGTTGCCAGACTTCAGCAATCGCGAGTCCGGCGTCTGATTTCGAAAGGCCGAATGCATCCCGGGCATTGAACGCGTTGTCCAGTGTGGCGAGCCGGCCTTGCGGCCCGATGCCGAGGTGCAGATAGCGCTCGTGTGCACTGCTCGGCCGGGGCAGAACATCGTATAACGGGCTGAGGCGCCAGCCCGGGAGGCGTGGGTCGCGAATGAATCCGTGGTTGCGCAAATGGTCGTCGTCGTTGCTCACGAGGATGTTAAAGACCATCCGCTTGAACAGTTCCCTGTTGTCGGCTCGAATGGCGTCCATGTGCCCATGCTGCCGGATTGCATGAGCCACATCCTGATAACTTTTCTCCATCGATTCCATCTCGGAACAGCCGACCAGTGTCAATGCGCTCGCGAAGGGCACTCTTCGCTCGGTTGCCCCGGCACGGGGATGCAGATATAGCGCATCGTCCCCTCGAAGGGTTTCGAATTCGGGGTGAGTCCAGTACCGATCGAATCGGCGGATCAACATGACTTGCCGGCCGCCGACGTCGACGATGCGGGTGGGTGGGACCCGAATGCCGCACCGGGCCGCAAGACGAAGCGTGGCCTCTTCGATGACCGTTACGTTCAGCCGGTCGCTACGACTCGGGAATTTGGCCAGCCAAAGCACGCTGTTTTCGTCCCGCACCGTAGCCTTTGGCCGGGCGCCGCCGAGGCCGCTGCCCTGTACGAAGATGGCTTCGAGTTCGGCTGGCACGGGCTCGCCTTCCTCGATGCGCGCTGCCGAATCGATCAGATACTCGAGCCTGTGCAGGCCATTGCCGGCTTGCGGGCCTGGAGGGGTGTCCAGATTCTCCCGGATATCGAGCGCACCAATACGCTGACTGCCCGCGTGGAGAAGATAGGTGGATTCGGGCAGTGTGTTGGCCCTGACTTTGAGTTTGGCTTCGATGACGCGTCGCCCCCATGCATCGGGCGCGGCGTCGCGAATACCGCCGAACTGCGTCAACCCGCCCGTCGGGAAGTTCATCTTGCCGCGTATCTCGTTCTTTCTCGCGAGACTCAGGCTCACCGGGTCGATTTCGATGGCGTTGGCCCGGTCGATATAGCGCAAGCCGTATGCGAAGCTCGATGCCTGCAGATTGGCACCGTCTTCGGTCATCTGGAGCAGGCCGGCGGGTGCCCAGTCATCGTCGAGATAGGCAAACACGGCGAGTCTTTTGACGACGGCGACCATCAGAAATCAAGATCCTTGAGTTCATTGTCCGTGAGAGATCGTACGCGTCGACTGCGTTCTCGGGCAGCCTGTGTCTTGAGCGACGGGTCTGTTCCGGAGAGCAGTTCCAGCAGGGTGGTTCCCGGCGCAATCGCATCGAGATACCGAAGCCACTGCCCCAGCGCGACGCCAGGATCGCCTTTCTCGATGCGATAGGCGGTATTGCGCGAGAGCCCGGCGCGGGTGGCCGCCTCGTTCTGCTGAACGCGCCGTGAGATGCGCAGACGGGTGAGTGCTTCTCCAACGCGCGCAGCTTCCGCGAGGGCGGCTGGGCTGGCGGCTACAGCTTGATTGACCTTCATGCTCGTAAAATCGATCATTAAGTCGATTGTGATCGAAATAACGAACATCATAGATCATGCCGGCGCGAATTCAAGTCGATTGCTCGTCAAAACGAGCATGACGGGGTTTGCGCTCGATTTGACGAGCAGGCGGCGGAGCGCCGCGATGACCGGGAAGGTGCGAGGGTGAAGCGGGAAGAACGACAGCCGCGCGTCAGCGCGAAGCCAGCGCGCGCGTATCGGTGTCGCGGATGTGATCGTCGCCGTTGTCGGCCGTTTGCGTCGGGCTCGCGTTCCACACGACGCGGTCGTTGACCGCGTACAGCCGGCACGCGCCCGCGCCTTGCTTCGCGCAGTTGTCGAGCGCGAGCGCCATCGGGTCGTCGCCGCCTTCGGCCCACGACCACGCGCCTTCCGACGACACCGCGAACGCGCGGCTCGGATGCTGGCTCAGGAAGCGGCGATAGCCTTCGCGGCCGGCTTCGTCGACGTACGGCACGGCGTTGACCGCATCGATCGACGCATAGCCGCTGGCCTTCGGCTCATGGGGGTTCGCGACCGCATAGCGCACCGCGGTCGGCAGATTCAGTTCGGCGAGGAATGCGTTCACGGCCGGCCACCACACGGGCACGCCGTCGCGATCGACGATCAGCCGGTGCGCGTCGTCCTTGTAGCGGCCGAAATCGATGAAGCGGGCTTGCGTGCCGTGCGACACGTACGCATCGTGCATCTGCGCGACGAGCGCGGGCGTCCATACCGAATCGTTGTCGCCGTACAGCCACAGCGACCGCACGGCCGTATGCGCGCCGTACTGGTCGAACGCATCGACGAGGTTGCGCTGCCAGCCGTCGCACAGGTCCTGGCGCAGCCCGCCGGAGAAGTTGATGATGCCGCGCACGCCGGCTGCCGCTTCGGTGCCGTATGCGACCGACACGAGCCCGCCATGCGACGTGCCGGCGACGACGATGCGCGACGCATCGACGTACGGCTGGCGCGACATGTAGCGCACCGTCGCGTCGACGTCGGCGGCCTGCGCGAGCCCGTTCTTGCCGACGTTGCAGCCTTCCTGCCGGTACGTGCCGTCCGAACCGGCGAAGCCCTGGCGATTCGGCGCGATCACCGCATAGCCGCGCCGCACGAATTCGCGCGCGAACGCGAGCGGCCGGCTGCGCGGCTGCAGATGGAGATCGCCGGTATTTTTACCGTGGTTGAAGACGACGAGCGGGAACGGGCCGGGGCCGTTCGGCTTGAAGAGCGTCGCCTCGAGCGTGACGGCGCCCGAAGCATCGGCCGGAATGCGCAGGATCTGTTCGTTGAGGTCGGCGGCGACCTGCGGCAGGTTCGCGTCGGCGTAGTCGAAGCGCTCGGCGTGCGCGAGCGATCCGCCGGCGCCCGCCGCCGTAGCGGCGCCCGGCAGCGTACCGGCCTGAGCGGCCGACAGCGCACAGGCCGCCATCCATCCCACCAATACCTTGCTGAACGCCATCCGTAAGCCCTGCCACGCAACATGACCAATTCGAGGCCATCGTAGCCCGACAAAATCAGGTTGTGCAATGCGGGAATTACCCGGCGTCTGACATGGCAACTATTTGTCAGCGTTCACTTACTTCGCCGTCGACATAGCGCCAGAAACCGTGCTCGTCGCGCTCGAAACGGCTCGTCTCGTGGAGCCGGTAAGCGCGCCCGCCAACCTTGTAGCGCGCCACGAATTTGACCTCCGCGTGCCGCTCGTCGAGCGGCACGTGGCGTTTGACCGCGAGGCCGAGCCAGCGCGGCGCGTCCGGTGCTTCCGGGTCGGTGTCGAGATCGGGCGGGCAGGTGCGCGCGGCCCACGTCGCGCGCAGGTAATCGGTCGCGCCCAGCACGTACGCGCTATACCGCGAACGCATCAATTCGAGTGCGGTGGCGGCGGCCTCGCCGCCGTCGATGAAACGGCCGCAGCAGGCCGCGTAGCGCGGCGCCGGGGCTTTGCCGGCGGGCGCGGGAGACGCGCCGCCGCACGGGCACGCGTCAGGTCGGTTCAAAATCATGCGAAATGTGAATTAACAACGATCGGTTGCCGGTGCCGCTCACCAGCTCAGCTCGACGCCGTCGTACTGGAAGAACCGGCCGTTCGCCTGGGACACGTCGGAACCCGATTCGGCGATCACGCGACGCATGCCGGTCACGCTCGTTTCCGGGTCGATCGCGGCCTGCGCGCCGCCCATGTCGGTCCGCACCCAGCCGGGATGCAGCGAAATGCACGCGGCATGGCGCGTCTGCAGCGACGCGATGCGCAGCGCGTCGTTCAGCGCGGCCTTGCTCGCGCGGTACAGCCAGCCGGTCGTGCCGGTCGCCTCGGCGATGCTGCCCATCCGGCTCGACACGACGGCCAGCACGCCGCGCGCGTCCTCGACGAGCGGCAGCAGGATCGGCAGCAGCTGCATCGGCCCGCGCACGTTCGTGTGCATCACCGCGTCGAAATCCTCGGCGGTGATCGTCTCGACGCCCTCGGTGCGCGGCCCGTACACGCCCGACACGAGCACGGCCGCATCGAGCCGCTCGCCGTCGAGCTTCCAGCCGAGCGCCGCGATCTGCTCGGGCTGCGCGATGTCGAGCGCATGCGGCTGCGCGCCGAGCGCGCGCAGCGCATCGAGCGACGCCGCGTCGCGCGCGGTGGCGATCACGTTCCAGCCGTCGCGCCGGTATTGCCGGACGAATTCGCGGCCGAGGCCGCGCGATGCGCCGACGATCAATACGGTTTTCATGCCTGTCGCTCCTTGCGGTGGCGCCACCGAGGCAGTGCCGTTGTCAGATCCGTTCGACGCGTGCCGCGGCCGCGTCGCAGCCGCCGTCCGGCGGCTGGCGCGTTACTGCTGCGCGTCGTCGCACGGCTTGAGCGTCGCGGCGACCGCCTGCGCGACGCTTTCGAGCCGGGCGGCGTCCGCCGCGACCATGTCGTTGTCCGGCGCATGCTCGCCGCCGGCGGTGAGCGCGGCCACGCAGCGCCGGTAAGTCGAGTCGAGCGCGTCGAAGTTCGACACGGCCATCCCGAGGTTGCGCATCCGGCCGTCGTGCACGCCGTACACGAGCCCGTGCACGGTGAGCGACTGGCCGCGCGCCC
Organism: Burkholderia sp. AU39826; assembly: GCF_020419965.1. Taxonomy (NCBI): domain Bacteria; kingdom Pseudomonadati; phylum Pseudomonadota; class Betaproteobacteria; order Burkholderiales; family Burkholderiaceae; genus Burkholderia; species Burkholderia sp. AU39826. Next base: position 109,244 of record NZ_JAIZQG010000019.1, read on the forward strand.
ACGCGTCGTTGACGATCGTCGTGCGGCACACGTTGACGACCTGTTCGATCGCATTCAGCTCGATCAGGCGACGGTAACGCGCTTCGCCGACCGGCCATTCGTCGAGCAGCGCCGCATGGCGCTCGCGTACGTCCTGCACGTGATGCAGCCAGTTGTCCGCGAGGCCGACACGGCGGTTGTGCAGCGCCGCGTTCACGCCCGAGCAGCCGTAGTGGCCGACGACCATGATGTGCTTGACGCGCAGGATGTCGACCGCGAACTGGATCACCGACAGGCAGTTCAGGTCGCTGTGCACGACCACGTTCGCGATGTTGCGGTGCACGAACACTTCGCCCGGCGGCAGGCCGATGATCTGGTTCGCCGGCACGCGCGAATCCGAGCAGCCGATCCACAGATATTCCGGCGCCTGCTGGTCGGCGAGTCGTGCGAAGAAATCGGGATCGTCGGCGAGCTGGCGCTTGACCCAGGCATCGTTGTTGTCGAACAGATGTGAAAGCGGATTGTCTTGAGTAGTCATCGGTGTGGCTTCCGTTGGCGGAAATCGGTCGATATCGGATTCGGTGTTGCCGGCGTCAGGCGGCGCGCTGCGCGTCGCCCGCGCCGTCGTCGAGGCCCGTCGCGCCGAAGCGCGCAGGGTAGCGCACGCTGAAGCGCAGGGCCGCATCGTACGGATAAAAATCGGGCAATTCGCCCTGCATCAGCTTGTCCTTGCTCGCCTGCCACAGCGCCGGATCGAAAAAGTCCGCGTGATGCTTCATGAAGACGCTGCGCACGCGCGGGTCGCCGAGCAGGAACGGCCCGTAGGTCTCCGGAAAGATGTCGTGCGGGCCGACGGTATACCACGGTTCGCCGGACAGCTCGTCTTCCTCGTTGCGCGGCGGCGGCACGCGCCGCACGTTGCAGTCGGTCAGGTACTCGATCTCGTCGTAGTCGTAGAACACGACGCGGCCGTGGCGCGTGACGCCGAAGTTCTTGTACAGCATGTCGCCGGGGAAGATGTTCGCCTTCATCAGCTCCTTCACCGCGTTGCCGTATTCCTTCACGCCGTGCTCGACGTCCACGTCGCTGCCGTTCTGCAGGTACAGGTTCAGCGGCGTCATCCGGCGCTCGATGTACAGGTGCTTGATCACGAGCTTGTCGTCCTCGTACTCGAGCAGCGACGGCACTTCCTTCTCGAGTTCGCGCACGAGCGCATGATCGAGCCGCGCGAGCGGCAGCGCGACGCTCGAATACTCGAGCGTGTCGGCCATTCGCCCGAGGCGGTCGTGGCGCTTCACGAGCTGGTACTTCTCCATGATCTGCGCGCGCGTCGTTTCCTTCGGCGGCGGGAATTGATCCTTGATGATCTTGAACACGTACGGGAACGACGGCAGCGTGAACACGAGCATCACGAGGCCCTTGATCCCGGGCGCGACGATGAAGCGGTCGCTCGAATGCGACAGATGGTGCAGCAGGTCGCGGTAGAACAGGTTCTTGCCCTGCTTCTGCAGCCCGACCGACGTGTAGATCTCGGCCTTCGGCTTGCCCGGCATGATCGTGCAGAGGAACTCCACGTACGCGGACGGCACGCCCATGTCGACGAGGAAGTACGAATGCGAGAAGCTGAAGATGATCTGCAACTGCTCGCGGCGCAGCAGCACGGTATCGAGCGCGAGCACGCCCGGGCGCACGTGGCGGATCGGCACCGCGAACGGCAGCACGCGGTCGGCGTTGATGATGCGGCCGACGATGTACGCGCTCTTGTTGCGGAAGAACAGCGACGACAGCACGTGGATCTGGAAATTCGGCGCTTCGTCGAAGTGGCCGAATTCATCGTCGATCGCCTGCATCACGCAGCCGATGTCGCGCGTGAGATCCTCGAACGCCGGCTCGAGCTGGAAGTTCGTGACGATGCGCTCGAGCGTGACCGCGAGCCCGTCGGTGCCCGGATAGTACGCGCGGTACGTCGGTTTCGCGGCCGGCTCGTCGTTCTCCAGATACTCGGTCGAGATCGCCGGGCGCACGAAGATGAAATCGTTGCTGAAATACGAGCGGTGCAGGATCTTGCAGCACACCGAATTGAAGAAGGTTTCCGCGCACTCGGGCTGGCGGTGCGACGTGAGCAGGCCGATGTAGTGCAGCTTGATCTGCTGCCAGACTTCGTCGTCGATGTTCTCCGCGTCGTATTCGTCTTCCAGCACCTCGACGCATTCCTTCACGCGATCGTCGTACGACGTGATCCGCTCGCGCGCGAGCCGCTGCAGCCCGTGCCAGTCGCCGCGCTCGAACAGCGTCTTCGCATCGACCGCCGCTTCGCGGAAGATCCGGTAATGGCGATCGAAGTATTCGAGCATCGTCTGCGCGACGTCGAAACCGATCTGCGACGACAGCAGTTTGGGGAAGTGATTCATCGCGTGCAGGCTCGTTCAAGGGGCTGTAAGCACTCGCCATTTTAGCGCCCAAGTCGGCGTTTCAATGACTTTCGCGGTGATGCGCGACTGGTCGTCAATCGGCGTGTTGATCGCCGTTGGGCGCCGTTCGACGCATCTTCGCGTAAAGATACGGGTACGGAACCGATTCTGACACGAACTTTTTTTGGCGCGCCGGCGGGGGCCGGGCACGTGTTTCGCGCGACGGCGATAGAATCGACGCAGCGCCCGCCGCGCCCTGCCGCCGGCGCGCCTTCGCAGCGATAACGACGAGACGCCCCACCGATGAATGCCCTGGAACACCAACTCGACTACCCCTTCGCCGATACGTTGCCCGCCGCGGGCGACACGTTCGAGGTCGCGCCCGGCGTGCGCTGGCTGCGCATGCCGCTGCCGTTCTCGCTCGATCACATCAATCTCTGGCTGCTGCGCGACGAGATCGACGGGCAGGCCGGCTGGACGGTCGTCGATTGCGGGATCGCGTCGGACGCGATCCGCACGCACTGGGAGCAGATCTTCGACACGCAGCTCGACGGCCTGCCCGTGCTGCGCGTGCTCGTCACGCATTGCCACCCCGATCACTTCGGCCTCGCGAACTGGCTGTGCGAAGGCGGCGACAAGGGCCGCTGGAACGTGCGGCTGTGGATGACGCTCGGCGAATACCTGTTCGGTTGCCTGATGGCGGCCGGCAACGGGTCGAACGCGGGCGGCGCGGCCGCCGCCGATCACTTCGCGCGCCACGGCCTGACCGATCCGGCCGCGCTCGACAAGCTGCGCAACCGCCGCAGCTACTACTCGGATCTGGTGCCGGCCGTGCCGCCGCGTTACCGGCGCCTGCGCGAAGGCGACGCGGTGACGATCGGCGCGCGCACGTGGCGCATCGTCACCGGCTACGGCCATTCGCCTGAACATTGCGCGCTTCACAGCGAAGCCGACGGCGTGCTGATTTCCGGCGACATGGTGCTGCCGCGCATTTCGACGAACGTGTCGGTGTTCGACCTCGAGCCCGAAGCGAACCCGCTCGCGCTGTACCTGGAATCGCTGGGCCGCTACGAGACGATGTCGCCCGACACGCTCGTGCTGCCGTCGCACGGCAAGCCGTTCCGCGGCGTGCGCACGCGCATCGCGCAACTGCGCGAACACCACGATGCGCGCCTGGCCGAAGTGCGCGTCGCGTGCGCGGAAAAGCCGATGAGCGCGGCCGACATCGTGCCGATCATGTTCCGCCGCCGGGAGCTCGACATCCACCAGATGACGTTCGCGCTCGGCGAGGCGCTCGCGCACCTGAACCTGCTGTGGCTCGCGGGCGAACTCGTGCGCGAGCAGGGTGACGATGGCGTGCTGCGGTTCCGCGCCGCCAGCTGAGCGCGCTTCGTCATCGTTACGCGACGGGTTCGTAACGCCATCCGTCGGGATGCCACTGCATCGTGTGCGTCGGTTCGAGCGCCGCGAGAAACGCGGCGTCGTGCGACGCGACCACGAGCGCGCCCGGGAAACCCGCCAGCGCGGCTTCGATCGCGCGCACCGATTCGAGATCGAGGTGATTGGTCGGCTCGTCGAGCAGCAGCAGTTGCGCGGGCGTGCCGCGCCACAACGCGCAGGCGAGCGCGGCCTTCAGCCGCTCGCCGCCGCTCAGTTGCCGTGCCGGCTGCGTCACGCGCGCCGCGTCGAGTTGCAGCAGCGCGAGGCGGCTGCGCAGGTCGCCCTCGGTGAGCGGCGTGTCGAGCACTCCCAACTGCTCGATGATCGAGCGCTCCGGGTCGAGCAGTGCGAGTCGCTGGTCGAGATACGCAGCGCTCACGTGCGTCGTGCATGTACCTGAACGCGGTGCGAGTTCGCCCGCGAGCATCCGCAGCAACGTCGATTTCCCGCAGCCGTTCGGGCCTGTCAGTGCGATGCGCACGGCGCCGCTCGCCGACCATGTGATCGTGTCGGCGTCGCCCGCGACGCGCCACGGCAGTTGCGCGCGTTCGAGCGTGAACAGCTGGCGGCGCGCGCTAACCTCGGTGCCCGGCAGCGACACGAGCACGGGCGCATCGGCCTCGACGCGCGCGGCCGCTTCCTGCACGCGTTCGTCGAGCGTCGCCTTGAAGTCGCTCTGATGACGCCGGACCGTCCCCATGATGGCGCGCGCGGCGCCCTTGCGGCGCTGGCGCGCCATCGACGACAGGTTGGCCGCCTTCGCGTCGCGCAGCGACGCGGCCGCATGGCGCTGGATCGTGTCGTGTTCCTGTTCGAGCCTGCGCCGCACGCGCTCGCGCTCGGTGCGCACATGGTCGAGCGCCGCGTGCGCGGCTTCCTGTTGCGCGTCGCGCTGCGCACGGTAGAGCGCGTAGTTGCCGCCGTACGAGCGCGCGCCGTGCGGCGTCAGCTCGACGATGCGCTGCACGCCGGCGAGCAGCGCACGGTCGTGGCTCACGATGACCACGCCGCCGCGCCAGCCGTCGAGCGCCGTGCGCAGCCACGCGCGGCCCGGTGCGTCGAGATGATTGGTCGGTTCGTCGAGCACGAGCAGGCCGGCGCCGGACAGCAGCGCGCCGATCAACGCGACGCGCGCGAGCTGGCCGCCGCTCAACGTGTGCGCGGGCGTGTCGGCGCGGACATCGTGCAGGCCGGCCGCGTCGAGCGCCGCGCGCAGCCGCTCCGCGAGATCCCAGCGATCGCCGATCAGGTCGAAGTCGTGCGGCGCCGCGCGGCCGTCCGCGAGACGCGCGAGCGCGCCGAGCGGCGCATCGAGCGCGGCGATCTGCGCGACGGATCGCGGGGCGGCCGTGGCGTCGTGGTCGTGCTGCTGCGCGACGTAGACGACCTGCGCATGTCGCTCGACCGTCCCCGCACTCGGCGCGCGGCGGCCCGCGATCAGTTGCGCGAGCACGCTTTTGCCGACGCCGTTGCGGCCGACGATGCCGGTCGGCGTGCGATCGATGGTCAGTTCGAGCGAATCGAACAGCGTGACGCCGTCGTCGAAGCGGAAGGAAACGTGATGAAGCGCGACGAGCGCGCCGGTGGGCGTGGCTGCAGCCATAAGCACCTCCAAAAATGCGTGAAGACTTTCGCGCGCGGCGTGCGTGGCACGGGCGGCGAAAACATTTCGGGAAGGCTTAGTTGTTCACTTTGGCTGGCGTCCGGTATGAGGAATGAGCGCGCAGTGTAGCAAGCGCGGCGCGCGGGCCGCAAGCGAGCGGCATGTGCGCCGTCGCTTGCGCGCCACGCGAGGTTACTGCACCGCGACCGTCGCGAAGTTCTGCCGTCCGAACGGACTCACGTGATAGCCGCTCACGTTCGTGCGCGTCAGCGCGGCCGCGGTCGGGTAGCCGAGCGGAATCCACAGCGCCTGGTCGTGGATGATCTTCTGCGCGCTTTCGTACAGCTTCGCGCGCTTGGCCTGGTCGGCGGTCGCCTTGCCGTCGGCGATCAGCTTGTCGAGCTGCGCATCGCAGAAGCGCGCGAAGTTGATGCCCGACTTCACCGCGTTGCAGCTGAACAGCGGCGACAGGTAGTTGTCCGGATCGCCGTTGTCGCCGGCCCAGCCCATGAACAGGATGTCATGCTGGCCGAGCTTCGCCTGCTTGATCAGTTCGCCCCATTCGATCACTTTCACTTCCGCTTTCACGCCGATCTTCGCGAGGTCGGCTTGCAGCAGCTCGGCGCCGGCTTTCGGGTTCGGGTTCAGCACGCTGCCGGTCGGGCGCGTCCAGATCGTCGTCGAGAAGCCGTTCGGGAAGCCGGCCTGCGCGAGCAACTGCTTCGCCTTCGCGGGATCGTACGCATACGGCGCGATGTCCTTCGCGTAGCTCCACGTGTTCGGCGGATACGGATTGTTCGCGGCCGTCGCGGTGTTGTCGAATACAACCTTCAGGTAGGTCGCGCGGTCGAACGCGAGATTCAGCGCCTCGCGCACCTTGTCGTTGTCGAGCGGCTTCTTCTGCGTGTTCAGCGCGACGAACGCGGTCATGAACGCGGGCGTCTGCACGACCTTCAGCGCGCTGTCGCCCTTCGCGGCGAGCACGTCCTGCGGCTTCGGCGACAGCGCGATCTGGCATTCGCCGGCCTTCACCTTCTGCATGCGCACCGATGCATCGGGCGTGATCGCGTAGATCAATCGATCGACCTTCGGCTTCGCGCCCCAGTAGGTCGGGTTCACGTCGTAGCGGATCAGTGCGTCCTTCGTATAGCTCTTCAGCACGAACGGGCCGGTGCCGACCGGCTTCGCGTTCAGGTCGGCCTGCTTGCCGGCCTTGAGCAACTGGTCCGCGTACTCGGCCGAGTAGATCGACGCGAAGCCCATCGTCAGGATCGGCACGAACGTCGCGTTCGGCTCGTTCAGCACGAACTTCACCGTGCTGTCGTCGACCTTCGTGACCGACTTCACGAGCTTCACGAGGCCCATCGACTGCGCGTGCGGGAAGCCGCTCGCGCCGGCCACCTTGTGCCACGGATTCGCATCGTCGAGCATCCGCGTGAACGTGAACACGACGTCGTCCGCATTGAGCGGGCGGCCCGGCTTGAAGTAGTCGGTGGTCTGGAACGCGACGTTCGGGCGCAGGTGGAACGTGTACGTGAGGCCGTCGGCGCTCGCTTCCCATTTGTCCGCGAGCGCGGGCACGACCTTCTTCGCGGCTTCGTCGTAGGACACGAGCGTGTTGAAGATCACATCGGCCGACGCGTTGGTCGTGACGAGCGAGTTGTACTGCACGACGTCGAAGCCGTCCGGGCTCGATTCCGTGCAGACGGTGAGCGGCTTGGCGGCGGCGAGGCCGGGAGCGGCAAGGGCCGCGGCCACGGCGGCCGCGGCGAATAGCTTGACGTGCATAGGATCTCCCACGTGGCTTGTGTTTTTCGCTGGATGACGGAGGCGGGCGCGGCCCGGCAGCGGGCAGGGCCGGCGCGGCTGGCGAATAGGATACCGTCAAAGCGTGCGACGCGTGGAAAAAGGCGCCGGAACGCGACGAATTGACCGAAAAACGGCTGCGATGGCGACGGAACGGGTGTTGATGCGGCCGTGCGGGGAGGGCGAGCGCGGCGCGGAAGGCGAGGGGCGAGGCGGGCGGCTGCGAATGCGCGGCGCGAGCGACGGAACGGACAGGATCGCGGCAGCGGTGCGCGGTATGTGGCGCGACACGAAGGTAGAGACGGGCGCGGATTCGCGCGGTATGGCGAGGCAGATCGGGCCAAGGCCCGACAGCGACCCGGCGAGGCGCTCGCCGGATCCACGGCGCACTCAGTGCGCGCCGGCCTTCGGCTTGCGCGGCGCCTTCTCGAACAGGCGGTCGTACAGCCAGCGCGGCAGCACGTGCAGCACCTTCGCGACGACGCCCATCTGCCACGGAATCACGCGGAACGCGTGCTGCCGGGCGATCGCCCGCGCCGCGCGCGCGGCGAAGCGGTCGGCGTCCATCAGGAACGGCATCCGGTACGGGTTGTGCGCGGTCATCGGCGTGCGAATGTAGCCGGGCGCGATCGTCACGACGCCGACGCCGGCCGGGCGCAACTCGACGCGCAGCGATTCGAGATACTTGATCGCGGCCGATTTCGACGCGCTGTACGCGCCGGAGCCGGGCAGCCCGCGCACGCCGGCGACGCTCGCGACGCCGACCAGCGTGCCGTGGCGCGCGGCCGTCATCGGGCCGACGAACGGCTCGAACGTCGCGACCATCCCGTAGTAGTTGATGTCCATCACGTCGCGGAACGTCGCGAGGTCGCCCTGGCCCGTGACGGCGCCCTGGCTGATGCCCGCGTTCGCGATCACGACGTCGGGGCAGCCGTGCGCGGCGATGAACGACGCGGCGGCGGTGGCCAGCGCATCGGCGTCGCGCACGTCGGCGGAATAGACGGAGATGGACAGCTTGGGGAACCGCCGCGCGAACGCATCGAGTGCATCGGTGCGGCGCGCGACGAGCGCGAGCGTGGCGCCCTGGCGGGCGTATTCCTCGGCCATCGCGAGGCCGAGGCCGCTCGACGCGCCGGTGATGAAGACCTTCAGCGGAGTAGTCATGCCGGCGCGCGGGCGGGGATCAGAGCTTCTTGTCCTGAACCTGCTTCACGAGGAAGTCGAGCACCTGGGCGGTACCCGGGATGCTGTTCGTGTAAGCGGGGCCCGTCTTGTACTTGCCCTGGACGACGACCGTCGGCACGCCGTCGATCGCGTAGTCCTTCAGCAGCTTGGCCGACTGGTTCACCTCGCCCTGCACGCTGAACGAGTTGTACGCGTCCATGAACTTCTTCTTGTCGACGCCCTGCGTGGCCAGGAAGTCGGCCTGCGCCTGCGGCGTCAGCAGGTAGTTCTTCTGCTTGTGGATCGCGTTGAAGATCGCCGGCGTGACCTTCTCGGAAATGCCGAGCGCGGACACCGCGTAGAACAGCTTCGAGTGCGGGAGGAAATCGTCACGGAAGGCGACCGGCACGCGCTTGAAGTCGATGTTGTTGCCCTGCTTCTTCACCCAGGCCTCGATCGTCGGCTCGAATTCGTAGCAGTGCGGGCAGCCGTACCAGAAGAACTCGATCACCTCGACCTTGCCGGCCGGCGCCGACACCGGCTGCGGCGACTTCATCACCTCGAAGTCCTTGCCGGCGGCCGGCGCGGCGGGCGAAGCCTGGGCGAGGCCGGCGGCCAGGCCCAGGGACAGAAGGAGCGTGCTAAGCAGTTTTTTCATGTTGTGAACGTCGAATCGGTTGCTCGGGTTACGGAACGTAACGGGTTCTGCGTGGGCGCGGCCGGGTGGCTTACTGCTTCGTGAAGCGGATCACCGCCGTGTCGACACCTGCATCGGACAGGCGCTGACGGGCCGAGTTCATATCCTCGAACTTCGAGAACGGGCCGACGCGCACGCGGAAATAGGTCACGCCGCTGACGTCGCGCTTCGACACCTTCGACTCGAAGCCCTGGAAGCCGAGGCGCGCACGCTGCTGTTCGGCATCGCCTTCCGTCTTGTACGCGCCGACCTGCAGGAAGTAGCCGGTGTTCGCGTCGTTCGCGGTCGGCGGCTTCGCCGCTGCCGCGGCGGCGGCGGCCGATGACGTCGGCTTCGGCGTGTTCGCGGCCTGCTGCTGTTGCTGCTGCTTTTGCGCGGCGGCCTGCTGCGCCTGCTTCTGCGCGGCGAAGCGCGCGAGGTCGTCCTCGCCGCCTTGCTGCTGTTGCTGCGCCTGTTGCGTCTTCTTCGGCGGCGGCGTGGTGTCGGCCGGCTTCGGTGCGACGGCGACGCCGTTGCCCGACGACGGATTGTTCGACGCGGTGGCGTTGCTCGAGCCGGTGGCGCCGTTCGCGTTGCCCGACGGCGGCACTTCGACGATCTGCGGCTCGGGCAGCAGGCCGCCGCCCTGAGTCTGGTTCGCGGCCTGGCCGGGCGCGGTGTTCGGCGGTGCGGATTGCGCGGCCTGCGGCACCGGCTGGCCGGGCGTCTTGCCCTGCAGCGCGCGGTTCGGGTCGAACTGCTGCGGCTGGCTCGCGCCATTGTCGGCCTGCGGCGGCGCGACCTTCGACACGAACGGCGACGGCGAACGCGTGATGTAGAGCGCCACCACCACGGCGATCGCGAGGCCGACGATCAGGCCCAGTACGATTCCAAGAAATGTCCCTCCGGCTTGTTTCGATTGCTTCGAAGTTCGGCGTGGTTGTGCCATTGCTTGAGTCACCTGCAAAAAGAATCGTGAGAGGGCTGCGACGGGCGCCCGGCGGTGGGCAATCCGACGGCGGGCGTTGCCGCAGCCATTCGCGGCCCGGTTCGGGCCGCGCGGACATCCTTACATCTTGGCGGGGGCGGACACGCCGAGCACCGTCAGGCCGTTCTCGAGCACCTGACGGGTCGCGGCGAGCAGCGCGGCGCGCGCATTGCGCGGCGCTTCGTCGTCGACCAGCACGCGCTCCGCATTGTAGAACGAGTGGAATTCGCCAGCGAGATCGCGCAGGTAGAACGCGACCGCGTGCGGCGCCAGCTCGTTCGCCGCGTGCGTGAGCATGTCCGGATACTCGGCCAGCTTCTGCATCAGCGATGCCGCCTGCGCGCTCGTCAACTGCGACAGGTCGGCGCCCGGCAGTTGCGCGACGTCCACGTTGTAGCGCGACTTCAGTTCGTTGAGCACCGAGCAGATCCGCGCATGCGCGTACTGGACGTAATAGACCGGGTTTTCGTCGTTCTGTTTCAGTGCGAGATCGATGTCGAACACGAACTCGGTATCGGCCTTGCGCGAGATCAGGAAGAAGCGCACCGCGTCGCGGCCGCGCGTGATGGTCGCTTCGTCGATCAGGTCGGGGGCTGCTTCCTGGCCCGCCGCCGCGCCGCCCGACCATTCGATCAGGTCGCGCACCGTCACGTAGCTGCCCGCGCGCTTCGAGATCTTCACTTCCTGGCCGTCGCGCATCACGGTGACCATCTTGTGCAGCACGTAGTCGGGATAGCCCTTCGGGATCCCGATGTGCAGGCCCTGCAGGCCGGCGCGCACGCGCGCGATCGTGCCGTGGTGGTCCGAACCCTGGATGTTGATCACCTTCGTGAAGCCGCGCTCCCACTTCGTCACGTGGTATGCGACGTCCGGCACGAAGTACGTGTACGTGCCGTCCGACTTGCGCATCACGCGATCCTTGTCGTCGCCTTCGTCGGTCGTGCGTAGCCACAGCGCGCCGTCCTGCTCGTAGGTCATGCCGGCCTTGACCAGCGCGTCGACCGTCTTCTCGACGCGGCCCTCGCTGTACAGCGACGACTCGAGGTAGTACTGGTCGAACTTCACGCCGAACGCCTGCAGGTCCATGTCCTGCTCGCGACGCAGGTACGTGACCGCGAACTTGCGGATCGCGTCGAGATCCTCGACGTCGCCCGCGCCCTTGACCGGCTCGCCGTCCGATGCGGCGACCGTTTCGCCGTTCAGGTAGTCGCGCGCGATGTCGGCGATGTACTCGCCGTTGTACGCGGCTTCCGGCCAGCCCGCGTCGCCCGGCTTCAGGCCGCGGGCGCGCGCCTGCGTCGAGATCGCGAGGTTGCCGATCTGCACGCCCGCGTCGTTGTAGTAGAACTCGCGGTGCACCGCGTAGCCCTGGCTCGCGATCACGTTCGCAAGCACGTCGCCGAGCGCGGCCTGGCGGCCGTGGCCGACGTGCAGCGGGCCAGTCGGATTGGCCGACACGAATTCGAGCAGCACCTGCTTGCCTTTCTCGCGATCCGACGTGCCGAATGCGCGGCCCTGCTCGAACACGGCGGCGATCACCGCCTGCTTCGCGGCGGCCGACAGGCGCAGGTTGATGAAGCCGGGGCCGGCGATCTCGGCGGCTTCGACGAGGCCTTGCGCGGCCGGCTGCGCGGTGAGCGCGGCGACGATTTGCTCGGCGAGCTGGCGCGGGTTCGTGCCGAGCGGCTTCGCGAGCTGCATCGCGACGTTGCACGCGACGTCGCCGTGCGCGGCGACCTTCGGGCGCTCCAGCGTGATGGTCGGGGCGACGAATGCTGCGTCGGCGCCTTTCAGCGCGTGTGCGACCTGCTTGACGCTATCCGCGAGCAGGGCTTCGAGGGTCTGTTTGTGTGCTGGCAGCATGCTGGTAGAAGGCTTCGTTGGTGGGGGCCGGAAACGCCGGCCCGCCGGCGCGCTTTTTAAGCGCGCGTTTCAGGGATCGCAGAATTTTAACAGGTGCTAATATGCCGCTCAGGCGGCCCGCGTCCGCGAGGCCGGACGCCGGTCTGCCGGCGTTCCCCAACCTCGCCGCGCAGGCACAACAAGATGAAAAGGGAATTGTCATGATTACGTTCAAGAGCAAGGCGGCACAGGATCTCGACGTGCTGAAGGATTTCGCCGTGTATGTGCTGGGTCTCGTCGGCAAGCAGCTGGGCGAGCGCGGTGTCATTACGCACGACGAACTGGACCACGCGATCGCCAAGCTGGAAGGCGCGGTCGCGCAGGCGAAGCAGGAGCGCGCCGAGCACGCCGGCCATTTCCACGAGGACGAAGCCGACCACGCGCACCACGAAGTGCCGCCGAGCCTGGCGCAGCGCGTCGCGCCGTTCCTGACGATGCTGCGCGAAGCGAAGGCTGGCCAAGCCGACGTGCACTGGGGCTTCTGAGCTTCCTTCTTCCTTGCCGGGCGGATCGAACGGTCGGCCAGACAGGAAAAAGCCCGCTTTCGAGCGGGCTTTTTATTTTGTCTGATGAAATGGCGACGGGGCAGAAGGCGGGCGCGACGAAATGGGGCGGCAGTGCGGGCCTGCCTTGATCGATAGGTGAAATTCCTTATAATTCAGTGCAAGACTATGTGAAAGCGGGTGCGAAAACATAGCGCCGCCCGGGCAACCGGGTCCCACCTGGAGTGGGTATTTCGTCGAAAGACGGAAAGAGAATCCCGCATGCGACGGCTGCCGAAAGGCGGCCGTTGGTTTTTCTACGCCCGGATCTTGCGGCCTTCCAGGCTCGCGCGCAGCAACGTGCGCAACGCGACTTTCCGGGCTTCCCGCTGGCGTCGGGTGAGTCCGCCCTCCACCACGTAGGCCGACTGCACGCGCAGGATGAGCCGGCGTTTCCTGATCCGGTCCTTCGCCACCTCGAAGAACACGGCATACACGCGCTGCGTGCCGTCTGACGCGACCTCTTCCACCGTCACGAAATTGGGCTGCCGTTCATCCGCGACAACGATCCGCCGCGTCGCCAGCCCGACGATCACGCCGCGCAACAGCTGCCGTGACGCGCGATACCGGTCCGCGCAGAGCACACGTGTCTCGCGGCCGTCGTCGTAGATCTCGTCGTCTGGAATGGTGTCGCGGGTCCGCCCGTCCCATTTGAGGCTGCGTGTGAAGCAGTGACAGGAGAACAGGACCAGAACCGTCACGTCGAAGCCGGTTTCCAGATCGCAGGTGAACGTCAACGGGCGCAAGTGGCTCAGGTCCCAGCTTTCGCCGCGATAGCGGGTCGGCGGGAACGGGGTGGCGGCGTCGAGCGGTGTTTCGGTGATCCTGATCTCGAAGGAAGGTATGGCTGGGGGAGTGTCGGGTCGAGAGATTGCAGCGTTGATCGACGAATATTGAGATTAGTTGTCCTGAATAAGTGGTGGGGTAGACAACGCGCCCCGAGATCGGGGCGCGTGACGGTAAGTCGCGGCTGCGCGCCGCGGCTCGATTACAACTGCGGCGCGAGCGCGCGGCGTGCGTCGTCGAGCGACAGCGCCATGCGCCGTGCATAGTCCTCGAGCTGATCCTGCCCGATTTTACCGACCGAGAAGTAACGGCTGTCCGGATGCGCGAGGTAGAAGCCCGACACGCTCGCCGCCGGCAGCATCGCCAGCGAGTCGGTCACGCTCATGCCGATCTCGTCCGCGTGCAGCACGTCGAACATGTCGCGCTTCACGAGGTGGTCGGGGCAGGCCGGGTAGCCGGGCGCCGGGCGGATGCCCGCGTACTTCTCGGCGATCAGCGCGTCGTTGTCGAGCGTCTCGCCGCTCGCATAGCCCCACAGCTCGCGTCGCACGCGCGCGTGCATCGCCTCGGCGAACGCTTCCGCGAAGCGGTCGGCGAGCGCCTTCAGCATGATCGCGCTGTAGTCGTCGTGATCGGCTTCGAACTGCTTTTCCTTCACGTCGACGCCGAGGCCGGCCGTCACCGCGAACATCCCGATGTAGTCGGCGACGCCCGACTCCTTCGGCGCGATGAAGTCGGCGAGCGAGCGGTTCGGCCGCATCACGCCGTCGACCACCGGGCGCACGCTCTGCTGGCGCAGGTTGCGCCACGTGAGCAGCACCTCGGAGCGCGACTCGTCGCTGTAGATCTCGATGTCGTCGTCGTTGACGGTGTTCGCCGGCAGCAGCGCGATCACGCCGTTCGCGGTCAGCCAGCGCCCCTGGATCAGGCGCGCGAGCATCGACTTCGCGTCGGAGAACACGCGCCGCGCCGATTCGCCGACGATCTCGTCATTCAGGATCGCCGGGTACGGGCCGGCGAGATCCCAGGTCTGGAAGAACGGGCCCCAGTCGATGTAGTTCGCGAGCTCGTTCAGGTCGTAGTTCCTGAACACGCGGCGGCCGATGAACTTCGGCTTCACCGGCTGGTAGCCGGCCCAGTCCACCTTGGTCTTGTTCGCGCGCGCCTCGGCGAGCGTGACCATCGGCTGCGCCTTGCGGTTCGCGTGCTGGTCGCGAATGCGTTCGTAGTCGGACTTCAGCTCGTCGAGATACTTCGCCGCGCCTTCGTCGGACAGCAGGTTCGACGCGACCGACACCGAGCGCGACGCATCGGGCACGTAGACGACCGGGCCTTCGTAGTGCGGCGCGATCTTCACGGCCGTGTGCACGCGCGACGTCGTCGCGCCGCCGATCAGCAGCGGAATCTTCTTCACGCGGAAGTAGTCGTCGCGCTGCATTTCGGACGCGACGTACGCCATTTCCTCGAGGCTCGGCGTGATGAGGCCAGACAGCCCGATGATGTCCGCGCCTTCGACCTTCGCCTTCGCGAGGATCTCGTTGCACGGGACCATCACGCCCATGTTGACCACTTCGAAGTTGTTGCACTGGAGCACGACCGACACGATGTTCTTGCCGATGTCGTGCACGTCGCCCTTCACGGTCGCGATCACGATCTTGCCCTTCGCGCGCACGTCGCCGCCCGCTTCCGCGAGCAGGCGCTTTTCTTCCTCGATGAACGGGATCAGGTGCGCGACCGCCTGCTTCATCACGCGCGCCGATTTCACCACCTGCGGCAGGAACATCTTGCCCTGGCCGAACAGGTCGCCGACGACGTTCATCCCGTCCATCAGCGGCCCTTCGATCACGTTGATCGGACGGCCGCCGGCCGCGGCGATCTTCGCGCGCGCTTCTTCGGTATCCTCGACGATGAAGGTCGTGATGCCGTGCACGAGCGCGTGCGCGAGGCGCTTCTCGACCGGCTGGTTGCGCCATTCGAGGTTCTCCTCCTTCTTCGCGGCGCCGGTCTTGAACTTGTCGGCGATCTCGAGCAGGCGATCGGTGGAATCCGCACGGCGGTTCAGGATCACGTCCTCGACGCGTTCGCGCAGCTCCGCGTCGAGATCGGCGTACACGCCGAGCTGGCCCGCGTTCACGATGCCCATGTCCATCCCGGCCTGGATCGCGTGATACAGGAACACGGTGTGGATCGCCTCGCGCACCGGGTCGTTGCCGCGGAACGAGAACGACACGTTCGACACGCCGCCGCTCACCTTCGCGTACGGCAGGTTCTGCTTGATCCAGCGCGTCGCCTCGATGAAGTCGACCGCGTAGTTGTTGTGCTCCTCGATGCCCGTCGCGACCGCGAAGATGTTCGGGTCGAAGATGATGTCCTCCGGCGGGAAGCCGACTTCGTTCACGAGGAAGTCGTACGAGCGCTTGCAGATCTCGGTCTTGCGCTCGTACGTATCGGCCTGGCCGGTTTCGTCGAACGCCATCACGACCGCGGCCGCGCCGTAGCGGCGGATCAGGTTCGCGTGGTGGCGGAACGCGTCCTCGCCTTCCTTCAGCGAGATCGAGTTCACGATCGCCTTGCCCTGCACGCACTTGAGGCCGGCTTCGATCACGTCCCACTTCGACGAGTCGATCATGATCGGCACGCGCGCGATGTCCGGCTCGGATGCGATCAGGTTCAGGAAGCGCACCATCGCCGCCTTCGAGTCGAGCATCGCCTCGTCCATGTTGACGTCGATCACCTGCGCGCCGTTCTCGACCTGCTGGCGCGCGACGGCGAGCGCCTCGTCGAACTGGCCGTTGAGGATCATCCGTGCGAACGCCTTCGAGCCGGTGACGTTGGTGCGTTCGCCGACGTTGATGAAGAGCGTCCCGGGCGTGACGTTGAACGGCTCGAGGCCGGCAAGGCGCATCATGTGATCGGTCATGGCGGTGCGAATTTGGTGATGAAGGACGTGGGGCAGGCGGGTCAGGCGTTGTCGCTGTACTGGTTCGGCCAGCGGCGCGGCTTCACGTCGGCGAGCGCCTTCGCGATCTCGGCGATGTGCTCGGGCGTCGTGCCGCAGCAGCCGCCCGCGAGGTTCACGAGCCCGGCCTGCGCGAATTCCTTCAGCAGGCCCGACGTGACGTCGGGCGTTTCGTCGAAACCGGTGTCGCTCATCGGGTTCGGCAGGCCCGCGTTCGGGTAGCACGACACGTAGGTGTCGCACAGCTTCGCGAGCTCGGCGATGTACGGACGCATCAGCGCCGCGCCGAGCGCGCAGTTCAGGCCGAACGTGAGCGGCTTCGCGTGACGCAGCGAATTCCAGAACGCCTCGACGGTCTGGCCCGACAGGATCCGGCCCGACGCATCGGTGACGGTGCCCGAGATCATGATCGGCAGGCGCTCGCCGGTGTCCTCGAACAGCTCGTCGAGCGCGAACAGGGCGGCCTTCGCGTTCAGCGTGTCGAAGATCGTCTCGACGAGGAACAGGTCGACGCCGCCGTCGAGCAGCGCCTTCGCCTGCTGGTAGTACGACGTGCGCAGCTCGTCGAACGTGACGTTGCGGGCGCCCGGATCGTTGACGTCCGGCGAGATGCTGGCCGTCTTCGGCGTCGGCCCGATCGCGCCCGCGACGAAGCGAGGCTTGTCCGGCGTCGCGTATTTCGCGGCCGATTCGCGTGCGAGCTTCGCCGATTCGACGTTCATCTCGACGACGAGATCTTCCATCCCGTAGTCGGCCTGCGCGACGGTCGTCGCGCCGAACGTGTTGGTTTCGACGATGTCGGCGCCGGCCGCGAAGTACTGGTCGTGGATCTCGCGGATGATCTGCGGCTGCGTGAGCGACAGCAGCTCGTTGTTGCCCTTGATGTCGCGCGGGAAATCCTTGAAGCGCTCGCCGCGATACGCGGCCTCGTCGAGCTTGTAGCGCTGGATCATCGTGCCCATCGCGCCGTCGAGGATCAGGATGCGCGATTTGAGCAGCGCGGGCAGGGCGGCGCCGCGCGTGTAGGGCGCGTCGAGCGGGACGGAAGCGGCGAGAGGAGTCGCAGACATGGGCGGAAGACCGGCGAAGACGGAAAACCGTCATTGTAGCCGGTGCGTCAAGCGGTCGCCGCCCTGGCCGCGCCGGCCGGGCGGCCGCCAAATGAAAGCCCCCGCCGGCGAGCCGGACGGGGGCAGGATCGGAGTGCACGCGGCGCCGCGTCGATGCGCGGCGAATGGCCCGGCCGCGTGACGCGCCGGGCCGCGAGTCGTCAGTGCAGCACGACGGGCATCATCATCAGGCTGTCGAATTGTCCGAGGAATTCGTCGACCTCGTCGAGCGACGGTTCATCCTCGATCAACTGCTTCACGTGCGCGCGGAACCGTTCGGCAAGTTCGCCGTCGATGAAGATCTCGCGCTGCGCGTTCTTGTCGACGATTTCATATCCGCCGGCATTCATCAGGTGATGGCCGGCCTGCGGCGCAAATTCGACGACGCAGTAGTTGGGGCTGTTGTAGATCATTTGCATGGCGGCACTCCTCTTCGCAGTGGCATCTGGCCTTGTTGTCCCCTAGGTGGGGCAAGCCTTGCCGGTTTCAAGGGGCTTGCGCTGCACACCCCGTTCCTCCCGTTCGCGTGGGGTGTATCGGTTAGAAGCCGATGTCTATCAAACGTTTCTCATTGTGAGCCGGTGGACTGAAATAGTTGTTAAAGAGTGTCATCGGCCATTTCCGGGAAAACTGTAATCGGTCGAAATTGCCGATTCGTGCATGTTTTTACTGTGTGACAACCGAGGAGGCCGGTGGTTGCACGGTTGCAGCGGGCGTGGACGGCGCCGCTTGCGCGGGCGGCGCGGCCGGCGCATCGGGCGCCGGCGCGGCGTCGGGCGCGCTCGTTGCGCCGCCGGGCGGTGCTGCATCCGCAGGCACGTCCGGTGCGGCGAGGCGGCCGTGCCACAGCAGCTCGATCTGCGCGCCGTTCGGCTCGGTCTGCACGAGCCGCGCGGGCAGCCAGCCGAGCGACGGCGCGAGCCACATGTCGATGCGGCGCGTGTCGCCGTCGCGGCGCGGCAGGCGCATGAAGTGCCGCGCGGCGATGACGCCGGCCTGCGTCTGCACCTGCTCGTCGCCGATCACGGTGATCGGCCAGGTCTCGCCGCTGTTGTTGTCGATCACGAAGAACTGCTGCGTGACGCCCGGCTTGTACGCGGAAGGATTGCCGCGCACGAGCCCCGACAACTGCATCAGCATGCTGAAGCGGTCCTGCACGCCATCGGGCAGCGGCGCGTTGTTCGGCGTGCGCGTGAACACGACCTGCCGGATCTCGCGGTTGAAGATCGCGATGTCCTCCGGCCGCTTGCCCCGCTTCTCGACGTAACGGTCGGGCGCGACGCCGAATGCATCGATGCGGCCTTCGCTGCGATAGGCGAACGGGCCGACGAACGGCACGGGCATCGACACCGACAGGTCGTAGGTGTGCCCGTCGGTGCGCCAGCGGATCGTGCCGATCATGTTCTGCATGCCGTTGTAGAACGTGTCGTACTGCAGGTCGCCGGACGGCGGCGCGGCGAACTTCACGCCGCTCGCGGCAGGCCCCGGCGTCGCGGCGCTGGCGCCGGCGGCCGGTGCGGCGTGCGCGCCCGAGGCGCCCGGTACGCCGCTCGCGGCGGACGCGGCGGCAGCCGGCGGTTCGCCGTGCTCGGCCGTCTGCGTCGACGTGAGGACCGGTTCGTCCGGCGGCGCGGGTTTCGGCGGGGCCGCCTTCGGCGCGGCGGGTGCGGCCGGACGTTCGACCGGCTTCGACGCTGGCGGCGCAGGCTGGCGTTCGATCGGCCGCGGTTTCAGCAGTTCGATCTGCACGGGGATGTCGGCGGGCGGCGGCGGCGTGAACGATTCGCGGTTGCGCATCAGCCAGAACCCCGCGAGCGCGTGCAGCACCAGCACGGCGACGAGCGCGACGCCCACGCGCAGCCAGCGGCGGGGAGGGGCGTAACTCGGGCGAAGGTCGGCAGGCTGCATGGGCATCGGAACGGGGTCGGGGCGCGTGCGTGACGTCGGGCGCGCGGCGCGCGCCACAGGAATCGGACCGCCGGATGCGCCGCGCGTTCGCGACGCGTGACGTGGGGTGAGCCGGAGGCGTCAGGCGTCGCGTGCGTCGGGACTATAGCCGAGTTCGTAAGACAGTTTCCGCGCGCACGCGCGCAGCGCCGTGTCGATCTCGCCGCCCCACGCGATGTCGAACGAGCCTTCCTGGCCGAGCGCGACGATCGCGAGCGCGAGTTCGCCGACCGCGTCGAACACCGGCATGCAGAACGCGTGGATCGTCGGCAGCAGCATCCCCTCGACGCGCGCGGCCTCGTGCCGGCGCACGTCGGCGAGCACGGCGTCGACTTCGTCGAGCGTGCGCGGGCCGCCATGGTGCGGCGAGCGGCGCGTATCGGCGAGTTCGCGCTCGAGCATCGCGGCGGTCTTGCTGCGCGGCAGGTACGCGGCGAACAGCAGGCCCGTCGCGGAGCCGAGCAGCGGCATCACGTCGCCGAGCTTCAGCGACGCCTTCGCCGGATGGCTCGATTCCATCCAGTGCACGATCGTCGGCCCCTGGTTGCCCCATACCGCGATGCCGACCGTCTGGTCGAGGCGGTCGCGGAATTCGGTCAGCGCGATCCGCGCGAGCTTCACGCCGTCGACGCGCGCGAGCCGCGCGAGGCCCATCTGCAGCGCGAAGCCGCCGAGCTCGTAGCGGCCCGAGACGGGATCCTGCGACACGACGCCGAGCCGCGAGAAGCTGACCAGGTAGCGGTGCGCCTTCGCCGGGCTCATGCCCGCGCGCTGCGCGAGATCGCGCAGCATCATCGCGCGCGGCTCGCTCGTCAGCACGTCGAGCAGGCGGAAGCCGACCTCGATCGACTGGATGCCGGAACGGACCTTCTCGCCGTGCTCGCCGGACGCGGTGTCGTCGGTATCGGAGTCGGTGAGATCGTCGTCGGGAAGCGGGCTGGCGGGCATGGGCAACGGGTGCGCGAAAATGCGGCAGGAAACGGGGTGAAAACGGCGCGCGCGATCGGGGCGCGCCGCATGGATTCACCATCGTAAAATAGATTCCCTCCATCGTCACTACAACGGCAGATCCTCCCTATGAAACTTGCTTCGCTGAAGGACGGCACGCGCGACGGCCAGCTGATCGTCGTGTCGCGCGACCTGCACACCGCGGCGATCGCCGATGCGGTCGCGCCGACGCTGCAGCGCGTCCTCGACGACTGGGCGTTCTACGCGCCGCAACTGCGCGACCTGTACGACGCACTGAACCACGGTCGCGCGCGCAACGCGTTCGCGTTCGATCCGGCCAACTGCATGGCGCCGCTGCCGCGCGCGTTCCAGTGGGCCGACGGCTCCGCGTACGTGAACCACGTCGAGCTCGTGCGCCGCGCGCGCGGCGCGGAGATGCCGCCCGAGTTCTGGACCGATCCGCTGATGTATCAGGGCGGCAGCGACGATTTCCTGGGGCCGCGCGACGACGTCGTGTGTCCGTCCGAGGAATGGGGCATCGATTTCGAGGCCGAAGTCGCGGTGATCACCGGCGACGTGCCGATGAGCGCGTCGCCCGACGCCGCGCTGAAGGCCGTGCGGCTCGTCACGCTCGCGAACGACGTGTCGCTGCGCAACCTGATTCCGGCCGAACTCGCGAAGGGCTTCGGCTTCTTCCAGAGCAAGCCCGCCACCGCGTTCGCGCCGGTCGCCGTCACGCCGGACGAGCTCGGCGACGAATGGCGCGAGGGCCGCGTGCACCGCCCGATGATCGTCCACTGGAACGGCAAGAAGGTGGGGCAGCCCGATGCGGGTACCGACATGGTGTTCCACTTCGGCCAGCTGATCGCGCACGCGGCGAAGACGCGCAACCTGCGTGCCGGCTCGATCGTCGGCTCCGGTACGGTATCGAACAAGGATGCGAAGCGCGGCTACTGCTGCATCGCCGAGAAGCGCTGCCTCGAGACGATCGAGCACGGCGCGCCGCAGACCGAATTCATGCGTTACGGCGATACCGTGCGCATCGAGATGTTCGATGCGGCCGGCACGTCGATCTTCGGCGCGATCGAGCAGTCGGTTTCCCCGCCCGACGGCGCGGCATAGGCAACGCGGCGGCGGCACCCGGCCTCGGCCCGCGCGCCGGGTTTCGCCCGATGTTTGACCGCGCGGGCTTGGCTACACTCGATTCAAGCGTTCGAGCGCCTCGAACAAGGAGCAGCAGATGGCCGATCTCGCCGCGTACGGCGGTTACGAAGCACTGAAGGTGACGCGCCGCGATCATGGCGTGCTCGATATCGTGATGAGCGGCGAGGGGGCGAACCGCAGCGGCCTCGCGACCGCGAACGCGCGCATGCATCGCGAGCTCGCCGACATCTGGCGCGACGTCGACCGCGATCCCGACACGCGCGTCGCCGTGATCCGCGGCGAAGGCAAGGGTTTTTCGGCGGGCGGCGATCTCGCGCTCGTCGAGGACATGGCGAACGATTTCGACGTGCGCGCCCGCGTGTGGCGCGAGGCGCGCGACCTCGTCTACAACGTGATCAATTGCGGCAAGCCGATCGTGTCGGCGATGCATGGCCCGGCCGTCGGCGCGGGGCTCGTCGCCGGGCTGCTCGCCGACATCTCGATCGCCGCGAAGGATGCGCGCATCATCGACGGCCACACGCGGCTCGGCGTCGCGGCCGGCGACCACGCGGCGATCGTGTGGCCGCTGCTGTGCGGGATGGCGAAGGCGAAGTACTACCTGATGCTGTGCGAGCCCGTAAGCGGCGAGGAGGCCGAACGGATCGGGCTGGTCTCGCTCGCGGTCGAGCCCGCCGACCTGCTGCCGAAGGCGTACGACGTGGCCGAACGGCTCGCGCACGGTTCGCAGTCAGCGATCCGCTGGACCAAGTACGCGCTGAACAACTGGCTGCGCACGGCCGGGCCGACCTTCGATACGTCGCTCGCGCTCGAATTCATGGGCTTTTCGGGGCCCGACGTGCAGGAAGGCATCCGCTCGCTGCGCGAGCGGCGCCCGCCCGCGTTTCCCGGCGACGCGCCGTTCTGACGCGCGCGCTATGATCGAATCATGGGCGGCCGCGCGACGCACGGCCGCCTCGCTCCCCCAGTCAACCAGGATGCCCGTATGACGACCGATGCCTCCGGCGCCAACCCTTTCGCCGGCTTTGCCGGGTTCCAGCCCGCCGACATGATGGACCGGATGTGGGACATGATCCGGATGTCGCCGTTCGGCGGGATGGCGCCCTTTCCGGGCGCCGCGCACGGGCTGCCGCCGTCGCTGTCGAGCATGTCCGACATGATGTCGCCGCTCACGAGCGTCGAGGAGCTCGACAAGCGGATCACCGATCTGCGCGCGGTCGAGCAGTGGCTGAAGCTCAATCTCGGGATGCTGCAGTCTGCGATCCAGGCGCTCGAGGTGCAGCGCGCGACGCTCGCGACGCTGCGCGCGTTCGGCGCGTTCGCGCAGAGCTCGATGTCGGCGGCCGAGGACGCGGCGGTCGCCGCCGCGCAGGCCGCGAAAACCTCGGCGGGCGAGGCCGCGCCCGCACCGGATGCGGCGGCTCCGGCGGCGGATGCGCCGGAAGGCGACCCCGCGCAGCAGCCGTTCGATCCGGCCGGCTGGTGGAACCTGCTGCAGACGCAATTCAACCAGCTCGCGAGCCTCGCGATGGCGCAGCCGGGCATGCAGCCGGCGGCGCCGGGCGCCGCGTCGCCCGAGCCCGCCGCCGCGCCGGAACCCGTCGCGAAGCCCGCCGCCGCCGCGCCGCGCAAGCCCGCGGCCAAGCGCGCCGCGAAGCCGTCCGGTTCGGCCGCGGCGCGCGCGGCGGCCGCTTCGTCGCCCGAAACGCGTCCGCCGAAGCGCTCGACGTGATGCGGCGCAGGTAGCAGGTCGATCATGCGACTCGCGCTCGTTCTGATGGGAGGCGGCGCGCGCGCCGCATACCAGGTCGGCGTGCTGAAGGCGCTGGCCGAGATCGCGCGCGAGGCCGATCCGCAGCGGCACACGGTGCCGTTCACGGTCGTGTGCGGTTCGTCGGCCGGCGCGATCAACGCGACGTCGATCGCGAGCCACGCGGACGACTTTTCCCATGGCGTGCGGCGCCTGCTCGAATTCTGGGAGCCGTTGCGCGCCGATTACGTGTATCGCACCGACTGGCTCGGCATCGCGGGCGCCGGCGCGCGCTGGCTCGCGACGATGACGTTCGGCTGGGCGGCCCGCCGCTCGCCGCGCGGGCTGCTCGACAACACGCCGCTCGCGCACCTGCTGCAGCGCGAGCTGAGCTTCCACCGGATCGAGCAGATGCTCGAGGCGCGCCTGCTGCACGCGCTCGCGGTCACCGCGCTCAGCTATTCGAGCGGCCGGCACCTCACGTTCTACCAGGCCGCCGAGCCGATCCAGGCGTGGCGGCGCGCGCAGCGCACCGCGCGGCTCGTCGATCTGTCGGCGTCGCACCTGCTCGCGTCGTCGGCCATTCCGTTCGTGTTTCCCGCCGTGCCGCTCGTGCTCGACGGACAGGTCGAGTACTTCGGCGACGGCTCGATCCGGCAGATCGCGCCGCTGTCGCCGGCGATCCACTTCGGCGCGGACCGGATCGTCGTCGTGGGCGCCGCCGACCCCCGGCCCGAGATTCCGGCCGCGAACGGCGCGGGCCGGGCGCGCGGCTACCCGACGCCCGCGCAGATCGGCCAGCAGGTGCTCGCGAGCGTGTTCCTCGACTCGATCGGCTCGGACATCGAACGGATCGAGCACATCAACCGGATGATCGAGCATCTGCCGCACCAGGTCGAGATCGACAGCGGCTGGCGGCACGTCGACGTGCTCGCGATCGCGCCGTCCGAGCGCATCGAGCTGATCGCCGCGAAGCACCTGAAGCAGATGCCGGCGACGATGCGCGGGCTGCTCGGCGCGATCGGCGGCAGCCAGCCGGCCGGCGCGTCGTTCGCCAGCTACCTGCTGTTCGAGGAAGCCTTCACGCGCGAGCTGATCGAGCTCGGCTACCGCGATGGCCGCGCGCAGCGCGAGACGCTCGCCGGCTGGATCGCGCAGGCGGACGGCAGCAGCGCGCCGGCGGCCGGCACGCCGCCCGAAGACGGCCTCGCGACCGACGAAATACGGGTCTGACACGCGCAGGCGCAATGCAAGGTTGCGTTTTCGCGACGGCCGGCCGCGACCGATCGCCGCATCCCGGTTGGCGGCGCGCGACCGGGCCGGCGTCTCGGAAGCGTCATGCACGCGTGCTATCATGGCCGCCGCCGTATACACCATATCGAGCAGCCCGCCGATCCGGCATCCGCACGGGACCTTTCGGGGAACCCGCCTGGGGCAGGGGACGGGCGCGCCAACGAGCCGGCCAGCGCCGGCCCCCCACTCAGGCAAGCGCGGCCGGCTCCGTCCGAACGGAGCGGGTTGCAGCATGCCCAACGGCGGCGACGCGGCCGCCCGGCAGCCGGACGAGGAATCAGCGTCCGGCGGGCCGGTTTCCCGCGTAAAATTAGAGTCTTGGCTGCAAAAAGCGCGCGTGGCGCGCTTGCGCGGCAACAGTCACGTTTAGAGAAGTCGCATTGCGCAGAACAGGGGTGGGACCATCATGAACACCATGCTTTATCCGGAACTTTACAGGTCGCTCGAAGCTGTCCGCTGGGACATGGAGAAGGACATTCCGTGGGACAAGTTCGACGCTTCGCTGCTCACCGACGAGCAGGCGAAGACGATCAAGATGAACGCGATCA